>JBKQNE010000261.1:0-8667 GCA_052146355.1 Binataceae bacterium (SeqCode) | reverse complement strand
CGGCCTGAAGTTCGTCGATGGAGTCGGCGAGGATCGACTGAAAACCTTTACTCACTCACCTGACAGTCAACCTAGGGAAGCCGCCTGATCATGACCGGCCGATCCACAACATTTGACAATTACTCGGCGGTTGTGCTTGTCGTGGTGTTCCTAGCGACTAATGCGCGGCGCCTGCTTCAAGGTGACAGCACGCGCAATGTTCAGCTTGGATGGCGGCAGATGATATGGCTAACGGTGGTCGGAATATGGACCGGCGCGTTGGTCATCGATGGCGGGGTGTTCCTGCTGATGGTGCTGACCCTGTCGGTTGGATACGAGCTGACTCGGGCCAACGCGGCACGCGCCGTTCTATCTCTTCCGCTGACGCTGATGTCAGCGGCGGTGTTCATAGCCGGCGGACAAACAGACTGGTCGTTGGCCACCTGCCTCGCAGTCGGCACCTCACTGGGTTCTTAGTTTTCGGCAGGTTTCGCGATTCAGGAGCGCTCCAAAGTCTGGATCGTCCGCTTGATGTTCGCTGCAGGAGGCTGAATGCAGCATCAGGATCGCCATTGCGCATCCGCCGCGACAGGATCGCTGCGCGCCGCCGTCGTTTTCTTGCCGATCTGCTATTTCCCCCGTGAGACATAAAGGAAACTGTAGAATGTGGGTTTACCGGAGGCCACCGCTAGGCTAGAGCCGGACCTCGACGGCAACTATTCGAAAAGTAACGGCGGTAAGGACGGCGGCCTTGAGTGAACGCACACTAGAGCAGGATCGCCTCAAAGTGCCCAAACGAATCGAGTGCCGACTTTGCCAATCTCTATTGCAAGCGGCTAGATTTCTTCGTGGGCGTCCAGCTCTGAGCTCGGCACGATCAGCAGAGCCTCGAGCCGGTCCCGCCCCGAAGGGGGTCTCGTGAAATTCAAACCAAGCCCTGATGACCTGAAATATCTTCACTACGATCTCGGTTTCTCAACCCACGGGATAGCGGCCATTTGCAATGTCAGCCAGTACGAGATCTGTCATTGGCTTGCTGAGTATTCCATTGAGCGAAGGAAGGATGACGGGAATGTGCGGGATTGGCAGAAGATCAGACTTTGCCGAAGCGACCTAACAGAGAGCGCCGTTCATCTCACAGAATCTCTGGCAACATTGAAGGAAATCCTCGGGTGTGGCTATCTCAAACCAGGCTGGGGTGAACGACGATCCCAAACGACTGGAGCGATGATACGGACGATCAAGGGTCCGCATCCTGCCGTATGTTTCACCGACCAAACCCTAGCTAATCTGTGTGAAACGTATTCTCAATTTGGCATACGCTTCTTTCCTCCATTCGGGATCGTGTTCACTCAACTCGGCGCCGTAAGAAACGAAGATCACACTACGAGTGGGATAGCGCCCGAGATAGTGTGCTGTCGCGTACTCCCCGAGCGTCGTTTTGCCGTGTCTCGGTGGTATGCACCACCCCTCGCGGTACTGCTCACCACGCTCGATCGCTTCGAATTCGGTCACGAGGTATCGGATGTGCGGGGGTAGTTGAAACTCACCGCGCGACAGGACCGCAGCATAGGCGGCCAGGGACGAACGCGCTTCCTCAAGAAGCTGCTGGGTCGTTGTTGCCATTGTCCTCCGGCGTCTCCGGATTGGAGTCACTCAACGCTTCATCACTGCTGCCGGTTCGCTTGAGGATGCGATCGATCTTGGCCAAATCGATTCCCTCGATCGCGGCACTGGTCGAGACCGATTGCATTTGCGCACGATCGCGTGGGCTTAGTCCGAGCCGACCGGCGATGTCGGCCTGGACGCGCCGAAGGCTTCGAAACTCCGACAGCAATTTATGTGGTGTGCCTTCAGCGTTGATGATGCCCTCGGCGATAATCTTGGCATACGCTTCCTCGCTCAGAATCTCGAGCTGCGCGAACCCGCGGACTAGCGGCTGGTCGGTATCAATCATCCAAGGGCAGGCATTAATGATGCGACGGGCGAGTCTGCGAGTGCGTTCGTCACGAATTCGAACGCCCTTCGCCCCTCGTGTGTAGAGCCGCGGTGCCTGGCGCTTTGCTGGGTCCATTACCACGAAACTCTGATCGGCCAACTCACTTCCTCCCACGCTCTATACAACCATATCCGACACTGATACGACATGAAACCTGCGGTAGTCGAAAATATCCCGGAAAACCCGGGAAAACTCGCCTTAGCCCGACTGATAGTCTATCAGAGGGTCACGGCGTAAGGGAGTTAAATTCAAGCATCATGCTGCGCGAGCCGCCGCGGGGCGCCCAAAAGAGTAGTCGAGTTGCGCGTTTCGCGTTCAAAAAACGATGCTCATCTGGGCTTACCGAAAACGCAACCTGTAGCGTCAGCGCTGTCTTGAGGTCGCCGCCGCTCGTTAACGGTTCTGGATTCGTCGAGAAGATTCGCGCCAATAAAACTCATTGAAAATGGCGATCACTTCTTCCCACTGCGTCTGCTGCTTTTTCGCCTCCTCCTCGATTTGTCGCGTTCGTTCCTCTCCCACGTCATATTTCTTCATCACGCTGTCTCGCGGCGACCATTATATTCTCCGGAAGCATGCCGCCTTCAAGGGATTTGAGATCCTGAGCCGCGATAAAACGTGAGCAGTTCGTTCGCAGCATCACCTTGGCGCGTTCCTGTAAGCGTGCCAATGTGCTTAACCCTCTGGCAAACAACTCTGGCCCCGGAAACTCACCAGTAAATAGAGCCTAAGCAAGGATTCGGTCGCCGCGGATTACGTCACTTTGTCAAACTATTACTTGTTTGCTGCTGGAATAGAGCCTGCCCGCGGAGGTGTAATAGCGGCTGTACCGCTCAAGAAGTTATTCACAGACCGAACTCACTATGGTTTGTCCAGTACTTGCAGAATGTCGTCTTTGGTCAAGATTAAATGCTCCTCGCCTTGAACATTGACCTCGCTACCTGCGTACTTTCCGAAGAGAATGCGCTGTCCTTTCACAAAGGGCAAACGTAACTTATCTCTGTCCACTCTGCCGGCCCCCACATCTAGAACAACGCCGGCGGCGATTTCATTCTGTGGCACCTTGTTAATCCACGAGGATGTGAAGCGGGAATCAGCGACAATCGTGGCAATACTTCTCTGTAATTTCCCTTCCTCGATGCGTCTAACGAGAACTCGCTCACCTAGCGGTCTAATTTTAATAGAAATCTTGGATGATCCAGTGCTTTTGCGCGAGGAGGAGAAGACTGTTTCGCCCATAACGATGGCGGCCTCAGCAAGGATGATAATTGAACGGCCAATGACAGCATTAAGTCCCTCGATGGTTTCAATACCTTTTATATCATCGAGATTTGCCAAGGAGAGATTAGCCGATGAAACAGTGGCCCCGGTCAAATTGGCCCCGGTCAAATTGGCCCCGGTCAAATTGGCTGCACTGAAATTTACTGACCTTAGACTTGCATTCTTTAAACTAACGTTAGACAGATCTGCGTGACTGAAGTTAAACTCATCGAGAACTTCATTATCTAGGTCTAAATTCTTCAGATCGGCACCTGCGAAATCGGTTTTTGGATCAAGCTCGGCAGCTTTTGCAAGTGACAGAAGATTACCATCACCAGCAGATACTATCCGGTCAATCTGTTCCGCAGGTACTGTGACTGTGATGATGGCGTGGATAACGCTATCTGGTTTGAGCTGGTTGATCTGATCCATCAATTTCTACCTTACTCACGTAGCCTTTCATCGTGTCGTAAAGGCGTTTGATTGCGTTTTCGGCTTATAACTCGCAAATGTGTCGTCATCGACAGCAAGCACGCAAAGTGCAGAGGAACGTAGTTGAAAAAGGAATTCTATGCGATATGGTCGTGTGCTGTCTAAGAAAGTAAATGTAGCTAAACGATCCTCTAAGAAGCCCTCTAAAAAGCGTGTATTGGATTCAAAATCCCATTTGGGCGAGGAATCCAATCCTTTGCTGTGAATCACGCATTTTGGTATTTCGTAGGATCGTTCGGTAGCTGACCCTGTCGAACTAACTGTCGAACCGGTGATTTGAGATCCGGCCGTAAGTTTTGGTTGGAGAGATACTTCCACACCGATTGTGGACGAGTCGCTTTCCGAAGCCTGACTGGCTGCTTCCGTCTTTACGGTAAACTGCACCTTATCGTTGAGGGGAAGTGGCTGACGAAAATTACGATAGTGAGATGTGAGGTTGTCCAGTAGACACTTTAGTTCCAGCTCACTCACACCAAACTTGAATTTCCATTGGTTTCGCAAAACGCCGGTCTTGAGACTGGTCTTGAACCTGTCAAAACCCTCAATCATGACCTGTCCCCAAGCCTCGGCAAAATTCACTTTAATGTCAACGTCGATTGCCGAATTCGTTTGCTCGGGCTTCATTTCCAAGGTTACACAATCAGAATAGCGATTGCACGTTTTCACGGGAATTTCCTTTTTGACGCCTGGAATTGAGACATTCATAGCTCCCGCCGGCGCTATAGTGCAAGCAGTGGCTCTTGCCCCGGGTCCTGAACCGATGTTGGGCGGGGAGGCCGTCGATTCCGACATTTTGTGTGCGCTGAAACCGATTCCGGCGCGTGCGCGTGCGATTTCCAAGAGCACTTCCCCATTGGCCGTGTCTTGCTCGCCTCATTTGCTCGCCCGATTTTTTGGTCAGCACCAGCAAGACTATCCCGCCGGTAACGGCAGCGCCGCGATCTTCCGCAGCATGCCGGCAAACAACCGCCGCATCAGATGGCTCTCAGCCAGCAGGAGTCAGTAGTAGCGGTGCTTTATCAAACGGCCGCCGGTTTTCAGCAGCCGCATCTGCAAGCTGGTCAGCTACAGTTGCCGATCGGCGCGGGGCAGCTCCAACCGCCTCTTCGGGCTTCGGCTTATTATTTGCCATTGACGTGTACCTCCATTATTCGAATTCCGGGGGCAGGCTCTACCAGAATGGTGACGCGCGGACTATTGCCAGCGCGACGCTCAACACTCACCAGCCCAGCCTTCTCAAGTGCAGCCAATCCTTTAGCAGCAGTTTTGTAGGAGACGCCCCATTCCTTCAGTTTGGACAGAGAGAAGGAAATTGATTCCAGCGACCGTGAAATTCCTGCGCGATACCAGAGACGATCCGACACTACCCCAGCTTTGCCTGGTAAACGATCAGCCCTCATTTTCCATTCCAAGGGAATTGTTCGAATATACGGCACCAACCAATGTCTAGGTGCTTTTTGTTTGAGAGGCTCCATTTTCTCATCGCTTATTCGCAACTCCTCAACATCTATCCTGTCCATCTCATCCACCTTGTTCATTCACACTCTCCTTGTAAGATCATTTTTAGATAATCAGAAAGATATAGGTGACGGGTATGGAATTTGCGGACATCACCTAGGTCATTTTTCCATAGGTGCCTTTCCCGGGAAGCATTCCTCCACGGTCGCCCAGATATCGTCCCAGGTGTCCTTGCCGTCCTCATCCATGTAACGCTCTGGGTACCGGATTATGGTTGCCTCGGTGCGCAAGGTGAAGCCTTTCAACAGGAACCGGCTGGCCATGTCCATCACCTCTACGGTGCGTGCGACTTCGGCATCTATCTCTTCGATCGGAGCTTCGACCAAAAGCGCGTCGTGAATCGGCGCGCAGATACGAATTCCTCTTTCGGTACCCCAGATGCAGACCAAGCGTAGAAGGTCGGCGCCGCAAGCTTGCATGGGGAAGTTCATCAGTGATCGCGGATTCGGGTCGCCATTGTTACGAATCACCCAGCCCATGCGCGAGCTTATTTCACCGCGGAGCATCGCCAGGTTTTGTGCTCCCGCCACCCATTTCCAGAAGACTGGGTAAGTTTGACGATGGCGGCGGTACAGGTCGCGCGCCTCCGGGAGCTTTAAGCCGGTTCGCGCTGCGAGTCTGGGTACCCCCATTCCGTAACCGATGCCCAGCACGCAACTCTTACAGCACTTGCGTATCGCCCGGTGGGTTTCCTTGGTGGCATCCGGCGGCGCGAGCCCGGCTTGTATGGCGAAAGCCAGATACACGTCGCCGGATTCGTAAGCCTCAAGCATCGCTCGGTCGCCACTTAGTACTGCGGCGATTCCAACCTCCTCCGAGGCCCAATCGACATATGCGATAGCCATTCCCGGCCTGGGCTTAATGAGTCCCCGAATCCAACGGGAGGGTCCAAAAATGAACTTGCCGGATTTAGGGGTATTTCGTGAAGTTCTGGCTCCGAATGGTGAGAGCATCACTCGGTTGCGGCCATCCGGTCCGATTGCGAGTTTGACCAGGTTCAGTTCTCCGACTTCGGTGATAAGCTTCGCCAACGGCTCCACTTTCGGATATACCAGCGACATCTCCTCCAGCGTCTTGGCGTCGTGTTTCAATAGCTTGGCGTGCGGGGTCCGGGGCCACTGCCACCAATGGTTTCTAGTTATCAGTTGTTCAAACTTCTCATGACGAAAATGGGTAAGGTCGTATACGCCAAAGTTAGCATCACCCTTTTCAATCGTCCGTAGTTTAATTTCGCCCCAATGTTCCATCAGAAAATTGAGCAAGCCGGTATCAACCGGAATGCCGCGCGACTCGATTCGGCTAACAGCGCGCATGTATCTACCGTGAAACTGCGCCATCTGCTGGTTGATATCCTCCACCATCATCGGCAATAACTTGCGCAACGCTGTCACGTCGAATTCACAATAAACGAGAAGCCCGGCCTTGAGCTCTGGAGGCCAAGGAGCGGTAGGGCCACGCATCGCCAGGTCGCGCCAGTAATCCTTTTTCACCGCGTCGATGGTGTCCAAGCCGTAGTGGGTCATCGCGCCGATCAAGGAGTATTCGCCCTCCTCCGGCTTTTGGTCCGAGTTCCGCATGGCTCGGAATTCTACGAAAAGGTCGAGCGCATTGACCGGCAAATCCCATCCGAGACTGAGAAAGCAGCCCCATTCCGCAGAGGAAAAGTAAGCAACCACCAAGCAATCTTTGCCGATTGCGAATGGTGGTTGCCTCAGTTTGCGCAGCTCATCTTCCCATAGTCTCAGCGTTGTTCCGGTGTGGCATTCGCTAGCGACCATGCACACTGGCCGAGGGCGGCCGCCCGTGGCAGTGCCGTACTCGAAATCTACTAGCCAGACCTCGCGAAAAGCGCTGAGTACGATGGCCACTTGCTACTTACGTCCGAGCAGGGCCTTCACTACCGGATGATCAATGCTCTTCAGGTAATGGTCCTTGAAGGCTATGGTGAGCAGCCGTTCAAAGTCCATGTTTTCAGGCCAAGCCGGTTCTCCCAGTAAGGCGCCATCCTCAGCATAATTGACTGTGTACTTGCCATCCTCTGATATGGCTTGCCCCCATTTTGTTTTCGCTTCCTTGATTGCGGCCAGCATAGTTTCGTTCCAGTCGTTTTGACGTTTGCCGTATTTCACCACGATGAGAAACGGCTCCCGCGAATTGAGGTAGATCGCAGTAAAGATTTCAGCGTCGGAGGTGTACGCCTTCAGCAGCAGATGCAGCCTCGGGTGAACCAGGTAGATCTCGCTGCCGATAACTCCCTCCTCCCGTGTTTCAATGACCTTGGTCTTGAAGCGGAAACGGGGGTCGGGGTGGACGCGGAAAAATTTCTGTTTATCCGGCTTATGCACTCGTACCTTGACGAGAATCTCCCCGACCCCGGCCTGCTTTGGGAAATCTTGGTCGATTCTCAACTCCTCCACACTGATCCGATCTTCATCGGAACCTGCGAACTTTTGTTCCGCAGCCGTCGGTGGCGGTGCCTCTCCTGGTTCGTCTTCTGGGTGGAGATACCTTTGCGGATCAACGGCAGCACCATTGGCGCTGTCAACTACAGGTTTAAGCTCCGCATTGGCGCCATCGCCACTAGTCCGGCAGGCGTTAAGATCGGTGGAGGTCTCGATGTTAGCGCCGTGGACGAACTTGCCAGGATCATTGGTTTTTGAAGGGGATTCCGTCTCTGATCGAATATGTGCTAATTTCTCTTTCATCTTTCGCCTCTCAGTCGGTTGTGCAGTCGTTTCAAGCTCAGCCCACGCTCCATCACCGGGCGTGGGCTGCGTCGTTTCCACCGTTACTGTGGGAGGTGCGCGGGCGGTGTTGAAGGAATGCGTGAAGATCTTCATCGCGTACGCATTGACTCCGGCCCATTTCAGAGGCGGCTGTGGGAGGGCAGTGCCTTCGATTGATTTTAGTTCCGGTTGCGTCTTCATCTTATTGGTTACGCCCGGCGCCGCTGTCGGCCGCAGCGCTTTGGCGCCGCTTCGCTCCGTTCCCGAAGCCATTGCGCGACGTCGGTGCGGCTGAATAGCACGCGGCCGCCGAGCCGGGTCCGCGGCGGTCCATTGCGCTTGACCAGCCATCTTTCGAGGGTGCGCGGACTGATATGAAGCTCGGCGCACAACTCACTCGCAGTTAAGTAGTTGGCGAGCAGTGGCGTGTGGCGGTCTTCGTTCATAGCTGCTCGCTACGCGCGATCGCCAGGCTCATCGTTCGATCGCAAAACGATCGAGCGCGGAACGCGGGCTTCTAAGGCCTGGATGGTGAGCGCTCTCAAACTGATGTTGTCGCGCAGTGATAAAAGCCGCAGACGCCTCAGTAGCCCAGGTTCAAGGCGAATATTGAGGACATTCCCTTTTCCTGGCCGGTCCATCATTCGGCCTCCTCAAAACAAAATGGCCCGAGCTTCTCCCCGCGGAATTCCG
>JBKQNE010000260.1:0-5282 GCA_052146355.1 Binataceae bacterium (SeqCode) | reverse complement strand
CCTCCGTCACGCAGCAGATGCGCGCAGAAGAACAGCACCTCTTTGAGATCCGGGGAAAGGCCACGGATCGCTTGTTTATTCTGACCGTTATTATCTTGGCGGTCGCGTTCATCCTGGCGCTTGCAATGCTCGCCCTCCACTACCGGCGGTTGTCCGCCGAACATGAGGCGCGTGTAGGCGCGGAACAGGCTGCCCGGAATAGCGAGGAATCGCTCCGCCGCCTCGCCGGCCGGGTGCTCCAACTGCAGGACGCGGAACACCGGAAATTCTCCCGCGAACTGCACGATAGTCTGGGACAGTATCTGGTGGGTGTGAAGATGAATCTGGAGATGTTTGCCAGCCAGCGCAAGGACAGTCTGCTGGCGGAAGCAGTTCAACTCCTGGATCAATCCATAGCTGAAACGCGGACGATTTCGCATTTGCTGCATCCCCCGCTTTTGGACGAAGCTGGGCTTTCGTCGGCAGCAAAATGGTACCTGGAAGGATTTGCGCAGCGCAGCGGGATTGAAGTGAAAGTAGATTTGCCCGAAGGTGCGGGTCGTCTGCCCAAGCCCGTGGCGCTCGGGCTGTTCCGGGTTCTGCAGGAGAGTCTGACCAACATCCACCGCCATTCCAACAGTGCCAAGGCTGAGGTCGCCCTTGAGCTCTACCCTGACCGGGTGCTTCTTAAGGTGAGAGACTACGGCAAAGGCGTCCCACCGGAATTGTTAGAGAATTTTCGGACGGATGGAACGAGCACCGGGGTGGGACTGGCGGGCATGAGGGAACGCATTCGCGAACTTGGCGGTCAGCTTAGTATCCAACGTTGCGCACCCGGAACCGCTATTTTCGTAACCATGCCTCTACCGGAACGAGCGGAGGGGACGACCGCCGCGGCTGCCGACTAGCCCTACAGTTGGGGGAGTATGCGACGCCTAACACTCTCTTACTCTTAGCCATGTCCCTGCCTCGCAGCTCTTGCTAAGGTATCCAACTTGATCTCCGGCTGGAGCGGCGGAATTTGCGTTTCCGGTTCGGCTGGCGGCGGGACAAAGAATGTTTCCCGCCCCGTCCCTTTGTCGACTTTCTGTGCGAGACAGTTCTGCCGCCAAGTACAGCAATTTCCACAATCGACTACAGGAGCGCCCTGATGGGATAGGAGTCATCGCTTCGTTAGTCTTTTCCCGCATCTCCGCAACTCATGGAGAGCGACTCGGGCATGCGTTTTGATCTTTTGATCTCTTGATCCAAGGAGACTACCGTGGCCACTTGCGTGATATCCGCAACAACTAACCTGCCTCCCGTAACTGCCATTCCCGTTAGGGATAAAAGCCAGCGGAATGATTCAGAAGCCAGCCTGGTTCGGCGCGCCCAGCGTGGCGAAGAGGAGGCTTTTGCCACACTCTACCAATTACACAAAAAGCGCGTGTATTCGGTTTGTCTGCAGATGACAAGAGATGTGGCTGACGCGGAAGACCTGACTCAGGAAGCTTTTATGCAGGTGTTTCGCAGCGTCAACTCGTTTCGAGGCGATTCCGCCTTCTCCACTTGGCTTCACCGGATCGCGGTGAATACGGTGTTGATGAAATTGCGCCGCCGAAAGTCTCCGCCGTTAGTTTCTCTGGACGAACCCGTATCCACGGACTCGGCCTCTCTGAAACGCGAGGTTGGGAAAGCGGATCCCACCCTGAGCGGGGCGATTGACCGCATTGCATTGCGCCGGGCCGTCGAGGAGCTTCCCGCGGGATGTCGGCAGGTCTTCGACCTTCACGAGGTTGAAGGATATCAGCATCACGAGATTGCTCAACTTCTGCAATGCTCCATCGGAAATTCGAAATCCCAGCTCCACAAAGCGAAGATGAAGATGCGGGATGTGGTGTTTCCGAAAAGGAAAATCCGCCGGGTAAAGGCCGCAGACGAAACCGCCGAAAATATGGGCGCAATCCCAGGCTGGGAACAATCACTCTGAGCCTTCACCGGCGTGTAGCCGCTTTCGCAAGTAGGGATGTTTGCCTGGGAACAAAGGCAAGCCGGTTCAACTTACATACAGGATTCCCTGTATTCGAGCCCACGGCAGTACCATGCTAGTCTTACTGCGCTTCACTGATCTGCTCAAGTGTAGAGTGGTACTTGTACGAATCATAGACCGTGGGATACGACCCATGGTTTGCAAGAGCCTGCCTCAGGGAGTTGCTAAACGGTTATGGCAGTCCGTGTTCTGTTGGTGGATGATCATCCCGGGAATTTGCCGCGTTGGCGCGAAATCCACAGGCTTGGGCTATTATCACTTTCGAAGGTCTGGGAAGGTCTGCCGCAGGAGGATCTGCCATGAAGCTGCGTATTCTGTTAGCCGACGATCACGAGATTGTACGCCGGGGTTTGTGTGCGCTTCTCCAGAAACATGAGGGGTGGGAGGTATGTGGAGAAGCATCCAATGGCCGCGAAGCGCTGGAAATGGCCAAGCAGTTGAAGCCCGATGTTGTGATCCTCGACATTGGCATGCCGCTCCTCAACGGACTGGAGGCCACACGTCAACTGCTGCAGCATGATCCTCAATTCAAGATCATTGTCCTGACAATCACCGACGCCGATCAGGTTATCCGTGAAGCCCTGGACGCGGGCGCGCGCGGATTCGTGCTCAAATCCGACGCAGCTCGCGATCTGGTCTCTGCGGTCGAAGCCTTGCAGGACAAGCGAATGTTCTTTACGCCACGAGTGAACGATCTGGTGTTGCGAGGTTTCCTGGATAAGGGACATGCCATATCCCGGAATGAGCCGCCGGATTTGCCCACACTAACGGCACGGGAACGTGAAGTCACACAGCTTCTGGCGGAAGGAAAGAGTTCCAAGGAAGTAGCCTCGCTGCTGAACTTGAGCGCCAAGACCGTGGAAACTCATCGCAGCAACATCATGCGGAAACTCAGTCTGCATTCCATCCGCGATCTGGTTATCTACGCCATCACGAACAACATCATCCAGATCCAGATGCCGCCTCAGCCCAGTAGCACGAAGGAAAGCTCGGTGGTTTAACCGGCTGCCGAAAAAAGATTTCCCCAGCATGCTCCGCTCCGCCCGTGCCTTGAGCCCGGCGTTGCAGCGTACAGCAACAGACCATTCGACTGTCCCCAAAACAAATAATGAAGCCCTGGCCGCCTATGTCACCTTCAATAATGCACCCCGCTAATGTGAGAGCGGCCTTCCACGCTGCGAGATCATCGCATGAGGAAGGCCGTCTTGCTTAGCGACCGAGTTTTGGGCGCCAACTACAGCACTACAACAATCGCGAGCTGTACACCGGGGTGAGCCAAATCGAAGAGAAAATACTCGCCGTCGATATAGTCGATGTAACATTGATCCGTGTAGGCCCAGTCTGCTGGCCACGCATCAACCAAGGTGAAGGAGTAGCCGCCGTACTGAAAAGTAGGCTGGCCTTGGACCATATTGGGGCGCGGCATCGCAAACGTGTGTCGGCGACCAAAGCTGGCGCGGAACTTGTCATCTGGAATGCGACCTCCACGCCGCTCGCCAGTGTTTTGCGCGCGCTCCATCGATTGTCCGTTTGGTTGTTCGTTAGATTGCCCGTGGCGTGCCTCTCCTTCGGCTTGTGGTTCGGCATTGTCCTCTCGCTGTCGTGATTTGGCATCGTCCTGCTTTGCCGGCTTGTCCTCATTTCGCTTTGAGGGCTTCGCCTCTTCCGAGCGCGGCGCGGGCTCATCTTTGGACGGTTTGGCTGCCTCGGGGTGATTGTCCGGCTCAGCGGGCTTGGCCTCATCGCGCTGATCCTGTGCTTGGATCAAAGCCGTTGTGCCGAGGAGGAACGTGGCGAGAAACAACGATAGAGCTGCCGTGCTTATCCATCTGGCGAGTTTCATGAGTTTCGTCTCCTTTGTTGCATGCCAAGAAAAAACAGGATCCATCCGACTCCGTGGCGGTCCCAACCGAGCCCGCGCAGGCAGCCTAGACTCTGCTGCCGGTTCGGCTTAAATGGGCGACGAGTGAGACCAAAAAGAGCACGAGAAAAACCACAAACAGCAGCTTCGCGATGCCAGCAGCCGCAACGGCTATTCCGGTAAAGCCCAAGACCGCCGCGATCAGTGCCACTACAAAGAACGTTATGACCCAGTTAAGCATGTTGTGCCTCCGTTGATTTTTGCTGGTGCCAGCATAAGCGGCAGCTTAGCTCGGGCCAAATCCCCTTGAAACTGTATCTTGCCATCCAAAGTCCGGTACGAACCACCCCGTGAAACTTTAGTTAGATATGATCATGCCCCTCTGGCCGGGTCGGGTCGCATTTGCCGCCCATGGGAGCAATGCCGGCAGCGTTGTGCGGAGGGCAGACCGTAGCGTGCTCCCGATAAAAATCGTTTCACGATGTCGCTAAGATGTCGCTAAAAGGTGAGATCGGTGTACTATGATTGTGGTTTTGGCATTCGCCGCAAGACGACGCAGTACGGGTGGGCGCGACTCAGTGTTTACGCGCTAAGAAATGCCTGAGTAGACAGCCCTATCGTCACGAAACCTTAGGCAACCGAGAACCAGTCGCACATGGTTCTCCCGCGCGAGATTCCTCATGCAATTTACCGACACAATTGAATCGCTGTTAAAGCGGAAGATCGACAATAGAGTCCTGTTCGTAACGCCCGACCAGTCTGTCTATGAAGCAATCGAGAAGATGGCTGAAGCGAGTATAGGTGCGTTGCTGGTGATATCCAATAACAAGCTGGTTGGCATCATGTCGGAACGCGACTATGCCCGCAAAGTCACCCTCCAGGGCCGATCCTCGAAAGAGACTCTGGTCCAGGAGATCATGACCAGCCCGGTCATCTTCGTCGTTGGGAGAAACACAGTGGACGAGTGCATGGCCATCATGACCAAGCACCATTTTCGTCATCTGCCCGTTCTGGAGGAGGACACGGTAGTCGGTGTGGTGTCACTTGGCGATCTGGTGAAGTGGATCATCTCGGGTCAGGCGCAAACTATTCAGGATCTGGAAGGCTACATTACTGGGAGGTAACCCCGCTAGAAGGGGCACGCCAATGCCATCACGGACCGTTCTTAAATTTCCATGCTGAGGGCAGTGTTCATTGCGCTGTCGGAAAGCCGGTGGCTGCGCGTCGTTGCCGAACACCGCCGCTTTGGCCAGCGCATTTCCGCCCGCTTCGTCGCCGGCAAAGAGGTTGCGGACGCAATTCGCGCCACCACCGCCGTTAATCAATTTGGCGCCAGCGTCTCCATCGACAATCTGGGCGAGAATGTCACCAACGCTGAGGAAGCCCGCGCCAGCGCCCAGCTTTATCACCATC
>JBKQNE010000259.1:0-4187 GCA_052146355.1 Binataceae bacterium (SeqCode) | reverse complement strand
TCAAGTGGCAGGGCGAACTGGTCTTTATCGGCACGGCGCTGACCAGTGAGGTAGTAGGAGTTCTTGAAACCGAGGACGGAAACGCGGAGGTCTACTTCGGACCGGTGCGGCTTGGGAGCATCGATGGTGTCACTCTGAAACTGCTGTGCGCCAATCGAACTCAGCATTCACCGGAGCGGCGAGGGGGGCAGCCCCCCTCGCTCTCCTCCCAGCAAAACTACGAAAAAGTGTTACCTATGTCTCCGGTCGCTCAGATCAGGATTCAAAGTCCAGCGCGATTACTGTCTGTACCGGATCGATCGCACTCTCCGGTACGTCGATGATCAGCTCGCCGATCGGATCGCGGTTGAACATCATCTCCATGACGACGCCGCGCTTGTGCATTTTCAGTTCCGTACCTGTCGCGAGTGCGGTTGCGTTCCTGACCCGTTTCACGTGGATGCCGCGGACTGAAACGGTCTCATAGGGGCGCATCAGCAGATGCAGATAGACGCGATTGTTGCGGCGCGTCGATGGCCCGTAGAACTGCCACGGCTCCAGACCGGGCTTGGTCGCGATGATGCTCTCGCCGTTGCGCGCCATCCACGATGCGATGCCGTCCAGGCGCTCGATGTGTTCGGCGGGCAATGCGCCGTCTCCGGTCGGGCTAACGTTGAGCAGAAGATTGCCGCCCTTCGAGGCGACCTCGGTCAGCGTATTCACCAGGCTTCGCACCGATTTGTAATGGTGGTCCGACGGATTGTAGCCCCAGCTGTTGTTCATCGTCATGCAGGTTTCCCAGGCGCGTTGGGGCGTCGTGGCGGGAACTGCCTGCTCGGGCGTATCGTAGTCGCCGTATCCGGGGAGTCGATCGTTGATTACGATTTCCGGCTGCAACTGGCGCATCATCTTTTCGAGCTCGCGCGCCTTCCATTCCTCCGGCGTCCGCTCCCATCCGCCGTCGAACCAGACCAAATCGATCTTGCCGTAGTTGGTGAGCAATTCGCGTATCTGTCCGAACATCGAATTCTGAAATCGCGCCCACTGCTCCGGCGTGCCGCGGCGCCATTGCCCCCATCGATACGGCTTGTCGCTCTCCGCGAAGGCGGGATAGTCGGCGTCGTGCCAATCGATAAGCGAGAAGTACAGCCCCACGCGAATTCCTTCGGCGCGGAACGCATCGGCGTACTGCCGCACGATGTCGCGCTGGTACGGCGTGTGCTCGATCGAGTAGTCGGTGTGGCGCGAATGGAACATGGCGAAGCCGTCGTGATGCTTGCTGGTCAGGACGGCGTATTGCATGCCCGCCTTCTTTGCCAGGCGCGCCAATTCGCGGGGGTCGAACTTCGTAGGGTTAAAGGTGCGGGCGGTCGAATGATATTCGTCGACGCTGATCGCCTGTGCGTTCGGCAGGACTCCAAGACCACCGACCAGCGGCCACGACAGCTCCCATCCGCGCTGACTGCTTGCGCCCCAATGGATGAACATTCCGAAACGTGCTGACTCAAACCAGTTCTGCATAGGCGGGGAATTGTGCCGTGTCGCCATGGTGGATGTCCATCGGCGCTGGTTCCCCTTCCTTTTCAGGGAAGGGGTCAGGGGTTAGGTTGATTCGCTTTACCACTGCCGTTGCGATCGCGGCAGCACCCTCACCCTCGCGTTACGGCCCTTGCACAACAACGCAACGCCCGCGCCGCACGACCTCTCCCGCAAGAGAGGACTGTCGATTTTGTCCCTCTCCCGCGTCGTCGGCCTAGCCGAGGGCGCAAACCGGGAGAGGGTGCCGCGCGATTTGTTTCGAAAATCGGGCGGCGGGTGAGGGATCTTCGAATTGCCACCAATACTTGCCATGAATCCTGCGGCCCTCATCCGGCGCGCGGCGCGCCACCTTCTCCCGGCGGGAGAAGGCCGCTATTTATCGACAGTCTCAAAGAGCGGGCGAGGTACGGAGAGGATTAGAAGTTGTTGTCCTCCCATGGTATGGGAGAAATGATTTCCGGCCGCGCGCCGGAGGAGGATTGCGGATGAAGATATCCATGTTCCACCTGATGCCGTATCGCGATCTGCCGGCGGATTTCGAGAAGCGTTACAACTCGGTCTGGGTCGATCCGCCCTATTGGGAACTCGCGGACTCCACCAAGATCGGCCAGTACTACAACTGGACTCTCGACGAACTCATTCACGCCGCCAACCGCGGAATCGACGGTATCTGCGTCAACGAGCATCATCAGAACGCCTATGGCTTCATGCCCAATCCCGACTTGATGGGATCGGTGCTGGCGCGCGCGACCAACGGCACCGACGTTGCCGTGGTGCAGATGGGATCGACGCTGCCGACGTCGAATCCGCCGATTCGGGTCGCCGAGGAATATTCGATGATCGATTGCATCTCGGGTGGCCGGATGGTCGCCGGGATGCCGCTCGGCACCTCGCAGGACGTGAACCTGTGCTACGGAATTTCGCCCATCGAGCAGCGCGAGCGCTATTACGAAGCGCATGACCTGATTTTGAAGGCGTGGACCGCGCGCGAAATTTTCGCGTGGAACGGCAAGTTCTTCAAACTCCCGATGGTCAACATCTGGCCGCGTCCCATCCAGCAGCCCCATCCTCCGGTATGGATTCCCGGCAGCGGCAGCCTCAGCACCTGGGATTTCTCCGCGCGCAACGACCATTGCTACTGCTTCCTGTCGTATTGGGGAAATAACTTCGGCAAGCGCGTGATGGACGGATGGTGGGATTTCGTGGCGAAGGGCAATCACGATCCCAATCCGTTCCGCGCCGGATTCCTGCAACTCGTTGCGGTGTCGGAGACCGATGAGAGCGCGGAAAAGGAGTACTACCCGCACATTCGGTACTTCTACGACAAATGTCTGCATATCCAGCCGGAGTATTTTCCGGTCGCGGGTAACCAGGACTACAAGAGCCTGGTCAATAGCGTTACCAAGCTGAACCCGCAGATGTTCGACCTGATGGCGAAAATTCCGAACTGGAAATACAAGGACTTCGTCGATAATCAGTTCGTCATCGCCGGAAGCCCCGCCACCGTGCGCCAGCAATTGATGGAAGCGGTGAAGAAGCTGCGGGTAGGCAACCTGATGGTGCTGTTGCACATCGGCTCGATGCCGCACGATCTCACGATCAAGAATATCGACCTGTTCTGCAGCGAAGTTCTGCCGCACTTCCGCGACGTGTGGGAAGGCGAATGGGAGAACAAGTGGTGGCCCGAAAAGTTGCGCGGCAAGCGCAACATGGCGGGCAACGGCAAGGCTGCCGCCGCGCAGGCATAAGCGCGCCGCGCTGCGGAATCAATGAATCGCGCGGGGCCGGCGGTTTCTGCCGGCCCCGTTCATACTCAACCGAAATCAGGAAGGCTCGGACGAAAATGGCGGCGACCAGGGAACAAAGCGTAAGCGTCTGGGGCGACAAAGTTCATCCCAAGGTGAAAATTTCGGGCAGCGGTGCGCCGGTGGTCTATCTGCACGGCGGCTACGGCCCGATCGAGACCGAATTTATCGACGAGCTGGCGAAGAATTTAACCGTCTACGCACTGCCGCATCCGGGGCTGACGGCGGGCGACGAGGATGCGATTAAGGCGCTCGACGATTTCTGGGACCTCGTTCTGTATTACTACGATCTGTTCGACAAGCTGGGACTTAAATCGCCCGCGGTGGTTGGGCATTCATTCGGCGGGATGGTAGCGGCGGAAATCGCGGCGACCGATCCGACTCGCGTCAGCAAGCTGGTGCTGATCAATTCGCTGGGGCTGTGGCTCGACGACCAGCCGATTCGAAACTACATCGTGACGGCGCAAACCGAGTTGCCGGGGTTGCTCTTTCAGGACGCGCATCATCCGGCGCTGAAGCGAATCGTGCTGAATCCGGAGGATCAGGAAGGGTTTATCCGCATCACCTGGGCGCTCGGATGCACCGGCAAGTTCTATTGGCCGATTCCCGACAAGGGCTTGAAGAAGCGGCTCCATCGCATCGCAGCGCCAACCCTGCTGCTGTGGGGCAAGCACGACAAGCTGTTGCCGCCGGCATATGCCGAGCAATTCAAGAAAGGAATTCCCAACGCAAAGCTGGAGACGATCGAAGGCGCGCACATGATGCCGCTCGAAGAGCCGGCCAAAGTCGCCGCCGCGGTGACGAAGTTTTTGAAGTAATAAGCGGTCCCCCTCATCTGGCGCGTTGCGCGCTGGATGAGGGGGA
>JBKQNE010000258.1:0-32698 GCA_052146355.1 Binataceae bacterium (SeqCode) | reverse complement strand
ACCCTCCTCGCCGTCGGATATATCTACGGTGGCATCTGGGCACCTCCACCGACAGGACTTTCACCTGTTAGAACGAAAGCTAGCTTCGCTGCACCGCCACGATCAGGTCGGGCTGGCCGTCGCCGTTGACATCGGCGGCCGTCACCGAGATCGGGGTGCCGCCCGTGCCGAAGGTCTGCTGCGCGGTGAAGCTGAGCGTGGTGGCGCCCGGGGCCGTGGTGTTGAGCAGTACCGAGACATTGTTGCCGCCCTTATTCGCGACGATCAGGTCAGGCTTGCCGTCGCCGTTGATGTCGGCTGCCGTGACAGATGCCGGGGTGGTGCCCGTGCCGAAGGTCTGCTGGGCAGCGAAACTGGGCGTGGTGGCGCCCGGGGCCGTGGTGTTAAGTAGCACCGACACGGTGTTGTCACCTTGGTTCGCCACGATCAGGTCGGGCAGGCCGTCGCCGTTGAGGTCGGCCAGCGTCACCGAGATCGGGCCGCTGCCTGCGACGAAGGTCTGTTGCGCGGCAAAGCTGGGCGTGAAGCTCCTCGCCGCACCCCCGCCGCCGAGCAACAGCATCTGGAAGGTCTTGTCCACTTGGAGGCTGCTGCTCCCGAGAATCGTGACTGGAATGGTCGTGCTGCTCGCATTCGCGGGAATCACTATCGATCCGCTCGCGGCGGTGTAGTTCACTCCCGCGACCGCGGTGCCATCCTGCGTCTGGTACTGAACGAACGCATCGAAGGTGGTGTCGCCCGAGCGCGTGATCGGGAAGTTGAGCGTAGTCGAGGACGGACTAGTCACCGTGTCGCTGCCGCCCGAGATAGTCAGCGTAGTGGGGTCACCCAGCGCGAGGAGCGGAGCACCGACCACCATCAGCACGACAGCCGCGACCAGGCTCGCATGCCTCACTCGGCGAATCGTCATATCAGCGAGCCTCGATTGGGTAGAAGGTGATTCGGATTTATCGGGACGCTAAGACTTTGATGAGTCTCGGTCCGATCAGTTAGGGCCTCTGTTCGTGTACAATGCGTATCCCGACCAGTTGATCATAGCGGCTGGCGCGATGTGAACGGCCAAAAGAGACAGAAATGGTCTCTAGGGAACACTTGACATCTTTAGGCTCGACGGGAGGAAATATCTCAGGCATCTCAAACAGCGACACGAGCGAATCGAGGGCGACTGCTCGGTGGATTATCGTCGCTGGACCTGAGGCGGGCGGGACGCCCGCCCTACTCAAAGAAGAGGGACGACGCCGTGGGCGATCGACGCAGTGAAAATCCTGCCTGTTTTGTTTCCTTGCCCGCGTAGCGGCGGGCGGCCCGCCCGCTCCGGCAGATGCTGAGTCGGTCACAGGCTGGAAGCTGTGCCACCAGGAAGGTTGCCCAAGCACGAACAAGTGCGGCGGCGAGGACCGGTGTGATGACGCGACAAATCCTTGTGCGAGAAGACCTCAGGCGGCAGCGACGCGGAACCCGATCTTAGGAAAGTGATTTACGATCTGGCCGAGGTCAGAATCGTGACGCGCGATTGCGACTTCGTAGATCGAGCTGACCACGACGACGCCGGTCACTGGATCGAAGCCGTAGTCTTCGGGCGTGACCGAAATGCGCATCCCGGGCTTGAGGCCGTTCGGAGCGCCGCCGTCAGTCGATTCCCGGGTCGCCGGCGCGCTTTCTTTGGCGATCTTCAGGGCTTCGTCGGGATCCATCGCCTTCACATCGCCATGCCCCATCGCATCGATGCGCTCGAACCATCTCATGACGTTGGAACACTTCTGTGCGAGCGAGAACGCGGTAGGCTCGGCGCGCAGGAACCATACACAATGGAGGCATGCCGCATCGGCGAGGCTGAACGACGAACCGAGAATGAACGGCTGTTTCGCGAGCGTGCGATCGAGATTGTCCAGGTAGGCCCGCACGTAGTTGCGCGCGTCGGGGGCGATGAGGGTTATCTCTTCGAAGTTCGCGCCGCGCATCATCTTGGAGCGATCTTCCAGAAAATCCTTGCCGATCAGCGGCGCGAGCTTCTCGAAAATTACCGGCGTGGTCGAAAAGAAAAAGCGCCGGTCCGCAAACAGGTTGATCATGTGGCTCGCCGCTTCGGTTCCATCGGGGTAGATAGTCGGCTCAGGAAAAAGCTCGTCGATTTTGCGGATGATGATTCCGGTGTCGCACCATACGTCGGCGCCGATCTGCAGCACCGGGATGCGCCGGTACCCGCCCGTCAGCGGTGTCAGCTTGGGCTTCGGCATGATGACGGGCTGCTCGACCGATCGCCAGCTGATCTTCTTGTGCGCAAAGATTTTTCGAATCTTCTCTGAAAATGGTGAGTTCACATATTGATGCAGAATTATTTCGGCCACGGGATGTCTCCTGAACGATCGGTACGTGCGGCACACTTTTAGCGCATCGGGTTGCCGCGCGGAAGCTGGAAATTCGCGGACGGCATTTTAAAATCGCCGTGGAAACCTGCTAGCGTCGCGGCCATGTACGGACACCCCAACTTCGACCTTTACGAGGCGATCTACACGACGCGATCGATGCGCCGGCTCAAGCCGGACCCGGTGGCGCCCGAGTTGATCGTCAAGATCATCGAGGCGGCGACGATGGGCCCCAGCGGCAGCAATCGGCAACCGTGGAAGTTCATCGTGGTGCGCGACGCGGAAGCCAAGGCGTTCGTCGCGGAGCGCTATCGCAAGGCATGGGAAGTCTATTTTACGCCGAAGGCGCGCGAGATCGTCGCCAACGCGCCGCAGAGTCCGCAGGGACGAATCCTGCGTTCCGCCAAATACCTGGCTGAGCATGTCGGCGAAGCCCCGGTGATGCTGTTCTGCTGCGTCAAGAAATACACCGATGCCGCGCGTAACGGCGAACCGATGTTCAACGCGATCTTCCCCGCGATCCAGAACCTGTGCCTCGCCGCGCGCGGCTACGGACTGGGAACGTCGATCACCGGCCTGCACATGATGCACGGCAAGGAAGTGAACGAACGGCTCGGTGTGCCACCGGAGTATCAAAACGCCGCGCTGATTCCGATTGGCTATCCGAAGGGACGATGGGGCCGGCCCGAGCGCAAACCAGCCTTGGAAGTGACGTTCTGGGAAAAGTGGGGGAATGCGAGCACCAGCGTCCCGTAAAAAGACGCCGCCGGGACGGCGGCGCCACTCGGAAATTCCCGTCGCGAGCTTAAGGAGCGCCGGCGTCTCGCCGGTAACGCGTAGCGTCTGCCTCTGGATTGGACGCACGGCCTCGTCTAGCTCTCAATTACGACCAGCACATTGTTGCGCTGGACTTGATCGCCGACTTTGAAGCGAACTTCCTTGATGCTTCCCGTGGCCGGCGCCTTAATCGGTATCTCTACTTTCATCGACTCGATGATCATGATTTCGTCGCCGCGCTCGACGTGAGCCCCCGGCTCCACGACCACCCTGAGCACCTTGCCCACCGCCGGGCTCTTGATATCCATCGCTTCGCGTTTCCTTTCGACCAAGCAGGCTATGCGCGTCTTAGCAGGCATCGCGCCGTTTGTGCCAATGCCGGGTTCGGGTTTTTCGCCTTGAGTTGAGCCGTGGCGCGGATGTACTAAGGAGACGTTGCGAGACTCGCGCGCCGCTTTGGGGGCGGCACGCTTCGCGTCGCGGATCGCATCAATTCCTGTTTCGGGGGGTGACGCCTTGGCTACCAACCGCCTGCTGAACCGGTTTGTCGATGCTCGCACGCTCGATGAATACCCGCGTGGAACGCATCGATGGATGCTGCTCCTGCTGACGGTGCTAGCTTCGATCCTCGCTTCCTACGAATTTGCGCTGGCGCCTCTCCTCCCTCTGCTTCTCCCGTACATCCATATGAGCACGATCGCTTATGGATTTTTCATCTCGTTTGCCGTCGGCGGCGGCGCGATCGCAGCATTTTTTGGCGGTCCGCTGGCAGATCGCTACGGCCGTGTCGCCTTAATCGACGCATGCCTTGGCGCCGTGCTCGTGCTCGTGTTCCTGAATCTCTTCATCACCAACATCGTATCTTTCGTAATAATCCGCACGCTGATGATCCTCGCGGGGGGACTGATGGCGGGGGCTGGAGCCGCGCTCGTGCGTGATATGTCGCCGAGGCTCAGCCGCGCGCTGGCGTTCGGGCTGCTCACGATCGGTCCGGTGGGGGCCAACTTCCTTGCGAATGCGATCGCCGGCGAGACGCTGCCGATTTATCACACCTGGCAGTCGCAGATTTGGATCACCGGCTTCCTGGGAATCGCGATGTATGTGCCGATCGTGTTTCTGCTCAAGGACCTCAGCCCGCAACTCCGCATCCGGATTTTCCGCAGCGAGGTTGCCGCCATGGAGGCCGAGGGGCGCGCCCCCTCGGCGGCAGAGCTGCCGGCGGGCACCATGGATGCGTTCGGCCGCCTGCTCGGGCATTTCGAGGTTTGGTTGCTCGTATTCGGGGGTCGCCGCAAATCTCACCCTTTACTTTACAATTCAACCGTTCGGCCCGCTGATGTTTACGCAGGCGTTCCACTACAGTCCCGCGGACGCGGCGCGCATGAACTCCTACTTCTGGCTGGCGAATCTGGCGGCGCTGGTGCTGACCGGAATCGTTTCCGACCGCCTGCAAATACGCAAACCAATCGCGATCGTCGGCGGATGCCTCTCGTGCGCGCTGATGGTCTGGTGGATACCGACGTTCGGGCACACCCTGCCGCGCACCACGATGGCGATTGTCGCATCGACGCTCGGATGCTTCCTCGCGGTCGGCTACGTGCCGTGGGCCGCGCAGTTTTCCGAAGCGCTCGAAGACGTGTCGCCTGCACTTCAGGCGACGGGCTGGGCTTTCTTCGGTTTCATCGCGCGCGGTTGGGTCGCCATCTCAGCGCCGCTGGCCCTTTATGTGGCCGCTCACTACGGATGGGGCTCTTGGATAAAAGTGTCGCTGGTGGGGATGTCGCTGTACGTGCTCGCGATGCTTCTGACGCGTCCGCACGGCGCAGCGCAGCATGCGGTCGCTCAACCAGCGGCCAAACCCGCGCAAGCGTGACCGTCAACTAGGGTCGCATCGTTCGCGTCCTGATTCCGAGCTGCGTCGGCACGATTTCGTACGCCTGATGCACCCAATCGACCAGGATCGGGCGGGTATCGCGCGGGTCGATTATTTCTTCGATCCCGAATGCCTCGGCCGTGCGGACCGGCGATCGGATCGCGTTGAACTTGTCTTCCAACTCGCGGCGCAGCTTTTCCGGATCTTGTGACGCGGCGAGGTCGCGCTTGTAGGCGGCCTCGATTCCGCCTTCGATCGGCAATGAGCCCCAATCGGCCGATGGCCACGCGTAGCGAAGATTGAGCCCGGTGGTGATGCCGTGTCCGGCGCCCGCCACGCCAAATGCGCGGCGCACCATTATCGCGACTTTCGGCGTGATGGTCTGGAACATCGCATAAAGAGCGCGCACGCCGCGGCGAATCGTTCCCGACATCTCGGCTTCACGCCCGATCAGGAAGCCGGGTTGATCGACGAAATTGACCACCGGCAGATGGAACGTGTCGCAGAGGTCGAGGAATTTCGCCATCTTGTCGGACGCGGGACCATCCAGCGAGCCACCGATCGCGTAGGGGTCGTTCGCCATAACGCCCACCGCATAGCCGTCAAGCCGCGCGAACCCTGTAATCAGCGAGGGACCGAAGAACGGCGTCATCTCGAAAAACGAATCCTTGTCCACGATCAACTCGACGATCCGGCGCGCATCGTAACCGTGCCGCCGATTGCGCGGCACGATCGAAATCAATTCTTCTTCGCGCCGATACGGGTCGTCGGCCGGCGTCGTCCGCGGCGGCGCCTGCCATACGCTTTGTGGAAGATATGAAAGGAAGCGGCGGATTTGATTGAAAGCGTCGTCTTCGGTCTCGGCCTCGTTATCGACCGCGCCGCTCGTGTGCGCGTGAATCTCCGAGCCGCCTAATTCCTCTTTCGTGAGGTCCTCGCCGACGCCCCATTTCACGACCGGCGGACCCGCCACGAAGAGCTGGCTGGTCCCTTTGACCATCACGGCGAAATGCGATGCGGCAACACGCGCCGCGCCGATTCCAGCCACCGATCCCATGCATCCCGCCACGACAGGCACCTCGCCCATCAGCTGGACGAGGATGTCGAATTGGGGGTTTGCGGGAACGTAAGTCCGCCTGGTGGTCTCGAAGGTCCGCACGCTGCCGCCGCCCCCGGTCCCATCGACAAGCCGGACGATGGGGATGTGCAGCTCGTGCGCCAACATCTCGGCGTAGCTGTGCTTGTTGCCGATCGATGCGTCGGCAGCACCACCTCGGACAGTGAAGTCATCGCCGCCGACCGCGACGCGCCGTCCGTTAATTCGGCCCGTCCCGCCGACAAAGTTCGAGGGCCGAAATTCGACCAGTTTGTCGCCCTCGTATTTAGGCGATCCGGCGATCGCCCCGTATTCATGAAAGGATCCGGCATCGAGCAGGCGATCGATCCGTTCGCGCACCGTCAGCTTGCCGCCATCGTGCTGGCGCTTGATATTCTCGGCACCGCCCATCTTTTTGGCGATTTCGACTCGGCGGCGAATCTCATCTATTTCCGGCTGCCAGGACATACGTTTCTCCCTCCGCAATGACGTAATCCTACCGCAGTTGGCATCGGAACAAAGAATCGGCGCCGGAGGCGTCGTTTCTAGCGGCGATGCTTCCTGTTAGCTTGATCGCCGTGACGACCGACTCTCCGCCTCAGCACCCGTCTTCACCGGGCGCTATGCCACCATCGAGGCGCGGCGTTTTGACCGGATGGGGACGCTACCCGCGCGCCGAAAGCGACATCTACCGTCCCGAGAAGTTGGCGGAACTGGCGGCAGTGGTCGCAGGCAACGGCACCTCGATGATTCCGCGTGGCGCAGGCCGTGCGTATGGTGACGCGGCGCTGAACGAAGGCAACCGGGTCGTCGACCTGCAGCGGCTCAATCGGATACTCGCGTTCGATTCGGCGAGCGGCCTGCTGCGCTGCGAGGCGGGCGTCACCATTTCCGAGATAATCGACGTGTTCCTGCGGCGCGGATTTTTTCCGCCCGTTACTCCGGGTACGCGCTTCGTCACGCTTGGCGGCTCTGTTGCCGCCGACGTTCACGGCAAGAGCCATCATCGGGACTCCTCGCTGGCGAGGCACGTAACGAGCCTGGACCTGATGCTTCCCTCCGGCGAAGTGCGGCGATGCTCGCGTGAGGAAAATCCCGATTTGTTTTGGGCCACCGTCGGCGGTATGGGGCTGACGGGGGTGATTCTGGAGGTCGAGCTTCGGTTGCGGCCCGTCCAAAGCGCATGGATCGATGGCGAGTTGATCCGTGCCGCCAATCTCGATGAAGCGATCGAGGCTTTCGAGCGCACCGATCAGCAGTACGAAGCCTCAGTCGCGTGGATAGATTGCGCGAGCACTCGCGGATCGCTGGGTCGTTCACTGTTGAATGTGGGAAATTTCGCGACGCTGGAGGCCCTGACGCCCGCTCTTCGCCAGGACCCCCTGCGCATTCCACGCAAATCAAACGCCGCGATCCCGTTCGATTTGCCCAACTTCACGCTCAGTTCGCCCAGCATCAAGGCCTTCAACACGGCCATCTATTCGATGCCCCGCGCGGGCCGCAGATTGTTCGACTACCAGAGTTTCTTTTATCCGCTCGACGCGATTCACAACTGGAACCGCATTTACGGCAAGCGCGGCTTTGTTCAGTACCAGTGCGTATGGCCGCCAAACGAGAGCCGCCCCGGACTGATCGAAACGCTCGAGGCGATCGCGCGCCGCGGGGGCGGTTCCTTCCTGACCGTACTCAAGAAGTTCGGCGCACAGGACGGGATGCTTTCCTTTCCGATGCCGGGCTATACGCTCGCGCTCGATTTTCCAGTTACGAGCGGACTCATGGAGTTTCTGGATCAGCTCGATGCGATGGTGCTCAAGCGCGGCGGCCGCGTCTACCTGGCCAAGGATGCACGGCTGCGGCCGGAGGTTTTCCGCGCGATGTATCCGAACCTCGCGCGATGGCAGCAGGTGAAGAGCGCCGTCGACCCCAACAGCCGCTTTTCATCCAGCCTCGCCCGCCGCGTGGGACTGGTTCCCGCGTAGGCTCTGGAAGCCACTAATGGGCAAGCGATGAGCAAAGTTCTGATTCTCGGCGCTACCAGTCCTATCGCGCGCGCGCTGGCGATGCGCTTCGCGGGCGAAGGCTCCAGGCTTTACCTGGCGGCGCGCGATCTGCACGAGGCGGAGCGACTGGCGCAGGATATCTCGACACGCACCGGGACAGCAGCGATCGCGGGAGCGTTCGATGCGGCCGATTTCTCATCGCATGCGGCGGTAATCGACCGTGCGATCGCGCAACTCGGCGGTCTCGATGGCGTGATCGTTTGCTTCGGTACGCTGGGGGAGGAAAGCGTTGCCCAAGTCGAACCAGACGCCGCCCTGGCAACGCTGAACCAGAACTTCAATGGCGCCGTGAGCTTGCTTACGCTGACCGCGCGTCATCTCGAGCAGCAGCGCAGCGGGTTCATCATCACGATCGGCTCTGTGGCGGGCGAACGCGGACGAGCGAAAAACTACGTCTACGGTTCCGCCAAGAGCGCGCTGGCGACTTTTACGCAGGGGCTGCGCGGACGGCTTGCGCGCGCCGGCGTTCAGGTCCTGACGGTAAAGCTCGGCACCGTGGACACGCGCATGACCTGGGGACGGGACAGTATGCTGGTGGTGGCTCCCGAAGCCGCCGCAGCCAGTATCTACGCAGCGTGGCAGCGCAAGGCCAATGTGGTATACGTGCCATGGTTCTGGCGTCCCATTATGGCGATCATCAGGCTCATTCCCGAGCGTCTGTTCATGCGTACGAGCTTCTGAATCCCCGGAATGCGGAGGTCGCGAACGTGTGCGGTGATGGTGCGAAGCCATCGCCGGAGTGAGGCTTGACTACGGCGATGAGGAAGGCGCGGACGGGGTTCGGCGCGATCGCGATGATTGTGGTTCTGGCGGCGTGGAGCTGGATCGAGCATCCACGGGCGCTCGCGGCGATGCCTAAGGTACAGGACGCGACAATTACGTCGCTTCGGGAACTCGAAGACTCTCCGATGGTCGAAGGCGGTGCCGGAGTCGAGATTGAACTGAGCAGCGACGCCTCGTTCGATATCGAGGGTCAACAACTCATCCTGAAAATCGGCGGAATGCACTTCGAGCAATACAGCTTCCCGCAGGGAGACACCCACACGGTCGTTTTCGTCATCGACAAAACGAGTTTCGATGAACTCCCGGACGGCTCTTCGGTCACCGTCGTGTTGGGCCTGCAACGCGGTCAACGATGGGAAGCCGGCGTTTTGGACAAATCGCTGCTCCGCCACGATTGACGATCTTCGCCACTTGCCGCGTCGCGATTCCGCGCTGTAAGAACAAGTAATGCGAGTTTCCGAAGACCGTGGAAACTTGCGAATCCCGATGTCGTACAATTGCGCTCGGACGGACCGAGAGGCCCCAATGCAAAACCGTCAGACAGGCTTGATGGCGATTCTGATAGTGATCGCCGCGGTGATGTCGGCGTCCGGCGCGGTTGCGCAACTGCCACCGCCGACGACGACCAGACCCAAGGTGTCGAGAGCATATATAACCTCCATTCGCAAAGTCGCCAGCTCCCCGTACCTGGACGGCAGAGCCGGAGTGGAGATATCGATCCACAGCGACACGCCGTTCGAGCCGTTCACCCAGCCGCTGAAAATGTTTATCGGCTATCAAACCTTCGACCACAGCCGTCATCCGCAGGACAGCCGAAATACGATCGTTTTCGTCATAAGCAAGTCGAACTTCGACTCGCTGTCGGATGGCGCCGAGGTCGAAGTCGGATTCGCCAACCAGCGCGGCCACCAATGGAAGGCCGGTCGTTTGTTCAAGTCCTTGCTGGGCAGCTATTGATGGGTCCGCGTTTTGTCCCGGACCAAGGGGCACTATAAGAAGTCGTAGCGTGAGATAGTTCTCATCCACGGCTGGAGAGATCACGATGGCGGCAGCGCACGAGGAATTTCACAAGCTCAAATACACCGGCGCCGTCGATGCCGACGGCCACGTTCTGGAAGAGGCGACTCTGTGGGATCGCTATATCGAGGCCAGGTACAAGCCCGGCGCGGTACGAATCCGCAAGGACGATCGCGGCGAAGAGCATCTGGAGATCGGCGGCAAGTTTTCAAAGATCTTCTACGGGCCAAGGTTGGCGGGTCTGAGCGCGATGGGATCGACGCGCGAACAGCCGTGGCAGAATCTGGCCGGCTATGGTGCGGGCGCACCGTTCGGAGCGATGGATCCAAAGCAGCGCCTGGCGCGAATCGATTCCGAAGGGCTTGCCGCCGCTTTCCTCTACCCCACGCTCAGCCTCCTTTACGAAACCGAATGCGAAGACATCGAATTGGCGCAGGCGCTGACGCGCGCTTACAACCGATGGATCGTGGACTTCTGCAAGGACAGTGGCGGCCGGCTTATTCCAATCGCTCATCTCTCGCTGGGGGACCCCGAAGCCGCGGCACGCGAATTGGAGCGGGCGGTCAAGGACGGATGCAAGGGCGGATGGGTGGCGCAATTCGTGATGACGCGTAAGCCGCATGCGCATCCGGACCATGACGCTCTATTCGCGAAAGCGCAGGAACTAGGCGTGCCGCTGGGCATCCATCCGACCATCGAGCCGAACTGGGCGCTGCCGGGCAGATACGATTGGAAATACGTGCGCGGGCAGTTCTACTTCATCAACGTGACGGCGGCCGATGCGATTCGGCACGCATTCACGACTTTCTTTCAATACGGAACCTTCGACAAATTCCCGAAACTGAAGCTCGTGCTGCTGGAGGCGGGCGCAGGATGGATCGCGTACTGGCTGGACCGCATGGATGCGGTTTACGCGAGCGGTCTGGGCCGCACCGTGCCGCTGAAAGAAAAGCCGAGCGTCTATTTCCAGCGTCAGTGCTGGATCTCCGCGGACCCTGACGAGACGTCGCTGCCTGCGATGGTCGATCTGATGGGTGCGGACCGCTTCTTCTGGGCATCCGACTTTCCGCATCCCGATCACGTCGGTGACTACATCGAGGAAGTCGAGGAGCTGGGCAGCAAGCTAAAGCCCGGTGATCGGCAAAAGGTACTCGGCTCGAACGTGATGCACGTGTACGGCTGCTCGGCCTGAAAAGAATCCGCAGATTACGCAGATTCTGACTCCGTGAAATCTACGCAATCTGCGGATTTCCTGTTCCGCATTCGGGCTGCGAATCAACCGATCATCTGAAGCCCATGCCCGAAACCGCCGCCGACTCCATCGACGCCACGGTACAGAACTCCTTGTCGACCGCGCCCATGTTGATGTACCAGCATTCGCGCTCGGGCAGATCCTGACCCGGCAGATAGCACATCGAGGCATATCCCGCCTGCACATCGAGCGAGCGCGCTCCGACGACAAACAGGCGCGCAAACGGATAGATCGCTACGCGCGCGTCCGGCACCGGGCGATCGCGGTAGGCCACCCAGTAGACGTGGTTGCGCCACAGCTTTCCCTGGCGATCGTAGGTATCGATATACGGATTGAACCACATCTCGGCGTCGACGTATTCCAGGGTCTTCGAGTCGAGCGCGCCATTCGCCATCGCCCCCTCGCGCCGTGGCAACGCTTCAACTACATACAGATGCCGCATCTCCCAGTTCTCCGGACAGGCGGAAGCGCCGCCATCGTAAGGGCAGGTGACCTCGGGCGAATGCGCGGCGCGAACGCACGCGAGCATATTTTTGTCGCCAAGAAATCGGTAGCTGTAAAATTCGGTCTTGGGATTAAAGCCCGAGTAATGGTCAGGATCCCAGGTGGTGGTTCCTGACGCCGTGCTCAGGATCGATTCATTGAGACGCCTGAGCCGCCGCGAGCCCGGATTCCACGTCCAGGAATCGTCGCCTTTCGCGGGATCCTCATAGCGGAAGCGGATGATACCGGTGCCGCGCTCGTTTTCGGGCGCTAACACGGGATAGAGCGCGAACAGCCACGTCCGACCGGTCTTGAGAAAATCCGGATCAATCGGCAGCGGTTCAACTTCGGTCCGTCCCACTTCATCGTAACCGGCGTAGTGGCCGACCCAGCCGTCATTGATGACGTTGGATTGCGGCTTGCCTGGGGTGACGTACAGATCGCGGCAATCGAAGAATCGCAGGTCGTAGTCGTCGCTGTAGAAAGGCTTGTAGACCACGTTCCAGATGATCTTGGTCGCGACGTACGGATCGTTGGGATCGAGCAGCGGAAAGGGCTGCCCGGCCACATAGCCGACCAGCGATCGATGGTCCACGGAGAGGCGAACCTGCGACGAGTATTTTTCGGTCGCGTCCTTGTATGGAGGCGGCCAATCAATACGCTCGCTCGGCACGACATCAATATGCATGCCGTGCTGGACGGCCCAGAGCGTTCCAGGACTGACGAGTTCTTTGATCCGGTAGGCGTTGTCGGGAGTTATGTGATCTCCCGGTTTGACCTGAGCCGCGGCAGGCGCCGATGAAATGAATGCAAACGCAGCAACCGCGAACAAAATCCTGACCGGAAAGCGGTGAAACAAAGTAGCGCGATTCATAGATACCCCCTATTCGGCCTCAGGAAACTCAATTCCTTGGCATGAATTTGGACCCCCAGTATCTTCGTGAACCATTAGTTCACAACGCATTAGAAATCAATGATGCTAATGTCAATACCACCTTCGCGCGAGTGGAAGATGGTTCCAGCCGTAAGAGAATCCTTCCAATCCTGACGCTACGCGTCCGCCGGCGGGACGCCAGCGCCACTGCCGGAATTCCTATTATTTTCTTTGGTACTCGCTGCGCTTTAGGGACAAGGGGAACTCCACTGGAGATTCGGAAAATTTCGAACGGCGTCAGAGCCTAACCAGAGGAGCACAGTGACCTGGCGGCGGACCGGCGGGCTAGCAAAAAGGCCCGGAAGAATCTTCCGGGCCTTTTGTGCATCCGTTTGGTTGGAGCGTCAGCCGTCAGTTCACAGACCAGGTGTCGCCCTTTTGCAACAGCTTTTGCAGGTCGCCCTCGCCCTGCTTCGCCTTGGCGTCGTCGAGCTGCTTGTTGATGGCGCCATCATAGGTCGGACGTGATGTCGAGTAGAAAACGCCGATCGGAGTGGGCATCGGCGCCTCGAAGTTTCCGAGCATAAACGCCAGCGAGAGATTGGTCTCGTCGTGCACCACCAGGTCTTTCTCGGTCACGCCGTTCTGCCCGATCGTCACGACCTCGGGGCGCATCCCGTTCATCTTGATGCCCTTGTCGCGGTTCTTGCCGAAGATGAGCGGCTTACCGTTTTCCAGAATGAGCTGATGGTCAGCCTTGATTGCCTTGTCGCTGACATCCTTGAAGGCATCGTCGTTGAAGATGTTGCAGTTCTGGAGGATTTCCAGGAACGAGGCACCGCGATGGTCATGCGCGCGCTTCAGCATCTCACCGAGATGCTTCTGTTCGACGTCGATTGAGCGGGCCACGAAAGTCGCATGAGTGCCGAGCGCAACCGTAATCGGGTTGAAGGGAAAATCCACCGAGCCCGCGGGCGTGGACTTGGTCACTTTGCCCACTTCCGATGTCGGCGAGTACTGCCCTTTGGTCAGTCCATAGATCTTGTTGTTGAACAGCAGGATCTTGAGGTCGACGTTGCGGCGCAGGACGTGAATGAGATGATTGCCACCGATCGAAAGCCCGTCGCCGTCGCCGGTCACGACCCACACATCGAGGTCCGGCCGGGTCACCTTGAGTCCGGTTGCGAGCGCCGGCGCGCGGCCATGGATCGTGTGGAATCCGTAAGTGTTCATATAGTACGGAAAGCGGCTCGAACACCCGATTCCCGAGATGAAAACCACTTTGTGCGGCTCGATGCCGAATTCCGGCATCGTCTTCTGCACCTGAGCCAGAATTGCGTAGTCACCGCATCCGGGACACCAGCGCACCTCCTGGTCGGAGATAAAGTCCTTGCGAGTAAGCGCGGTAGCCATTGTCGATCAGCCCTCCAAAGCCCGGTTAATGCGGGTAACGAGTTCGCTCACCTTGAACGGACGCCCCTGGATCTTGTTGAAGCCGAAGGCATCGATCAGGTAGTCAGCACGAATAATTTTGACGAGTTGCCCCATGTTCATCTCGGCAACCATCACCTGCTTGAACTTGCGCAGTTTGTCCGCGAGGTCCTTGGGAAGAGGGTTCAGGTAACGGAGATGGATATGCGAAACTTTGCGGCCTTTCTCGCGCACCTGCTTCACCGCCTCGCGAATCGGGCCGAAGGTCGAACCCCATCCGAGGACCACCAGATCGCCGCCATCGGCATCGCCGAAAATTTCCGTCGGCGCGATCTCCTGCGTGATTCCCGCGACCTTGCGCGCGCGGATGCGAATCATTAGCTCGTGGTTCGCCGGTGAATAGCTGATGTTGCCGGTCAGGTTCTCGCCGGTAATTCCGCCCAGGCGATGCTCCAGGCCCGGCGTGCCGGGGATGGCCCACGGACGCGCCAAGGTGCCTTCCTCGCGCGAATACGGCAGGAAATTGGTCGGGTCGGTCCGGAACTCCACCTTGATCGGCGGGAGCTTGTCGACGTCGGGCAGCAGCCACGGTTCAGCGCCGTTGGCGAGTTGGCCGTCGGTGAGAAGAATAATCGGCGTCATGTACTTGATGGCAAGCCGCACCGCCTCGTACGCGCACTCGAAGCAATCGGCGGGGGTGGATGCGGCGATGATCGGAATCGGCGACTCGCCGTGCCGCCCGTACATCGCCATCAGCAGGTCGGCCTGCTCCGGCTTGGTGGGCATGCCGGTCGAAGGGCCTGCACGCTGAATGTCAGTGATAATGAGCGGCAATTCGACTTTGACCGCGAGGCCGATCGCTTCGGCCTTGAGATTCATGCCCGGGCCGGAGGTCGTGGTGATCGCGATTGCGCCGCCGAACGATGCGCCGATCGCCGACGATACGCCCGCGATCTCGTCCTCAGCCTGGAAAGTGTAGATCGGAAAATTCTTCAGCGCGGCAAGCTCGTGGAGCACGTCGCTGGCGGGCGTAATCGGATACGACCCAAGGAACAGCGGACGCCCCGATTTCACCGCCGCAGCCACGAAGCCGAGCGCGGTCGCGGTGTTGCCGGTGATATTGCGGTAGAGGCCGGGCTTGATCTTGGCGGCCGGCACTTCATACGACGACGCGAACATCTCGGTCGTCTCGCCGTAGTTGTACCCTGCCTTGAATGCTTTGAGGTTTGCCTCGAGGACTTCGGGCGTCTTCTTGAACCGGCTTTCGAGGTACTGCACCGTGCTCTGCGTCGGACGCTGATAGAGCCACGAGAGCATCCCGAGCACGAACATATTGCGGCATCGGAACACCGCGCGATTGTTCAGCCCGAGTCCGTGCAGCGCCAGCGTCGTGAGCTTGGTTACATCGACCTGGATGACCTGGAACTTGTCCAGTGATTTGTCGTTCAGAGGATTCGTGGCGTAGCCCGCGCGCTTAACGTTCGCGTCGGTGAATGCTTCGCGGTCCACGATGATCACAGCGTTGGGTGGAACGTCTTCGAGGTTGGCCTGCAACGCCGCCGGATTCATCGCGACCAGCACGTTGGGCTCGTCGCCGGCGGTGAAGATTTCGGTGCTGGAAAAATTGAGCTGAAAGCCGGAGACCCCCGCCAGCGTACCCGCGGGGGCGCGAATTTCCGCAGGAAAATCGGGCAGCGTCGCGATATCGTTCCCGGCCAGTGCCGACTCCGCAGTAAATTGCATTCCCGTCAACTGCATCCCATCGCCAGAGTCTCCGGCGAAGCGGATTACGACCCGGTCGCGCTTCAGATGAGGTTTCTGAACGCCAGCGGATCCAGCGTGACTCTGCGAATCGGCAGCCTGCCCGGCGGCCTCAGGTGGTACAGCCATCTCAGTCCAATCTCCTTGCTAGAGCCTGTTTGGAAATTACTCCGGTTGGGTGAAGCGCTACAAACGCTTACGCATGCGGACTTAAAGTCTACCTAATATGTCGGAAATGTGAAAGGGCCCCCATCTTATCTGATGCGAAACTCGGCAAATTGCCCGGAAAACTGTGACCATTCCTCGTGCACTGTGCTAACCCGCGAGGCACGCGGTCCAAGGTGCGCCCACGCAACGAGCATCTTGAGAACATCTTCGCGCCCCTCGGCTACGATCTCAACCTCCCCCGATGGCAGGTTGCGCACCCATCCTTTGAGCCCCAGCGCCTGTGCTTCGTCGAGGGTTGCGTAGCGAAACCCAACTCCCTGAACGCATCCGCTGACGACCATTCGAAGCTGCGTCAGCCGCGCCGCCATCATCCGCCCTCTTCCAGCAGCTTCAGCAGCCCCGGCTCGTCCAGAACGCGAACGCCCAGTTCCGCGGCTTTGCGAAGCTTGGAGCCGGGCTCGGCGCCCGCCACCACGAAGTCGGTCTTGCGGCTCACCGATGAAGTGACCCGGCCGCCGGCAGCCATGATGCGCCGTTCTGCATCCTCGCGGCTCAGGGTATCGAGCGTTCCGGTGAGCACGAAAGTCTTGTCGCGCAGCGCGCCGCGGCCGCTCGGTTCGGCCGGAGTTTCTATGTCGAGGACTTTCTCGAGCCGCCGAACCGCTTTCATGTTGCGGGGCTCATCGAAGTATTCGCGCACGCTGCGCGCCACTTCGGGTCCGATGTCGCGGACGCCGCGCAGGTCGTCCTCGCTCGCGGCAGAAAGCGCCTCCAGGGTCTTGAAGCGAACCGCGAGCTGGCGGGCGGTATGCTCGCCGACGTGGCGGATGCCGAGACCGTTGATGACGCGATCGAGAGTGGTCTTGTGCGAGTGCTGGATCGCGTCGATAACGTTTTGCGCGCTCTTGTCGGCCATCCGCTCGAGGCCAGCAAGCTGATCGCGCGTGAGCGAGTAGATGTCGTCGAGTTCCTTGACCAGTCCCTGCTCGACCAACTGTGCAACCAGCTTGTCGCCGAGACCTTCGATATCGAGGCTGTTTTTCGAGGCGAAATGCCGAATCGATTCCCGCATCCGCGCCGGGCAATTGGCGTTGATGCAGAAGTAGCCGACTTCGCCCTCTTCATGCACCACCGCGCCGCCGCATTCGGGGCAATGCGCCGGCATCTCGAATGGCTTCGCGCGCGGCGAAGCCTCTTTGGTCACCCGCAGAACATAAGGGATCACGTCGCCGGCGCGTTCGATAAGCACGGTATCGCCCTCGCGAACGTCTTTGCGGCGGATCTCGTCGAGATTGTGGAGAGAAGCGTTGGAGATCGTCACTCCGGCCAGCGGCACCGGCCGCAGCTTCGCAACCGGCGTCAACGACCCGATGCGGCCCACCTGCACGTCGATCTTTTCAACCACCGTTTCCGCCTGCTGCGCTTTGAACTTATACGCAATCGCCCAGCGCGGTGCGCGAGAGACCTCTCCGAGCTGTTCCTGAAGCGCGAACGAATTGACCTTCGCAACGACGCCGTCGGCATCGTAGTCGAGCGAATGACGCTGCTCGGTGATTTCGTTCCAATAGCCGAGGACCGTATCGACGTTGGAACAGACACGTGAGAGCGGATTAACCCGCAGACCCAGATCCCTGATTCCCTGCAGGAACTCCCACTGCGACTTGAATGACACGCCCTCGATGACGCCCGGCGCGTAGAGAAAAATCCCCAGCGGCCGCGATGCGGTCACCTTGGGATCGAGCTGGCGCAGGGCACCCGCGGCCGCATTGCGCGGATTCGCGAATACCGGCTCGCCGTTGCGCTCGCGCTCGGCGTTCAGGCGCTCGAACGCCGCCTTGGGGATGATCACTTCGCCGCGCACTTCGAGCAGCTTGGGAATGTGGCGATGGTCGGGCTTGCGGAGATGGAGCGGGACCGCCTTGATCGTTTTGATGTTGGCGGTGACGTCCTCGCCGTTGATGCCGTCGCCGCGCGTGGAGGCAACCGTAAGCGCGCCGTTTTCATAGACCAGCTCGACGCTGAGACCATCGAGCTTTATCTCGGCGACGTATTCGACATCGGCATCGGACTTCAGGAAGCGCTTGATACGCTTGTCGAACTCGATCATTTCCTCGGCGTTCATCGCGTTCGCCAGCGACATCATCATCCTGTGATGGACCACGACGCCGAATCTCTCGCTCGGCGCGGCGCCGACCCGCTGGGTGGGCGAATCGGGCGTCAACAACTCGGGATGTTCGCGCTCGAGAGCCTCGAGCCGGCGCATCAACTGGTCGTACTCGGCGTCGGAGACCTCGGGGTCGTCGAGAACGTGGTAGCGGTAGTTGTGATGATTTATCTGCTCGCGGAGCTTTTCCGCATCGGCGCGCAGCTTGTCGAGATTGGCTTTCGGCATGGCTTCAGTGGTGTCGACGCAGCACTCGTCTATCAAGCGATCGGTCTAGATTCCTCGCTCCGCAGACTCCGCTCGGAATGACGAAATGCGCGCCCTTTTCTTGTCATTCCGAGCGGAGCATCTTTTGCGGAGTTGAGGAATGTCGTGTCGCATGAAACCAAGCTGAAGCTACGCATTCTCAAGCTTCTTTTGAAGTCCACGAAAATACGCCGGCGGGACGCCGGCGCCACTCCAGAACTATCCTAGAACTATCCCAGAACCATCGCAGAAGTATCTTCCTTTCAGTGATTTTTCAGCCAGCGGGACATGACCACTCGCTCTTCGACCTCGTAGCCGAGCTGTTCGTAAAAGGCGATTACCTTCTTGTTGGTCTCGCGAATCATCAGCATCGCTTTCGGCACGCCTCGGTCGGCTAGCCATTTCTCCGCGTGATTCATTATTTCGCGTCCGGCCCCGGTTCGCTGTAGTTCCGGCGCGACCGCGACGTAGTAGACCCATCCACGATGGCCATCGTGACCGACCATCGCGGTCGCGACGACCTTGGATTGGCCGGCGGCGAGGCCGACAAGCAATGTCGAATTTTCAGAGTGAATGCAGAATTGGATGTCCGCCGCCGGATCGTTCCACGGGCGTGTGAGATCGCAGGCCTGCCACAAGGCCACGACGCACTGCAAATCCGCGGCCTCGTAGGGCCGGATGCTCAGCATCGCTCTACCGCCGGGCGTAGCCCATCGCGTCCAGGAAATCGTCGAGCGTTTCGAAGCGCATGTACATGTTGGTGCGCTTCTGCTTGCCGATCGTCGAATTCGACTCCGACGAGTAGGCGTGCCCCGGATACACTACTGTCGAGTCATCGAGCTTTTTCAGCGTCTGGTTCAGGCTGTAATACATCGCCTCGGGATCGGAGCCCGGCAAATCGACGCGGCCGCACGAGTTCACGAACAAGGTGTCCCCCGAAATCAGGTTGCCGTCGGCCAGAAAGCATTGCGAACCGGGGGTATGTCCGGGGGTGTGCAGAAACGTGACGTCTATGTCGCCGATCTTGAAGACGTCGCCTGCATCGACCTTGACGAGGTCGGAGTCCGAAAGTCCCGCGACCTGCTTGACGCCTTCGGCTTCGTGCTTGTTGACGTACACCTTCGCCTTGACGCGCTCGAGCATCTGGGCCGCGCCCTCGATACTCTGCCCCATCATCCGGCCGCCAAGATGGTCCGGGTGATAATGCGTGATGAGAATCTTGTCGATCTCGTAGCCTTCCTTCTCCACGAAATCGCAAATCGCGCTCACGTCCCACGCGGGATCGATCACCGCGGCCTTGTGTGACGCCGGATCGCCGATGATGTACACGTAATTCGCCATCGGGCCGATTTGCGCCTGGCGCAGATAGAGCCGCTCTTCACCTGCCATCGTGGTCATCTCCCGGTTCAGGATTTCGCGCCGCGCCGGGCAGCCAACTGCCGGGCGGCAGCCTTGCGCCGCGCCGCCTTGATCTCCGCGTCATCGAGGCGCAGCCCCCGATCCCACAGAAACTCGGGTTCGCCGAGCCGCTTTGCGACCCATCGCGATTGCACGAAGAGATGGTCGCTCAGGCGGTTGACGTAAATAATCAGCTGATCGTTGATCGGTTCGTCGCGGCTGAGCCGCCACAGGACGCGCTCCGCGCGGCGGCACACCGTGCGCGCCTGATGAAGAAACGCGTTGAGCACGCCGCCGCCCGGCAAAGTAAACGATTTCAGCGGCTCAAGCTCTTCCTCCATCCGATCCATTTCCTGCTCGAGCTTGGCGACCTCCGCCTCGCTCATCTTATGCATCCCCTCGTACTCACCGTCGGCGGGAGTCGCGAGTTCGCTGCCGACATCGAACAGCTCGTTCTGAATCCGTCGCAGCATTTCGGAGTACCATTCGCCGTCGTTGCCAAACTTCAAGATGTATTGCGGCAGATAGGTCCGCACGATGCCGACGATCGAGTTCAACTCGTCTATCGTGCCGTATGATTCGAGACGGCCGCTTTCCTTCGGGACCCGCGCACCGCCGACCAGTGCGGTAGTGCCCTTGTCGCCGGTGCGGGTGTAGATGCGCGTGAGCCGAATCGCCATCAGAGTCCCGCCTTCTTGCGCTGCGACTCGTAGGACGCATCGCCGAGTTCGCTGGAGACGGGCAGATTGCTGTCGCGCCATCCCGCGACCACGACCGCGCCGGTCTGGTCACGCTGTCCGCCGAACCCGCCGGTTACGTTGGTCAGGTCGGTATAACCCGCATCTTCGAGCATCTCGCACGCGCGCATCGATCGTCCGCCGGCCTGGCATCCGACGACCAGCTTCTTGCCTTTTGGGAGCACTTTCTCGGCGATCTCGACGAAATCGGGATTCAATTGCATCTGGCCGGGCCCCTTGATGAAAACCACCGGGATGTTGATGGCGCCGGCGGCGTGGCCCTGCGAAAACTCGCCCTCAGTCCGAACATCGACATAGATCGCATCGGGGTGTTGCTTCAGGGTCTCGAAGGCCTCGACAGGCTTTTGCTCTTTTATCGGCATTGAGTAATTCCTCTGTTTGGTTTGGTTTTGCGAAATGCTACCAGATTCCCGCGCGCGCCTGACTACGGCTTGGGATTGCCGAAACGCTCGTAGTGAACCATGTCCTTCTTCGCTTTGAGCGGTCGCGCTTCGGGAGGCCGCTTGGGATCGCTGTACCCGAAGGGCAGAATCGTAAAGATCGCCCATCCCGTGGGCACGCCGAGCATCTCGCTCAGCTTGGCATTGTCGAAATTCCCGACCCAGCAGGTGCCGAGGCCGAGCGCCCATCCCGCCACCGCCATGTTCTGCACTGCATGCGCGCAATCGATATCGGCCCATCGCGCGTTCGCGACATCTTTCAGAATCACGATTGCGGAAGGCGCTTCGGCGACGAAACGTCCGGTAGAGCAGAGCGCGCCGATCTCCTTGAGCCGGGCGCTCTCGCGCACGACGATGAACTGCCAGGGCTGCATGTTCCGCGTGCTCATCGCATGGCGACCCGCATCGACGATGCGCGCCAGTTTTTCGGCCTCGACGCCGCGCGCATCGAATGCGCGCTGGACCCGCCTGCTCGTGATCGCATCGATCGCATCCATAGAGAACGCTCCCCATCCGGAAGTTGAAGTGACCGCCTGCCGTGCCGGCCGATATCGGGCCGGCGCCCGATTCCCCGCGAACGAAACGGTGCGACGAGCGGCGCTATCCGCGTTTGTAGACGATATAAGCCTCGGCGAATTTCGCGACGCGGTCCTGCACCGACGCGGTCCGCTGCGTGCCGAGGAAAAACTGAACCAGCTCCTCGTGGCCGACCTCGCCACCCGGGTTCAGCAGCTCGATCAGCTCGTCGATCAGGCCGGGGAATTTCTCGCTCGGGATGTAGTAGTTAGCCCATCCGAAGTTGCAGTGACGATGGAGAATCTTGGCAATGGCCTTTTCCAGAAGCTCGCGCTTGCCCGCGTTGCGATCTTGTTCGTCGTTCAAATCGTGATACCCCGCCATTGAGATAGAAGCCGGCTATGCACCTTTTTTGGCTTGCGCCGGCGGCAGATCGTCGGCCCATCGTATCTTGCGATAGTCGAACCGCATGTCTTCAATAATATTGAACTTTATAATTTCAAAGTAGGGTGAAAGATCGAAGTCCCTGGGCGTAATCAGCGTGTGTGAAACCTCGCGCCATATGCCCGGCGGACGATACGGCTGCCGCGCGCCAAGCGGCCAAAGGGTGCGGCGGCGCGATACCGGCGGCGCATCCTCGGGCAATTGCTCCAAGCGCGGCACGATCGGAAATCGGACCCGGTTGAAACACGCGGCAAGCAGGCTCGAACAGATCACCCGGGTCGGTTCGCCGCTGCCGAAGTTCAGCGCCTGGCGTCTGAAACGGCGCGGCACCAGGCTTACCGGCAGAAAGAAGCGCGCCAGATCCACGACGTTCTTGACGTCATAGGTGTCGCCGACGCTCCGGAAGGCCTCATCGAGGACCTCCTCCAGATCGGCCGGCGAGAGATTGTAGGGCCGGCAGACGCGAATATTGAAATCGCGATACTTGCTGATCGGCGACAGCACGACGCCCGATTCCACCAGCGCCTCGACGACCAGGAATTGCGCGTCCTCGCCAAAGCGCTCGATCAGTTCATCGCGCTGGCTCGGGTTGCGGCGCATCGGTTCGTCGCCCACGAACAGCGCCGAATGCGACCATGAGCTCTGCGTCAGATATTTGATGCACTCGCTGATCCGCTCGTTGCCCTCGACCAGAACCACATCGCCCTTGCGAATGTGGCGGCGGAGGCTCGCCATATCGTTCGGAGCGTGAAGGTTGTAGCTCCGGAGCGGCTTGGTAAGGAGATCGAGGGCAAAGTCGGAGAGCTTTTCGCGCAGGCGCGCAATAGGATTGAATTTCCGCCTCTGAGCCATCGCAGGCCTTCGGAGCCTGAGCGAACGAAGATTTCAGGCCCGTCAGGACTATACGAACTGATCGGCGCCCGAGACAAGGATGGCCCGGAAAACAGCGCCGGCGTCAGCAAAACTAGATCTTGAACTGCCCTACGATGGCGTAGAACGGAACCTCGATGGTGCTCTGCTCGGGATCATCGGTCTTGATCGCGAGCTGTCCGCGGAGCTGGCCGTCGGGAGTTCCGCGCCGCAGCGTCACCATGATCTTGTACTCCCTGCCCGGCTTCACCGCCTCCGCCGATGCGAACACCGAGGGCGCCGAACTGGATATATCGAGCACCTTGACGTCCTTCGGACCGCCATTGGTAAGCTTCATGATTCTCACGACATCCTGGCCCTTGGGCACGATTCCGAACGAGACCTGCGCCGGGTCGAGCGACAGATCGCCCGTTACGGTACCGAATACGTCGATCTGCACCGGGACGCGGTTGGTGATTACCTTGACACTGTCATCAAAGGTGCCGGGTTCCATCGAGGGCAGTAGTTCAACCTTGAGGGTCGCGCCGGGCTTGCCATCCTTGCGCGGCTCCTGAGTCACCTTGATGGCGGGGTTGGAGTTGCTGACCGGACCGACTTTGAAACCCTTTTGGTCCGTAAGATCGTCGATAGTCACTTCCTGCGTGGCATCTGTCCCCTTGCGCACGGTGCCGAATGCCACCTGAGCGGGAGTCGCCGCGACCTGCTGCTTCACGTCCCCCTGCATCGTCATGACGGCCTGGGGGGTATCCGGGTCATTGGTGTAGGCGGTAATCGTTCGGACCTGACGGCCCTTCTGGAAATGGGTGTCAAACCCGACCGAGATGTCCGTTTCCTCGCCCGGCTCCAGATTGTTCTTGGTCGGCTTGGCCGCCGTGCATCCGCAAGAGGTTTTCATCCCGCGGATTACCAATACGCCCTGGCCGGCGTTTTTGATCTTGAAGACATGATTGACCATCTTGCCTTCGAGCGCCGAGCCGAAGTCGTAGAACGGATTCACGATCTCAACCTTGGGCTGCGGGCCGGGCGGAGCGGCATTGATGCCGGGAATGCCGGGCACGTTTTGCGCGGCGGCAATACCCGTCGCGAAGGCCGTTATCAGAAATGCAAGCAGAATTCGTCGCATAACGCGCTCCAGGGTCCGCGTCCGTTCAGCGCGGCTCCAGACTATCAAGCCGGTCGTGCTTGGGCGCGGTCAAGAGGCTTTCGCAGCGGGTGCTGCAGCATCCTCGCGCGCGGGAGCTGGTTCGTAGCGGCTTAGAAAACTGGTCGAAAAATTACCGCGAATAAAGTCCGGGTCGTGAAGAATCTTCATGTGCAACGGAATGTTGGTCTTGATGCCGTCGATCAGATATTCGCGCAGGGCGGCACGGGCGCGGGCGATCGCGAGATCGCGCGTGTCGGCATGGACGATCAGCTTTGCGATCAGAGGATCGTAATGCACCGGCACGCGGTACCCGTCATATAGCGCGGTCTCGACCCTGACTCCGAGTCCGCCCGGAGGGTGATGGTTTGTCACGACGCCCGGCGCGGGAATGTGCCGTTCCGGATCTTCGGCGTAGATGCGGAACTCCATCGCATTGCCGTTGAACGTCACCTGGCGCTGCTTGATCCGTAGCGGCTCGCCGGCCGCAAGACGGATGCTCTCCTTCACCAGGTCGGTCGCGGTAACCATTTCGGTTACGCCGTGCTCGACCTGGATGCGCGTATTCATTTCGATGAAATAGAACTCGCCGTCGGGGGTGAGCAGAAACTCGACCGTGCCGACATTGGAGTAGCCGACAACTTCGGCGGCGCGAATAGCGGCCTTGCCCATCTTTTCGCGCAGTCGCGCGGTCAGAACCGGGCACGGCGATTCTTCGATCACCTTCTGATGGCGCCGCTGGATAGAGCAATCGCGCTCGCCGAGATGGAGCACGTGCCGCTCGTTGTCGGCGATAATTTGAAACTCGACGTGGCGCGCGTTCTCGAGATATTTCTCGAGGTACATCGTGCGCGAGCCGAAGGCGGCTTCGCTTTCGCTGCGCGCGATCGGAAACAGGCGCACCAACTCCTTGGCATTGCGCACGATGCGCATACCCTTGCCGCCGCCACCGGCCGCGGCCTTGATGAGTACCGGATAGCCAAGGCGCTTCGCGTCGGCGAACGCGTCGCGGACTTCGGTGACGCCCTTGCCCTCGCTGCCCGGCAAGACCGGGACACCGGCGCGTTTCATGATTCGGCGCGCGCGCGGTTTGTCGCCCATCAGGCGGATATGGCGCGCACGCGGCCCGACGAATTGAAGGCCGGAGCGCTGGCAGGCCTCGGCGAAATCGCCGTTTTCGGAAAGAAAGCCGTACCCCGGATGGATGGCGTCAGCACCGTAGGTCAGTGCCGCGCTCAGAATCGACGGGATGTTGAGATAGCTGTCCTCGGCCGCGGGAGGCCCGATACAGACCGATTCATCGGCCATCCGCACGTGCAGGGCATCCTTGTCGGCGGTCGAAAACACGGCGACCGTTTGAATGCCAAGTTCGCGGCACGCGCGAATTATGCGGATTGCGATCGTGCCGCGATTCGCGACCAGAAGCTTCTTGAACATCGCGCTTGCTTAGCCCACCTCGACGATCATCAGGGCCTGTCCGTACTCGACCGGCTGCGCGTTCTCGGCCAGAATTTTGACGATACGGCCGGACGCAGGCGCCTCTATCTCATTCATCATCTTCATTGCCTCGATGATGCAAATCGGCTGGCCCTTGCGCACCGAGCTGCCCTCTTCCACGAAAGGGGCCGAGTCGGGCGAGGCCGCGCGATAGAACGTCCCAACCATCGGGCTCTCGATAAGTTTCTGATTGGCGGCAAGCTCGAGAGGACCGGAACCGTCTCGAACCGGCACCGTGGATTTTGCCGAGGTAGCCGCGGCACGGCCCTTTTGAGCTTTCGGGACCGGTGAGGCCAGGTGCGGCACGCTGTTGGATTCGACCGGAGGCACGTGTGCGACAGTGCCGCGTACCAGACGCACCTTGCCCTTCTTGTCCTCGATTTCGAGTTCAACGAGCCCGTGATCGCTCATCAGGGCGATAAGAGTCTTTATCTCTCGAACTTCCATTCCCTCTCCACGATCATTGCACGCGCATCGCCTTCGCGCGAACGGTGTTTCAGGCCTTTTCCGCCTTCGCGGATGCCATTTTCGCGGCCGCGTGCAGCGCCAAATAGTAGCCTTCGGCGCCAAAGCCCATGATACGCCCGACGACGAGATCCGCGATCGTCGAATGATGGCGAAACGGTTCACGTTTGTAGACGTTGGACAGATGCACTTCGATTACGGGAACGGAAACCGCGATAATCGCATCGCGAATGGCGATGCTGGTGTGGGTGTATGCACCCGGATTGATCAGAATTACGTCGGCGCGATTGCGCGCCTGCTGGATGCGGTCGACGATCGCGCCCTCTGAGTTCGACTGAAATGTCTCGACCGTCATGCCCAGCTCGCGCCCCAGCCGCTTGAGTTCGCGGTCGATATCGCGCAGTTTGGTGCGGCCGTAGACTTCCGGTTCGCGTCCGCCAAGCAGATTGAGGTTGGGGCCGTGGATTACGAGCGCACGCAAAGCTGGCGCAGGTTTGGCTCGATCGCCATCGACGGCTTGCCCGGACGCACCCTTTGCCCGCATCACTGTCCCCCGCACAACTCCTGCGGCATTGAACCTCACCGCACCCGCGACTTCAAGCCGGTGTGGCCGCCTACTCTTCCGGTGGTTCGCGATCTTCGCCACGTTTTCGCAGGGCTTCCTGGTAAACTTCGCGGCGGCTGCGGCCGGTCAGGTTTGCTACCACGGCGCTCGCCTGCTTCAGGCTGACGCCTTCGTTCATCAACATTTCAACCGTGATAGCTGCGCTCGACGTGGCAGGTGCTTCCGGAGCGCCCGCCACCACGATAGTCACTTCGCCGAGCGCTTCATGATCCTTGAAACGGCGCGAGAGATCTTCCAGCGAGCCGCGGATGGTTTCTTCGTAGGTTTTGGTGATCTCGCGGACGATCGCGCTCTCGCGATCGTTGCCGAAACTCGAGGCCATGGCCGCCAACGTCTCTCCCAACCGGCGCCCTGCTTCGAAAAAGACCATCGTGCGGTATTCGCCGGCGAGCGCCTCCACGCGCGACCGCAGCGAGGCTCCGCGAGACGGCAGGAACCCTTCGAACACAAATCGATCGGTCGGTATTCCGGCGATCGACAGGGCTGCGATCACGGCTGAAGCCCCCGGGACCGCCCGCACGGCTATTCCCGCATCGAGGGCGGCACGGACCAGCCGATACCCCGGATCGGAAATCGCCGGCGTGCCCGCATCGGTGACCAGAGCGATGCGCGCGCCTTCGGTTAAGCGCGCCACCAGCTCGGGAACGCGGCGCTCTTCGTTGTGCTCGAAATACGAAATCAGCGGCTTGTGGAGCCGGTGCGCGGTGAGCAATTGCCCGGTGCGCCGCGTGTCTTCGCAAGCGACCAGATCGGCACCTGCCAGCACGCGCAGCGCGCGCGCGGTGATGTCATCGGGATTGCCGATGGGAGTCGCGACTACGAACAGGACACCCTGCCCGTCTTGCGTGTGCTCGTTCTTTGCCACTGGCCTGGAGTTTGGTCGTTTGTACGCGGCCGAAGCCCGACACTACAATCGCTGCGTCAGGTCCGAAAGGAGCCGCAGCGAGTGGCCGAGTCAGAAAAGGCTATTCTTCTAATTTCCTGCATCGACCGCCCCGGCATAATCGCCCGCGTCGCCGGTCATTTGTTCGAACTCGGATGCAATATTATCACGTCCGACCAGCATACCGACGACGAGGACGGGCACTTCTTCTGGCGGATTTACTTCGAGAGCCTCAAACGGCCGATTCCTGAGCTGACCCGCGAGCTGAATACGAGCCTGCCCGGGCTGCTGCCGTGGGAGCAGCTGCAATGGCATCTGCACGACGCCGCGAAGCGCGACCGCATGGTCATCATGGTGTCGCGCTTGGCGCATTGCATGATGGACCTGCTGAGCCGCTATCGCTTCGGTGAACTCCAGGCCGAAATTGTCGGCGTCATCAGTAACCATCCGGATTTGGAATCGCTGGCCCGCCCGTTCGAGGCGCCATTCGAAGTGATTCCGGTCGCGAAGGACAAAAAGGCGGATGCGGAGGCGAAGCTGCTCGCACGCCTTGCCGAGCTTCAGGTCGATACGGTAGTGCTCGCGCGCTACATGCAGGTGCTGTCGGGAGATTTTCTGAAAAAGTGGCGGCCGCCGATCGTGAATATCCATCACAGCTTTCTGCCCGCATTCGCCGGTTCGCGACCATACACGCAGGCGCACGATCGCGGCGTGAAACTAATCGGCGCAACGGCGCATTACGTAACCGAGGAACTGGATGCGGGCCCGATAATCGCACAGGCGACCACGGCGATTACGCATCGCGATACGATCGCGGACCTCGCGCGCAAGGGCAAGGACCTGGAAGTGATCGTGCTGGCCAAAGCGGTGCGCGCGCATTTGAACAAGCAGGTGCTGACGCACAACAACCGGACGATCGTGTTCGAGTGACCAGCCTTCTGCGTTTCGCTGGCGGGAGACGGAATTAACCACGAAGGCGCAAATGCACCAAGAAGAGCGCCCCATGAGAACCGCGGCCAAATGAGGCCTTGGTCACGGAATCTGGTATGCGCCGATGTCGCAGGTACCGGCTGAGCGCGTCGTGCCGAGCGCATCGGTGTTGGCGCATCGCAGGCCGACTCCCTGACCCGGCGGTGCGGGGTTGCCGGCACTGACCGCGGGACTGGCGGGCGCGATCGCTGCCGCGCACTGAGTTTGCAGGACACTGGAACTGAGGCAGGTCACCTTGCCAACCAGCGGAATCGCGTTGACGTTTCCGCGCGTGATGCCCACGAACTCGCAGCCCCTTGGATCCTGGACGAGATTGAACCCGCCCGAATGGAAAGTGCCGGAGCAGTCGTTGGAGCCTCCGGGACTCAAATTCTCGCCGATTATGGTGTTACTCAGCGTGACGAACCCCTGGTTAAATATTCCGCCGCCGTTCGTATTTCCGGTGTTGCCCGAGATCGTCGAATCATTGAGACACACACCGCCTGGACCAGCTGGGACCGCGATTCCGCCACCGAGCTGATTCGCGCTGTTGAAAATCAAAGAGCAATCGATCAGCGTGACGAATCCGCCCGTCACCGCCAAACCTCCTCCATTGTTGTTGGCCACTCCATTGGAGAGCGTGGTGTTGCGCATCAGCACGTTGCCGGAGTTAACGACGATGTCGCCACCATTGCCGCCGGCAGCGTTGCCATGGATCAGGCTGTTCAGGATGACCGCGTTGCCCGAGATTGAAAGCCCGCCGCCGGAACCTGCGGCGACATTGCCGGTTATCTCGCTGCCCGCGATATTCAGAGCGCCGACGGGGGAATCATAAAAGATTGCCCCGCCTTGCCCCGCCGTGCTCCCATCGACCACGACCGCTGCCAGGGACATCCTGCCGTGCGCGAGAATAGCCCCTCCGTCCGGCGCAAGACTGCCATCGACGTCGATATTGGCAAGCGAGAGCTGCGCGCCCGGTTGAACTGTAATGGTGCTGGTGCCCGGCGACACGGGCGAAACGCTGGTGTCGAAAGCATTGTCGCCTGCGATTTGCACCTTGGTTCGGGCAGGGACGTTGAGGTTCTCCATGTAGGTTCCGGGCGCGACGGTTATCGCACCGCCGGCGCGACCTGGGGGGATCTTGTCGATCGCGGCCTGGATGGTCGCGGTGCATTGGCTGGGGTTGGCTGGATTCACGCAGAGGAACACGCGCTTCGCCATCGCGGGCTGCGCGCTGATGGCAAGAACAGCGACGACCAAAGCAGCCCCATTGAGTATCGACGCTCCGTGCCGGTGCGCTTGACGCATAGCTGAACCGCCCCTGCGAACAGTGATTTGCAACCCCGCAAAACCGGCAGAGATAGTAGCCGCGCGGTGCGGCGCTTCGCAATCGAGAAAGCGACAGACCGAGATTGCACTCGATAGATTAGTTCGGGAAGCAAAACGCCGCCGCAGACCGAGGGCGCCCTTGCCCGGCGCGCGAAGGCGGATTAGTCATGCGATGCGTGAGGTGAGTCGATGGCCAAAAGTTATTTCACCCCGCGCTTCTTCGAGTTCTTTGAGGAACTCGGCCGCAACAACAATCGTGAATGGTTTCAGCGCAACAAGGATCGCTACGAATCCGACGTGCGCGACCCGATGCTCGCGTTCATTGCCGATCTCGGCCAGCGGCTGCACAAGCTGAGCCGCTATTACGTCGCCGATCCGCGCCCGAGCGGCGGTTCGATGTTTCGGATCTATCGCAACCTTCGTTTCTCGCGCGACAAGACCCCGTACAAGACCAACGCGGCCGCCGCGATTCATCATTCTGGTTCTGGATGGCCCTCGCCCGGCTTCTACATTTCGCTTTCACCGAGCGAGATCTTCGGCGGCGTGGGGATGTGGCATCCGGACGCCGATGCGCTGGGCAAAGTGCGTGACGCAATCGTAGCCAGGCCGGCGGTATGGAAGAAGGCGATCGGTTCGCGCGAATTCACGGCGCGCTTCGAGTTGATGGGCGAGAAACTGGTGCGGCCGCCGAAGGGCTACGACCCGGACCATCCACTGATCGAAGACTTGAAGCGCAAGGACTTCGTGGTGGGCGCAAATTTCGCGCGCAAGGAAGCGTGCTCGGGCGCATTTCTCGATCAGTTTTCGAAGGCATGCGCAGCATCGGGGCCGTTCGTCAAATTTCTAACCGAAGCGATGGGATTGAAGTGGTGATGCTTTAGCGGCCGAGGCGGGGCGAGACGCCGGCCCACTGAGAGCATCACGAGGGTGAATCTTCGGTGCGAGCTTGTGGCGTCGGCGGTAGCGCGCCGCGGACGGCGCGCGATCCCTCCACTTCGGTCGGGATGACAGAAGGATTGAACGCTGAGTGCCGGATCACGGCCCTGGACGGTCGCAGAAGAGCGGCTACGCGGGGCCGATGAAGAAATTGAGCGAGCGATTGGCGAACTCGATGATCGGCGCCCAGTACAGGCCCAGCGCGATAGTGGCGCCCGCCAGAACACCCATCAGTCCGTAGTTCCAGGGTTCGGCGGTGATGGTCCCCTCGTCGCCGTTTGGCGTGTCGAGGAACATCGTCTTGATCGGCCGCATGTAGTAGTAGAGCGACACGACCGAGTTCAGTACGCCGACGATCGCAAGGATATAGAACTTTCCGCTGATCACCGCGGCGAACAGGTAGAACTTGCCGATAAAGCCGACCGTAAGCGGAATGCCCGTCAGAGAAAACAGAAAGATGCTGAGCGCGATTGCGGGCACGATTCCGCCGCGCCACGCGAGACCGCGATAGGCATCGATATCTTCGCGGCCGGTGCAATTCGCGACGATCATCACGACCAGGAACGCGCCCGCATCCATCACGTAGTACGCGAACAGGTAGAACAGCATCGCGCGGATTCCGTCATTCGAGAGCACAACGAATCCCATCAGCGCATAGCCAGCTTGCGCAATACTGGAATACGCGAGCAGCCGCTTCATGTTGGTCTGCTGCAACGCGGCGAAATTGCCCAGCGTCATCGTGATGACGCAAATCACGAGCAGGAGTTGGGGCCAATCGACGCCTGTCAGCGCCTGCCAGCTTCCGTTCGCAGCCAGGGTGGAAATGGCAGGAAAGAAGAACCGCGTCAGCAGCGCAAACCCCGCGGCCTTGGATCCGATCGCGAGGAAGGTGGTGACGGGAATCGGCGCTCCCGTGTACACATCGGGCGCCCACATGTGGAACGGAACCGAAGAGACTTTGTAGCCCATCCCGGCCAGGATCAGCACCAGCGCGATGAAAACGGCCAGGACAGGCAGCGTTCCCGGCGTGTTCAGCGCCTTGTTGATCACCGTAAAGTCCAGCGAGCCGCTGATTCCGAAGATCCAGCTCATGCCATAGATCATGGTGCCCGACGCGACGCCGCCGTAGATAAGGTACTTCAGCGCCGCTTCGAGCGAGCGCCGATTGTGCCGGAGAAACCCGGTCAGGATGTACGAGGTCAGGCTGACGAATTCCAGCGCCAGATACGCCATCAGCAGGTTCGCCGACTCCGCCATCAGGAACATCGCGAGCGTGCTCGCCAGCAGAATCGCGTAGTATTCGCCCTGATCGCAGCCACGCACCTCTTCCGATCCCATCGACATCCAGACCGCTACCAGCGCAGCCAGCGCGATCAGCGCGCGGAAGAACAACGAGAAGCCGTCGAACACGAGCATCCGATGGAACAGCCACGCGTTGCCGGTCTGGGGCTGGAAGGCAATCGCCACGAGCGCGCCGGCGGTAATCACCAGCGCCAGGTCGCCCAGCCGTGACTTGTCGGTCACGATCAAATCGACGATCACCAGGACCAGGACGCCGGCCGAGAGCAGCAGCTCGGGCAGAAAATGAGCGAGGCTTGCGAAGTTACCCAGATCCATCGGCATTTCAGCTCAGTGGAGCATCGCGATCGCGGGGCCCGGCGTGGAAAGCACGACCTGGTTCAGATGCACCAGCGAGGAGTTGAGCAGCCCCAGTATCGCGTGCGGATAGACGCCGAGGACGAGCACGATTATCGCGAGCGGCACGAGCGTGAACGTCTCGCGCAGTGAAAGATCGGAGAAGCCGGCGTATTTTTCATTGAACGGTCCCAGGTAGATCCGCTGAAAAGTCCAAAGCAGATAGCCCGCCGTCAGGACCGCAGTCGCGGCGCCGAACACCGTCATCAACGGATACGTCTGCCACGCGCCCAGCAGGACCAGGACTTCCGATATGAACGCCGACATTCCCGGCAGCCCCATGCCGGCAAAGAATGCGAACCCGGTCATCGCGGTATAAAAGGGCATTTGCTGCGCCAATCCACCGAAGCCGTTGATCTCGCGATGATGCGCGCGATCGTA
>JBKQNE010000257.1:0-3972 GCA_052146355.1 Binataceae bacterium (SeqCode) | reverse complement strand
GTGCTCGCGCAGGAACGTCATGGTCGCGATATCGTTTGCGCTCAACTGGAAATTGAAGCCGTTGTTTTGCGCGACTTGACCCGTGAGCCCAGCCAACTGAACGGCGTTGGGAACGGGCAACGTCAGGAAGCCCGAGGACTCGTTCTGCCACGCATACTGATTGCCCGCGCCATCCTGCGAAAATGCGGTTTGACAGGCCGAGCCGAAGCCGAAGGGACTCCCTGCGGGACTGTTAAAGATGTTGCGGCAGTTCTCTGGGTTCGGAGCTTCTACGCTCTTGCCATTCACCACGTAGAGAGTGGAACCATCCGGACTGACGCTCACTGAGTTGGGGTACCAGCCAGTGGGGATGAGCCCAAGAACTACAGGCGTCTTTCCCGTGAGGCTGATGACCGCTACAGCGTTTGTGCCGCCGTCCGTAACGTAGGCGGTAGTCTCATCGGGCGATAATGTAACGCTATTGGGATTGGCGCCCTTGGGCACTGTCTTGCCGCTGCCCAGAACATCTGCCGGAGCGCTGGCGTTGACCTGGCTTTGCACCTTGTTGGTCGCGGTGTTAATGATGATCAACTCGTCAGAGTTGGCTGCCACGACGAACAACACGGTTTGAGCCGCGTTGAGAACCATCCGTTCCGGGTTGCCGGCAACGGGAATGCGGGTCGTGAGGGTTAGCGCTCCGCCGGCAAAATTCAGCACATCGATTTCGCGGTCGCGAACACTGGAGACATATACGGTGCTGCTGCCAGCGACTGCGATTCCATAGGGGAACTCCCCACCCGGGACGCCGGTTTGAGCAATGTTAATGAGGCCGGGACGGAGATCATACTCCTGCAGGACCACGCCATGAACCAGGTCCACTGAGGTGATGGAGTCGGTTTCGTGGTTTGCCACGAACAGAGTATTGCCGTCGGCAGTAATGCCGAGGATTGCTGCCGTCGGGCCGGTTTCGGTCTCCTCGCACATCAGATCGCAGTTATGACCGAGGTTAATCGGCGTTCCGAATTCGGTCCACGCACCGCTCTGTAGCGTGAACGTGTGAACATTGTCTTCGGCTCCTCCGCCGACGTAAAACGCCGAACCGCTCGGCGCCCACACGATGCCGTCGAAGGTGGTGTCAAAGTTCAACATCTGGACTACCTGTTTCTGCGCCGGCGCACTGGGCGTGGAAATGTCATACACGAAAACGAACTCACCGGAATCCGCCCCGGGAAAGTTGCCGCTCGCGTCTTCATTCAGGTTGTAGCCGCTGGTGAGGATCAGCAAAGTTTTGCCGTCCGGGCTAATGGCAGTGGTCTCGGCACCATCTGGTGTAAAGGTCGGAACATCTAGCAAAGAAGTCGTCAAAGGTACGAACACCGATCCAGGAGCCGCGTCCGGTGTGAGGGTTGCACCCGTCGGTAGAATTTGGGCTGAAGCGAAGCTCGTCAGGGCCAGACACGCCGCCAAGCCGGCTCCGCGAAGCAGATTTCTTAACGTCATAGGCTGATCCTCCTAGGATCGCTCCTAGCCTAGCGGCGTGAAGGAGACCTTAAGATGACGCGGGGATTACAATCTCGTAATCTCGCGCATGAGACCGACACGTGTACTGAAGGCCCCCGCATTTCGTTATTCTTCTCGGAAGAACCGAACTGGAGAGAGCGGACTTTGCTTTATCGCAGGCTCATGTTTGCCTTCTTTTCCCTGAAGCCACCAAGCGCAGTTGGCCTTTCGAAGTTCAGCGCTCTGTTGATCGCGCGATTTTTGACTTACTAAAGCCAGAAAAATTAAGAGGAGCCGTTTGTCGGCTCCTCTCACCACGGTTGGTTTCTACGAACGAACAGCTATTTTGCGAGTTGCGAAGCCACTTCGGCGAGCACCGGCGTGCCTTCTATTTGCACCGCCTGCAGCGCCGCGGGATTGAGGCCCAATGCACTTAGGATCGTCGGCGCGACTTGGATGGTCGCGTTCTCGGCCGAAACCGTCTGTGCCGCAAAGCCGGGATTCGCTACCAGCAACAAGACATTCGTATCATCATGCGCGAACCCGCCGTGATCTCCAATCATCGAGGTGCTGTTTGAGTAGGTCACTCCGATGTTCGGGGTCACGACGATGTCCGGCGACCGCGGATCCTCGCCTGGCTCAAGGCCGCCGACGTTGTAGTTCGGCGCCAGTGTCGGCCCGTAGAGTATTTCTCCCATCCCGATCTCGGTCGCATCCCTTTCAAGTATCTGTACAGCCGTGTCTACGTTCACGCCTTTTTTTAGCCAAAGGACCGACACATCGTCTTCGGTCGCGCCGATGCCGGTCGTATTCAGCGGCGATTCCGAGTAGGGAATGAGATCCCCGAGTAATGTTGCTGGCGTATCCGTACCGTCTGCCACATACCGAGTTGGATCGATCGGAGACTCGCCGTGCTTCGCCGTGATAATGACCAGGGTGTTGTTGTAAATGCCGGCAGTCTTGAGTGCACCGATGATCTCGCCGATTGCGGTGTCGACGTATTCAATCTCCCCCAGTAACTCCGCGCTCGGCACAGCCGCCGCGTTCTTGTAGCCCCCTACCGCGACTCCCGCCTCATTGACCGACTCGCCCACGTACACGGACTGGAAGTTCATGCCGAAGACCGCCGGTACGACTGCCGGTGCACCGGAATGCGTCTTGCCGGCAATCTGGTTCAGCAGTGCATACACCTTGATCGCGTCATAGCACTGTATGTTTTTGAAGCTGGCATTCCACGCCGATACTCCAACCTTGTCGCGGATTGGATCGCAAGCAGCGCCCTCCAAAGTATTTACCCCTGGCAGGGGCACCACGGTCGAGTTGACCTCCGGCGAATAGTAATCATCCAGGCCCGTACCGCCAGGCCCGCCCACAAACGAATACGACGGGTGCTTATCGATCCACGCGGTATATCCGCCCGCCGCATGGATGACACCAAATGCAGTGTTTACTCGGATGAAGTTCCAGGGATACACCGGGGCACAACCGTTTTGTGGGTCGCGCTCCAGCTTATTTGGATCGATCGAGGCAATTCCACCCTCTGTCAGCCCGGCTCCGGGCGCGCCACCATTCAGCTTCGTATCATCAATGTCGATGCCTTGGTCGTTGTCGGTCGTGGTGCCAAATGGAGTCGCATAAGGAACGCATGGCCCCGCAGCGAGGCCAGTGCCGGTCGTCTCTGCCGGAGCGTCAAGCGATCGGTCATACGCTACATCGTAGTAAAGGCCAGTCGATTTCGGCGTGCCGCCAGATGCCAGCGCCGCCATTCCGGGAAAAGAGTCCGAGGGTTTGGATGAGGTTGTATTTACGTAATTGATCGCCGTCTGGCTCAACGCTGCCATGTTCGGGCAATACGGATTGCCGCCGTTCACGCCGGTGAGTCCGTGCGCGCAGTTGTAAAAGTCTGCCTCATGCATGCCGTCAATACTCAACAGCAGTACGTGCTTGATCTTGCCTGAACCCACAGTGTTAGTTTGAGCTACAGCTTCGTTTGCCGACAACGCTAGTGTGCTCACCAGCGCAACTCCAGCCAATATGAACTTCTTCTTCGCGTTCATGGGAACCTCCAGGAAGTTAGTATTAGCGGGCCAGATTGCGGAAAGTATTAAATCTCTGTGAAATTTCGTTCGCCTGCCAGCGGACGACTTGCGGGCTCGATGTTCGAGACGGCGGGAATGGCCGAGAAGCAAACCAGCGATCTGGACCGATCCCCGCGTGAGGGACAGCTCACCACTCGCCCGCCAGCTGTGCTTCAGGCTCTTCGTGCGTGGGGACCTCCGGCGGTATATACTTTCCGGATTATCGTTGTGTGCGGCTCTCTCCGGGGCTTTTTGTCTGGCCCCACCCGGGCGAATCATGGAGAACAGGAACCCACCGTTTGATCCGCAAGATCGAGCGAATTCGGCGAACCCGCTCGGTGTGAGCGTTCCGACCAAAGGAGATAGTTCTGCCTCGAATTCTGCGATTGATCCCGACGCTACTCTAGTCGATTTT
>JBKQNE010000256.1:0-8087 GCA_052146355.1 Binataceae bacterium (SeqCode) | reverse complement strand
CGCAGCCGAACTCTCAAAGCGCCAGACGGCGATGCTCATGGAAATCGCCGACTTTCAGAAGATGAACGGCGTCCGCGCGCGGGTCGACCAGACCGTCAGCGATCCGGCCACTGCCGAGGCGCTGAAGCCATGGTACCGGCAGTTCTGCAAGCGGCCGACGTTCAACGATGACTATCTGCCGACCTTCAACCGACCGAACGTCAAGCTGATCAACACCAGCGACAGTCAGGGCGTCGAGCGGATCACCAAGAGCGGCATCGTTGCGAGCGGCGTCGAGTACCCAGTCGATTGCATTATCTTCGCCACCGGTTTCGAGGTCGGCACCGCATGGACTCGGCGCGCCGGCTACGAAGTGATCGGCATGAACGACGTCACCTTGACCGATTACTGGGCCGATGGGATGAAGACCTACCACGGCTTCTCCAGCCACGGCTTCCCCAACTGCTTCATCCTGGGGCAGTCGCAGAACGGCGCTTCGGTTAACCTGACCTCGGTCCTGGACGACCAGGCGCAGCACATCGGCTACATCATCAAACAGGTGATGGACCGGAGGTTTCGCTACGCGCATCCGACTAAAGAAGCGGAGACGGAGTGGGTCGCGGAAATCAAACGCCTCGCCGTGGTCGCGGCGCGCTTCCTGGCGAACTGCACGCCGGGCTACTACAACAACGAGGGCCACTTCGAGCCTGGGTCCGACGGCTTTGGCGCCAACGCGTATGCGCCTGGCATCAACGCGTTCAACGCACTGATGAAGAAGTGGCGCGAGAAGGGTGACCTCGAAGGCCTCGAGTTGGGTTAAGCAGCGCGCCTAACATCGTCTCCAAGAAAACGCGCCGCCCCATCTGGAGGGCGGCGTGTGTCGTTTCCACCCTTTCATGTTTGTTGAACAATCGACGCTACTTCGCGGAGGTGAGGCCTCGGCCGAAGGCGGCGACTGCGTTTTGCCATTGCTCGCCGAACGCCAGGATCAGCACTTGCTGGTTGATGTGCGTGTCCTTGCTCAATGATTCCATCGACCCGCCACCCGCACCCGCCAGCACCTTGAACGCTGAACGTGTCTGCTGCATGAACTCGGGCAACGGCGAGGCCTGCGGCGGCTCCTGGCGATGCACCTTAAGCCAGAACTCCCGCTCGAACCGCTCGTGCTCTTCCGCGGCCACGTCGACCGTATTAAACCGCCCGTTCTCGTTTTTGAACTTCTGGATTAGCTGGAGAAGCGGCGCGAAGTCCTCCTTATGGGGCGGCGAATCGCCGACCAGCACAATCACCTTCTGCGCGTACGGCTTCCAGTCCATCCCGTTGATCGCCTGCTTGCACGCCCCGTACATATTTTCCTCCCATTCTCCTCCACCCTGTGCGGAGACATGCGAAAGAAAGTCCGCGAGCTTCTGCGGCGACAGAGTCAACGGTTGAATCTGAAGCGGATCCTTTTCGCCGCCATACACCACAATTCCGACTCTCGCGATCGGCACCAGTCGATGCATCGATTGGATCAGCTGCGCCATCTTAGCCTTGACGTCGTCGATGATCAGATTCATCGAGCCGGTGCCGTCGATTACCAGCACCACATCCAGGCCCTTGCGCCGCAGCTCGCCGATGAATCCGCCGAATCCGCCATTGAACCCGGGCCCGTAGCCGCTACCCATTCCCGGACCGCGGCCAATTCCGATTCCGTTTGGTACGCGCATATACTCCTGGGCGAACGCGAGCGCCTGCGAGGTATCAACGCCTTGAGGAGTATCCATCTGCTGCGGTGCCACGTCCGGCATCGGCACCTCGGGCATGTCGAGATCGTTCATCTCGCTGCCGCTCCCTCCGCCGCCGCCAGCTTCCAGATTCACCATGATCAGTTCGCGGCCGCGCTGCTCGTGCACCGTGATGATCAGGAAAAGCAACGCCAGCACGTGCAGGGCCACGGACAGCGGGAATGGTCCGAGCATCAGCCGCGAAGCATCGCGGACAGCCTGAAGCCGGCTCACATCGGCTTGATCATCTTCGGCGTGCTTCTCAGCTCCCGCCTCTCTCTTCGCCATCAGGCGATACAGAATGAGTGCGACGACGACAATCGAAGTCGCAAGCAGGACAGCCACCAGGGTGTAGGTCGTTCCCATCTCCGCACCTCCGTCAGGAAGCGGTTAGGGAGCGCCCATGCCGGCCGGGCCGGCATCGCGCCATTCTCACCGGCTGGTGGAATCTCTGTTACGGGCGCTCCCTGCAGATAAGATCGCGCCCGCGCTTTTTTCTTGCAGGAATCCTCAGACGGCAAGACCAGAAATCCGCCGATTTCACAGATTGGCGCAGATTCAGAGAGACAAATCTGGTGAAATCGGCAAAATCTGCCTGAGTCTTGTTACTGGCCGAGGCCTCGGCCGAAGGCGGCGACCGCATTCTGCCATTGCTCGCCGAAGGCCAGGATCAACACCTGCTGGTTGATGTGCGTGTCCTTGGTGAGAGATTTCATCGAGCCGCCGCCCGACTTCGCCAGCACCTGATAGGCCGCCCGCGTCTGCTGGTAGAACTCCGGCAGCGGCGAGATTTTCGGCGGCTCCTCGCGATGAACCTTCAGCCAGAACTCCCGTTCGAACCGCTCGTGCTCTTCGGCCGCCACGTCAACGGTGTTGAACGTGCCGTTCTCGTCCTTGAACTGATGGATCAACTGGATGAGTGGTACGAAGTCCTCTTTGTGCGGCGGCGAATCGCCCACCAGCACGACCACCTTCTTCGCATACGGCTTCCAATCCATCTTCTGGATCGCGTACTCGCACGCTCCGTACGTGTCTTCTTCCCATTCGCCCCCGCCCTTCGCGGTAACGTGGGACAGAAAATCCGACAACTTCTGCGGCGACAGCGTCAGCGGTTGCACTTCCATCGCCTCGCCCTTGCCGCCGAATATGATGATCCCGACGCGCGCGATCGGCACCAGCCGATGAATCGATTGGATGAGCTGGGCCATCTTGGCCTTGACGTCGTCGATGATGAGGTTCATCGAACCGGTCCCATCGATGACCAGCACCACGTCCAAACCCTTGCGGCGCAATTCACCGATGAACCCGCCGAAGCCCGACCCGATACCATGGCCGTAGCCCGATCCCATGCCGCCGCCGCGTCCGATTCCGATTCCGCCGCCGCCCGCGGCGCGCACGTAGTCATTGGCGAGACCAACCGCCTGAGAAGTATCGACAGCCTGCGGATTGTCCATCTGCTGCGGCGCGGTATCCGGCATCGGCACCTCAGGCATGTCGAGATCCTGCATCTCGTTGCCGCCGCCACCGCCGCCGCCCGCTTCCAGGTTCACCATGATCAGTTCGCGGCCGCGCTGCTCGTGCACGGTGATGATGAGGAACAGCAACACGAGGAGATGGAGGGTCACGGAAAGCGGGAAAGGACCGAGCATGAATCGGACGCCACGGCGGATCGCGGCGAAGATGCTTTCACTTTCGGCACCGGAATCTTCTTCCTCGCGCACCGCGGGCGCCGCGGCGAAGTCCGCTGGCCGCTGGGCGGGATAGCCCTCGCGCGATTGCTCGGCGAGCGGCTGCTCAGCCGCCGCGGGCGCGATCGCGCCCGCGCGCGCCAGCGCGGCAAGCGCGCGCTGGCACAGCGCGCATCGCGCGATGTGACTCTCCCAGCGCGTTTGCTCATCGGCGCCGAGCGTGGTCGCCGCGAAAGCGGCGAGTACGTCCGCCTCGGGGCAATCGCGCCCCGAGGCATCCAGCCCTTCGCGCATCGTCGATGCGATCATCGCATCGAATTTGTCTTTACCGTCGGTACTCATCACCTGGCCTGCGCGAGCGATCGGGCGAGATCGAATGGCCAATCGCCCGTCGCATATTCAAAGCATCTACTGATCTGATCGTCGCTCAGGCGATATTCTTGCCTGAGCGTATGCTCGACCGCGCGCCGAATCTCGCCGCGCGTGCGAGCGATATGGCGCGAGACGGTGGACTCGTGCTCGCCGAGCAGCGCGCCGGTTTCCGCCAGCGTCAGCTCCTGCACGTAATAATAGGAAAGACGGAGCCGGTCGCGCGCCTCGAGACTATCGAGCGATTTTCGCAGCGCGTCGGCGACCATCGTGAGGTAGCGGCCGCGGTCGGGATCATCGGGCTCGGGCGCGGTGTGATTGGCTGTCGCAAGTATCGAGCTTACCTCGACCCCCGGATGCGCCCGATACTCAACCCGCCATGCCTCGGCTTCACGTTGCGCGATCACGACGCGCAGCCACGCGGCGATCGGACTGCGGCCGTGGTAGTAGTCGAGCGGAGAACGGCGCTTGCCGTCGCCGCGCGCGAAACCGTAGAGGTCGCCGTAGAGAGAGTCGACAATTTCGCGCGCGCGTTGCACATCGCGGGTGAGTGCGCGCGCGATGCTCTCGATCACGGAACGGAATTTCGCATCGAATTCGCGCCACGCCGCTTCGTTGCCCGCCCTGCACGCGATGGCAAGCGCGAGATCTTCGACGTAGAGCGATTCGAGGAAGGCGACGACGGATGCGCGATCGCACGCATCGTTCGAATTCGGATTCGGGAAGCGGCTCGCAACCGCGCGACCGAGCACCTCGCCAAACGAGGCTTCCGCGATATTCCATCGCGATGCGCCACCGCGCGCATAGAGCGCGGCGATGGTCACGCGATAGTTGAGGATGAACTCGTCTGGCCGCATCGCCCCGATGCGCCCATCTTCTGCCGCATCCCGCCGATGCTCAAGTACCTGCCCCTCGCCCGCTAGCCATGAAAAGCGACGAATCGAAGGCCCATTGATGTCATCCTGAGCGCAGCGAAGGATCTCGACCGGTCCTCCGGGCGTCCGGCGGGCGGGAGCTGGTCTGACGCGGGCAGCCGCGCGAGATCACGTTCGTCGCCTGCGGCTCCTCAGTGCAGGCTCTTCACTCCGGCAGCCTTCGTTCAGGATGGCGATCGCGCGGGTGTCGCTGCCCGTGCTGAATCTGCGGATTCTTCAGAGGGCTGCTCCTGTCTGTGGCGAATTCCAATTCAGGCGGCGGTTGGAGTCTGAAATAATCCGTTGCAATGGTGCCACCAGGAATATGACTCAAGTTTTGCGATTGGCGGTGGGGGAACGCCGCTCCGTTCAACCGGTGTAATTCCGCCTAGCCCGGTATGACAGCGGTGTTGGTTGTAATAGGCCTTGTAATTGTCCAGCTTCCGTTCAAGATCGCTTTGGTTCCAAAATAAGGTCCGATCGAGATACTCGCGCCGTACCGTTCCGATCAGTCGCTCAATGAAAGGATGCGAACGGGGCGTACAGGGAATGGCTTTGATCTCATCAACTTCAAGTACACGAAGATTCGCAAGCCACCGGTGAAAGCGAAACAATGGATCGTTATCTGAGGAAAGATATCTTGGTGGTGACTGCTGCGCGATCGCGCGATTGAACATCCGGCAGATGGCCGGACCGTCGAGATCAGCCGGTGCGACGCCAAAGCCGATGATGCGGCGAGTGAAGACGTCCATCACGATCATGACCCAGTAGCTTTTGAGCAGAATCGATTCGCAGCGAAAGAGATCGACGCTCCACAGGCTGTCCTTAGCGTGCCCGATGACGGTGAGCCACGAGGGACCATCATTGCCTGGTACCGGTCTGTAGTGCTGGATGAGTATGCGCCGGACGACATCTTTATTGATCTCGACAGCGAATGCTCTCGATATTTGCTCCGCAATCTTGCGGCAGCCGAAGCGAGGGTTTCGCCGTTTCATCTCGATAACCGCGCTAATGAGTTCTTTTGACGGACCCTTGGGTCCAGGGCGACGGCGCTTTCTCCCGCCATAGAGCAGGCTGTACTTGCGCTTCACCAGGGCGTGGTGGAAACCCAAAAGCGTGGAAGGCTTCAGGATCACCGCCAGCTTGCTGAGACGTTTGGGCGACACCAAAAGCGCACAAACTCCCAGCGCCAGCCGATCCCATGGGTTCAGATTCGGAGCACGGCGCTGTGCACGCTTCATGACGAGCAATTGGTGCTTGACCGCCAATGATTCCGCCGCCATTGCGCCAAGACCGCCCGGCCTCGTAAGCTTTGCCAAGGTGACGAGCAGATGGGCGATCAAGATGAACAGCTCTCGCATGAAGGGGCACTCTAACGTTGAGTGAAACTTTCTCAAGACCGCACCGCGGAGCGTTTTCAGGCAAAATCAACAATTCGCCACAGACAGGATGCCCGATGGCGCCGCGGCACTGCGGCGGGTCCTGGAAAATTTCAAGGGTCAGAAGTTGGTTTGGCTGACAGACGTTCAAGCAGTACTGGACGCCGCGGGCGCGAAGCACTAGTCATTATGTGCCCTGAACGACGATGCGCGGCCGCGACCTTGGCGCGCGAAAGAGCCGATACCGAAACAACGTGCGGCCAACCCGATCTATGAGGCTTTCATGAAAACCATTCGCCTTCGTGTTCTAATCCTGTGCGTAGTCTCACTGGCTATTGGCTACGCCGGCGTCACCGTCTGTTCGGCCGCTTCCGCGGCCGATACTGGCTTGCCCGATTACATGAATGTGATCGTCGGTAACGAGACCCCATCCAGCCAGACCCAGGTCGCGGACCAGAACGTACTCGCTCTCGACCTCGCGATGTTCGGCATCTACGACGATTCGCTGCAAAGATACCAGGCGAATTTTATGGCGCAGCACCCGATTATCATGGCGCTGTTCAGCAATGAGGGCGGGCGGCTCATTCTGTATCGCCCCGGCAAGCCGCCACTGGAAGCTCCCCAGGTTCCCATTCGCTATCAAATGTTCAAATCAGTCGGACATTCGGCCCTTGCGGTACTGGAGTTGGCCGGGTCGCATTTGGGCACGGTTGCCGACCATTCGTGGGTAGCCCCGATGCAGGCCTTTCGCGCCGCCAATCAGTCCGCGCTGGACTCCCTTGATGCGACCGACCTGACCGCGGAAACCCGCGCGAATCAGGCCGACATAATCAAGAGCAATATCAAGTTCATGGATGCCTGCCTCAGTAAGGGCACTTATACCTTCGCCGATATTCAGGCCTACGCGCAGGAAGTGAAACCCTGGCTGGCAACGAATGTTCATTGGGCTGCTACTATCCAGGTCGAACACTGGATGAAGGTGGTCAAGGACTGGAAAGAAATGCTCGGGTCCGACTGGGACAATACTTACGGCGTCAGCAACACCCTGTACGTAGCACGTCAGAATAACATCCTGTTCAGCGTGCTCGCCCAGTTTTTTGGCAAGGACGCGATGAACACCCGGCTGTTTCTGTTCGAGACCTCGGCGTTTGTAACCACTCCCGATCAGATGCTCGATGTGCTCATTCGAACCGTCTCCGATCGTTCGATAGGCATGGTCGCTTTCGGCAACTACTACCTGTTCGACTACGAATTGATGGGCGGTGACGGCCGCAAGGCGATCGAGGCCCAGGACAGGAAGTACGGCATGCCCGTCTATCTGCCGCCGCTGATGCCGTTCCACTCCTGGGAGTGGCCCTTCCGCATCGATCCGAGCCAGGGCGAAGGTCCCCGGACGATCGACGAGATCAAATAGCCACGGGCGTCAGGGAGCCCTCTGCGCGGCTTCATCCGCCAGGATGGTTTGAAATTTGAGCGCCGCCTGCTGAGCGACATGGTCGTCGTCCAATCCGCTGGGGAAGCCCGCGACTCCAACCGCGCCGACCACCATGTCACCATCCTTGAGCGGAACGCCCCCCATCAGGAACAGCGCTCCCTTCGAGTGGGGAAACTGGCCGTTGTCCCCCTGGTTGGCCTGGATGGTTTCCAGCATCGCGCGCGTCGACTTCTTGAAATTCAGCGCCGTCCAGGCTTTGTCGGTGGCGCTGGCGACGACAGGGTCGCGGTCCCCATAGCATTTGACCTGAAGTGAAGAGCACACGAAATTTAACTGCACGGTCGGCCGGAGGCGCGAGCCGTCCGGGTGAACCCCTTGACGTCTACTCTACGCGGATCAAATTTTGAGGACTCACAGCGTGCTTTCTGCGTGCCTTGGTATATCGTAACCCATAAGATGCATTAAGGAGCTTGGAAATGCCGACGGGAGAAAGAACCAAGGAGTTGTCATTTCGGCTTTGGACCGAACGCAAATCTCTCGCCGAAATACACGCCCAA
>JBKQNE010000255.1:0-69909 GCA_052146355.1 Binataceae bacterium (SeqCode) | reverse complement strand
GTGAGCTGCCGACGAGCTAGCGAGGAGTCCTGAGGAACGCACGTGACGAAGGAGCTTCTGTACGAAGTCGACATGGCTCCTGGCCTCCGGACAGCTTCGCGCAAGCGAAGCCGGTACCGGTACCGGTACCGGTTCCGCGTTCGCGAAGCGCTCCTTAACGGGTCAACACCGAGTAGGTTTTCGAAAATCGATAGCCTCGGTTGCGGGAGTAATGAAGGGTGAGGGTTCCGCTTCCAGCCCGCGCCCATAGCTACACGCTGATCAGCCAAGCCATTCCGGGCCACTAAGTTATGAGGGGCTGGTTTACCTTTCAAAATCCGTCATAATTATTGGTTGCCCCTTCGTCTTGGGGCGAAAAGCGATTTTCCGATGGCTCTTATCGTCCAGAAATACGGCGGAACTTCGGTCGGCTCAACCGAGCGGATCAAGGCGGTTGCCGATCGCATCTCACGCTGCAAACGCCACGGTGACCGCATCGTCGTGGTCGTCTCCGCGATGGCGGGGGAGACCAACCGCCTGTTCAAGCTCGCATCCGAGCTTTGCGAAGCGCCCAATCTGCGCGAGACCGATGTTCTGGTTGCGACCGGCGAGCAGGTCTCCGCGGCGCTGCTGGCTATCCGCCTGCAGGCGCTCGGTCTGCCCGCGATTTCCTTCCTTGCCGATCAACTTCGAATCGCTACCGACTCCAACCATGGTCGCGCGCGCATCAAATCGATCGATCCCGTGCGTGTGCTCAAGGAGTTGGAAACCGAAAAGATCATCGTCGTTGCGGGCTATCAGGGGGTCGATCCGCTCGGCGACATCACGACCCTTGGCCGGGGCGCATCCGATCTGACCGCCGTGGCGCTGGCGGCCGCTCTGAAAGCCGACGTGTGCGAAATCTACACCGACGTTGATGGCGTCTACACCGCCGATCCCAACCTGTGTCCCCGCGCGCGGAAACTCAAACGTGTCTCCTACGACGAAATGCTGGAGATGGCCGGGCTCGGCGCCAAGGTATTGCAGCTTCGATCGGTCGAACTGGCCCGACGCTACAATGTGCCGCTGGTCGTTCGATCGAGTTTCAACGATTCGGAGGGGACTTGGGTGGGACAGGAAGATCAGTCAATGGAAGACGTGCTCGTTTCGGGCGTAGCTCTCGACCAGAACCAGAGCAAGGTCACAATCGTAGGCGTCGAAGATCGGCCGGGGCTCGCGGCAAGAATCTTCGGTCCGATCGCCCGCACCGGCATCGTAGTGGACATGATCATCCAGAACGCCAGCGCCGATGGCCGCACCGACATGACCTTCACGGTTAACCGCGACGACCTGCCGCGAACGCTGGAACTGGTTCGCCGTCTAAAGGCCGAGATCGGCGCCGTGGATGTCCGGCACGAAGAGCAGGTTGCCAAATTATCGATCGTGGGCGTCGGGATGCGCAGCCATGCCGGAGTTGCCGCCAGGATGTTCGAGGTCCTTGCCAGTGAGCGCGTCAATATCGAGATGATCGCGACTTCCGAGATCAAGGTCTCGGTCGTTGTAAACGCGAAATACGGCGAACTTGCGATGCGCGCGCTTCACGATGCGTTTCTGGACAGCACCGCTACGCTTGCGCCGGAGGAGACGGTCTAATCCATGGCAGTCGCCAAACATATTCAGGTTTACGACACGACCCTGCGCGACGGATGCCAGTCCGAGGACGTCTCCCTGACCGTCGCCGACAAGGTTCAGGTCGCGGAGCGTCTCGATGATCTCGGCTTCGATTACATCGAAGGCGGATGGCCGGGTTCGAACGATCGTGATGCCGCCTTCTTTCAGGAGGTGCGTAAAGTCCGGCTGCGGCATGCGAAAATCGCCGCTTTCGGCTCTACCCGCCGTGCGAACGTCCGCGCGGCGCAGGATCGCAACCTGCAACTGCTGCTGCGCGCGGAGACTCCGGTTGCAACCGTGGTCGGAAAGACCTGGGACATGCACGTGCGCGAAGCGCTGCGAATCTCCGCCGATGCGAATCTCGAGATTCTCAACGACACCATCGCGTATCTGAAGAAACACGTCGATGAAGCAATCTTCGACGCGGAACATTTTTTTGATGGATATTTTTCCAACCCGGAGTTCGCACTCGCCTGCCTGAAAGCCGTTGATGAGGCCGGTGCGGATTTGATTTGTCTGTGCGACACGAACGGCGGCCGGCTGCCTCACGAGATCGACGCGGCTGTCAAAGCTGCTCGCGCGGCGGTTAGCTGCCCGGTCGGAATCCATTGCCATAACGACTCTGAAGTCGCGGTCGCGAACTCGATCGCGGCGATCCAATGCGGCGCCGTTCAGGTGCAGGGCACTATCAACGGCTTTGGCGAGCGCTGTGGCAACGCCAACCTCATTTCGATCATCGCAAATCTCCAGCTCAAGCTCGGTTACAATTGCGTGCCGCCGGCAAAGCTGAAGCAGCTTCGCGAAGTCTCGATGCTCGTGTACGAGCTGGCCAACGTCACCCCGTTCGCGCGGCAGGCGTATGTGGGCCGCAGCGCGTTCGCGCATAAGGCGGGGCTGCACGTTTCCGGAATTCAGCGCAACGCCCACACCTACGAGCACATCGACCCAGTCTCCGTCGGCAACGATCGCCGGGTGCTGCTGTCCGAATTGGCGGGGCGCGCGAATATCATCTACAAGCTGCGCGAGTTCGGAATCGAACTGAATTCCGACAACGAGAAAATCGCGGTTCTGCTCGACGAGCTGAAGCGGCTTGAAGGCGAGGGCTACGCCTACGACGGAGCGGATGCTTCGTTCGAGCTGCTGATGCTGCGCACGCTGGGGATGGCGAAAGAGCATTTCAACTTCGTCAGCTTCCGCGTGTTCGACGACAAGTGGCACGAGGACCAGGCGCCGTTCAGCGAGGCCGTCGTCATAATCGAAGGCCCCGATGGCGTCCGCACCCGCAGTTCAGCTATCGGCAACGGCCCCGTCAATGCGCTCGACTCCGCGCTGCGGATGGCGCTGATCCCCTATTATCCGAACCTCGAGGCGATGCATCTGGCCGATTACAAGGTGCGTGTGCTCGATAACGGCGCTGGGACTGGGGCGCGCGTGCGCGTGCTGATCGAATCCACCGACGGCAAGCGCCGCTGGGGCACGGTTGGCCTCTCCAGCAACGTGGTTGAGGCAAGCTGGCAAGCCCTGATTGACTCGGTCGAATATAAGCTTCACAAGGATAATCTGAAGCCTCGCGCTCGGCCTGTTGCGAGGCACAACGGCGCAAAGCCCCGCGCGGCGCGCGTTTCAGGCGTCAACGCGGCCGCGGGCAAGGATTGATGGGGCGCGCACGGGCACGGAGGTATCGGGCATGGGCATATTGAGCCGCATGCGCGAGGACATCCACGCGGTCTTCGAAAGCGATCCGGCGGCACGCTCGACGCTGGAAATCATTCTCACCTATCCGGGCATCCATGCGATCTGGTCCCATCGCGTCGCACACTGGATGTGGAATCATCACCTCAGGTTGCCTGCCAGGATCGTCAGCGAACTCTCGCGGTTCCTCAACGGCATCGAGATTCATCCCGGCGCTACTATCGGCAGGCGCCTGTTTATAGACCATGGAATGGGCGTGGTGATGGGCGAGACGACGGAGATCGGCGACGATGTGCTGATCTATCAAGGCGTCACGCTCGGCGGCACCAGCCACAAAAAGGAAAAACGCCATCCGACGATCGAAGACCAGGTGATGATCAGTTCCGGCGCCTCCGTCATCGGTCCGGTGCGAATCGGCCGCGGAAGCCGAATCGGCGCGGGGGCGGTAGTGGTATCGTCAGCGCCGCCATATTCGACGATCGTGGGAATACCCGGCAAAATTATCGAAGGGCAGAGCGCGCGGCAGGATGTCGCGGAACTCGAACACGGCAAGCTGCCCGACCCGGTCGCCCGGGCCATCAACGGCCTCGTCGAAAAGCTGAATCGGCTCGGCGTGCGGATGGAAGAAATCGAGGAACGCCAGGACTGCGTCGAAGACAAGGTCGGCGAGCTTCATCCGCCCGACCGCGCAACCCCAATCGCCAAGTAACCAGACTCCGCCTCTTGGGTTTGCCTTTACAGCGTGTGGCCGAAGCCGGCGCCCATCGAGTATTCGTCCGCCGGATGAATCAGTTGGCCTACTCTTAGCCGATCGAACGAGAACGGCGACAAATCGACGATCGTGCTCTTGGCGCTGAGGATCAGCTCCGCCATCGCGGCGCCCACCGCCGGGGACGTTTTGAACCCCGTGCCGCTGAAGCCCGCCGCGACAAACAATCCGCTGACGTCTGGAACCGGTCCCATCACCGCCCGCGCATCGGGGGTTACGTCGTAGATCCCCGCATGTCCGCGCACGTATGCGGCGCCTGCAAGTCCTGGAAGGCGGCGCGAGAGGCGCTTTCTTGCCAGCTCGATAAACGCGGCGTCGTTGCTCTCTCGAAAGGTATCAGGATCCGCCTCATCGTCGGGTGTCAGAGCGCCGATACCCGCCAGCGTCAGATCTTCGCCGTGCGGTCGGAAGTAGCTGCCGCTAATTGTGTCGATGTAGATGCGATGGTGAAACGACGGCGGCCGCCGAAAGAACGCTATCTGCGCGCGTTCCGGTTTGATTCCTATGTGAGTTCCGAACGGTGCGAGAAGATCGTCGGTCCAGGGCCCTGCCGCGACGCAGACGAAATCTGCCTCGTGGGTCTTACCTGACGCGTCGGTTACGCCGACGCATCGACCGCTCACGTGCGCGAGCGCAGCGACCGGCATGTTCAGCATGAACTCCGCGCCGTGCGCTTTTGCGGCGGCCGCGAGAGACTCGGTGGTCGCGACCGGATCGGCATATCCGCTGCGCGGTTCATGCGCGGCAAGTCCGACATCGTCGACCCTGGCCTCTGACTCCAATTTCTCGAGCTCCTGCTGATCGATCAAATCGGTCTCGACGCCAACGCCTTTGAGCATCGCGATGTTGCGGCGGAGCTTGTCCGCATTGCGCTCGCTGACGAGCACGATGAAGCCGGTCCGCACAAAACCGCAATCGCCGCCGACCACGTCGCCCCAGTTTTCAAAGTAGGCGAGACTTTTCCATGCCAGTTCAGCCTCGGGCGCGAAAGTATAGTGCATCCGGACCAGCGCGCCCGATCGCGCCGACATCCCCGCGCAGATTCCCCCTTTGTCGAATACACGAACGCGTGCACCCGCGCGCGCCAGATGAAACGCGATACTGCATCCGACGACACCGGCGCCCACGACAATTACGTTTGCTGCTGCTTCGTTCTCAGCCATCAAAGTGCTCTGCGCCGACCGTCTTTTGCCATCGGGCGCGGTAAGATAGCTTATAACCCTCGCGCCACGGCTGTTGGATTAACCATGCGCATTTTTCTCGACCACAACGCGGGCTCGACCGTAAGGCCCGAGGCCATCGCGGCAATCACCCGCATCCTTGCAGATGCCGAGGGCAATCCTTCGTCAGTCCATCGCGCGGGCCAGCGCGCCCGTCGCGCTTTGGAGAGCGCGCGCCATCAAGTCGCCCGCCTCATCGGCGCGCACCCACAGGAGATTATCTTCACAAGCGGCGGTACCGAATCAAACAATTTCGCCATCGAAGGCGCGCTACGTGCGGCGGGCGGAAGACGAAAAGTAATTACCTCCACCATCGAGCATTCGTCGATACTCGCGCCGCTGCTGAGCCTCGAGAGCCGCGGCTTCGAGGTCGTGCGCATCCGGCCCGACCGCGACGCCCGAGTTTCGCCGGACGAACTCGCAGCGGCCATCGATAACGCCACGGCGCTTGTGACGCTCGGTCTCGTCAACGGCGAAGTCGGCACGATTCAGGACGTCGGCGCGATTGCTGATACAGCATCGCGCGCAGGTGCGATGTTTCATCTCGACGCGGCTCAGGCGGCGGGGCGGATTCCGGTGGATGTGACCAGGCTCGGATGCGATCTGATGACGCTGAGTGGGCACAAGCTCGGCGCCCCCGCCGGCATTGGCGCGCTGTTCGTCCGCGATGGCTCTGCGCTGGCGCCGCTGCTGCTTGGCGGACCGCAGGAGAATGGCCGTCGTGCGGGGACTCCGAATCTGCCTGGTGCCGTCGCCTTCGGCGCTGCCGCCGAGGCGTCTGCGGCCGTGCTCTCAGCCGAGAGTGATCGCGTCAGCATGATCGCGGCCGCGTTGCTTTCGCAATTGAGCGCGGCGATTCCGCAACTCAAACTGAATGGCCCCCTTCAGGGCGGGGTCCCGAACACGCTCAACCTGACCTTCCCCGGCGTACTCGGCGAGAGTCTGCTGATCGCACTCGATCTCGAAGGCGTCGAAGTCTCGATGGGCTCGGCATGCGCCGCCGGCGCGGTCGAACCGTCGCATGTCTTGCTCGCGATGGGCAGGAGCGCGGCCGAGGCGCGCAGCTCTTTGCGTTTGAGCCTCGGCTGGAACACGACCGCCGAGGAAATTGTCGCCGCGGGGGAGATAATCCCACGCGTGTGGCGCCGCGTGGCCGAAGCCGAGCCCGCCGCGGTCCGGGAGGCGATGCGATGAGCGCGCGAGTCCTGGTCGCGATGTCCGGTGGGGTCGACAGCTCCGTCGCCGCTGCACTTCTGCGCGAAGCCGGTTACGACGTGGTGGGCATCGCGATGCGCCTGACGCCGGAACCTCCTCACGCCACGCGCCGGCGCGCGACCTGCTGTTCCCACGACGATTTCGAGGACGCGCGGCGAGTCGCGGAACGGATGGATTTTCCGTTTTACGTGGTCGATCTGCGCGAGGACTTTGCGTCGCGGGTAGTGGGGAATTTTGTTTCCGAATATCTGGCGGGCCGCACGCCGAACCCGTGCGTGATGTGTAACCGCGAAATCAAGTTCGATCGTTTGTGGGACCGCGCCCGTGCAATTGGGGCCGACTTTGTCGCGACGGGCCATTATGCGCAGATCAGCCGCGACAGCAGCGGCAGGTTTCATCTGCTCCGTGCGACAGATGCCTCGAAAGACCAGTCCTATTTCCTTTTTTCGCTGACTCAGGACGAGCTGTCGCGAACCCTCTTTCCGCTCGGCGCGATGAGCAAGGCCGAGGTCCGACAGCGCGCTCGCAGTCTTGGGCTCCTGAACGCGGACAAGCCTGAGAGCCAGGAGATTTGTTTCGTTCCCGACGGCGACTATGCCGGATTTGTGGAGCGAATCGCAGCGCCCGATCGTATCCGTGCGGGGCGAATCGTCGCGTCCGATGGCAGCGAAGTCGCCCGCCACTCGGGCGTGCATCGGTTCACCATCGGACAGCGCCGCGGCCTCGGCGTCGCCGCGGGCGAGCCTCTTTACGTGCGCGAAATTCGCAACGACACGGGAGACGTAATTGTGGGGCGGCGCGACGAGTTGTTCTCCCGCGGACTGCTTGCGCGCGAGGTCAGCCTCGTCGACTCGTCCGATCTTCCGGATGCGCCAATTTCAATCGAAGTGAAGATTCGTTCGCGGCAGACACCCGTGCAAGCGATGCTGTCGGTTCATCCTGATCGGCGCGCCGAAGTTCGTTTCACATCACGCGGACCGGCCGTAACGCCCGGCCAGGCTTGCGTCTTCTATCGCGGCGAAGAAGTGCTGGGCGGCGGCTTCATCGAGCGGGCGCTGGAGGCGTAATCACCATGCGCTTCGCTATCGCCACGCTCGGATGCAAGGTCAACCAGTACGACTCGGCGATCATCGAGTCCCGCCTCGGGGCGCGCGGCATGGAGCGTTGTGATTTCGCCGAGCCCGCCGACGTCTACGTCATCAACACCTGCACCGTCACCGATCGCGCGGATTCGGAAAGCCTCAAGCTCGCCCGGCGCGCGCGCCGGCGTAATCCCGCCGCGCGAATCGTGATGACGGGATGCTTCGCGCAGGCAAATCCGCAGGCCCTTGCCCGCGCTATCGAAGTCGATGCAGTGGTGGGCTTGGGCCGGCTCGACGATCTCGAACGCGCGATTGCGTCTGAGACGACCGAGCGCATCATGGTCTCGAATCTGCGCAAGGAGCGCGCCGAAATCGAGGTCGGCGCCGTTGCGCTGACGGGACAGACGCGCGCCTTCCTTAAGTTGCAGGAAGGATGCGACCAGTTCTGCAGTTTCTGTATCGTTCCAATTTCGCGCGGGACCTCGCGCAGCGTCGAGCCGCGCCGCGTAATTGCCGCGCTCGACGAACTGGCGGAACGCGGTTTCAAGGAAGCCACGCTCTCGGGCGTCCATCTCGGCGGCTACGGCAAGGACCTGATGCCGTCGGTCGATCTGGCCGGGCTATTGGAAATGCTCGCCGAGCGATCGCCCATCGACCGTATTCGAATCAGCTCGCTGGACCCCGAGGAACTGAGCGACGAGATAATCGAGATACTCGCGCAGAGCGGCAAATTCTGCCCGCATCTCCACTTGCCGCTTCAATCGGGCGAGGACGAAATCCTAAGCCAGATGCGCCGGCGCTACGACTGCGACTACTATCGCGGGCGGGTGGAACGGATTGTCGCCGCAATGCCCGATGCCGCAATCGGAACCGACCTAATCGTCGGCTTTCCGGGTGAGACCGCCGAGCACTTCGATTCGGGCTTCGAGTTTGTCGAATCGCTGCCGCTCGCGTATTTCCATGTCTTTCCATATTCGGTTCGGGCAAATACCACGGCTGCCAAGCTGGCGGGCAAGGTGGCGACGGGAGAGATCAAGCGGCGCGCTGAGGCGATGCGCCGACTGGGCGAAGAGAAGCGGGTAGCGTTCGCGTCGCGCTTTTGCGGTACCAGACTTAATGTGTTACTTGAAGAACGATCGGCGGGCGGGATGCTCTCCGGCTACAGCCGCAACTACGTGCGGGTGTTGACCACGGGCCCGGACGAACTGACAAATCACGAAGTTGAGGTGGAAGCATCGCGTGTCCAAGGCGCTCAATTGGTTGGGCAGATTGTTCGGGCGGAGCCGGCTGAGTCCGGACGGCAGCCCGCTCACAGCCCCGCCTGAGACCGCGCGTTCGGGGCTCGAACGCAGGCTTCTATACTCGTTCTCACAGCCCGAATTGCTCGATATCGCGCTGACCCATCCGAGCGCCGCGGTCGGGTCAGATGCTCATTACGAGCGGCTGGAATTTCTGGGTGATGCGGTCCTGGACCTCGCGATCGCCGACCTGCTGATGCGTCAGTTTCCGGAGGCCAAGGAAGGGCCGCTGTCAAAGCTGCGCGCATCGATCGTCAACGCGCGGACCCTGGCGCTGAAGGCACAGGCGCTCGAAATCGGACAGGCGTTGCGGCTGGGCAAGGGCGAGGAGAAGAGCGGAGGACGGGAGAAGGTTTCGATTCTCGCTGCGGCTTTCGAAGCGATAGTTGGGGCCATCTATATGGATGGTGGCATCGCTCCCGCGCAGCATGTCGTTGAGTTCCTGTTCAAGGGAGATATCGGCGGACCCGCGGCTGAACGCGATTACAAGACCGAGCTTCAGGAAGTCGCATATCGTCGCTTTCGCACCCAGCCCATGTATGAGTTGATTTCCGCCGAGGGCCCCGACCACGCGAAACGCTTCACCACCCGCATCCGCATCGGAGGGCGCGAACTCGGCAGCGGGTCCGGCGGCAGCAAGAAACAAAGCGAACAGGCCGCTGCCCGCGAGGCATTGGATCGAATCGAACAGGACAGCCGTGACCGCTCCGCCTGAACATCGCGCGGGCTTTGTCGTGCTGGGCGGGCGCTCCAACGTCGGCAAGTCCACGCTGCTCAACCGTATCGTCGGCCAGAAGGTGGCCATCGTGACGTCGCGCCCGCAGACGACGCGCCGCCGTATTCTCGGTATCCGCAACGATCCCGACGCGCAACTTCTGCTGATCGACACGCCCGGCATTCACGAGTCGAAGAAGGAACTTAACCGGAGAATGGTCGATACCGCCCGTCGCGCACTGACAGAGGGCGAAGTAGTGCTGGGCGTGATAGTGGCTGGCAAGCGTGTCGATCCCGAGGATCGCGCGACGCTCCAGGAACTGGCGGCCCTGAAGGCGCCGCTGATAATCGTCATTAACAAAGTCGACCTGGTACCGCGGGCCAATTTACTGCCCGTGATCGAGGAACTGCACCGTGACTTTCCCGGCTCGGAGATCGTCCCGGTGAGCGCGCTCAAGGGCGAAAATGTCGAGGAGTTGGTGGCGACCGTGAAGCGGATGCTTCCATCTGGTCCCTCGCTCGTTCCGGAAGACGAGTACACCGACCAGACCGAGCGGATGATCGCGGAGGAAGTGATCCGCGAGAAAATCTTCTTCGCGATGTGCCAGGAGATCCCCTTTTCCACCGCGGTCAAGGTCGAGAACTTTACCGAGGAGCCGGAGCGCAAGCTCAAACGCATAGCGGCCGTCATCATCGTCGATCGCGAGTCGCACAAGGGGATGCTGATCGGCGCGGGCGGCCGGACGCTCAAGGAAATCGGCACGGCGGCGCGGCAGGATCTCGAGGAAATATTGGGGTCGCGCGTGTTTCTGGAGATGCTTGTAAAAGTAGAGCCCGGGTGGACGAAAGACCCGCGCAAAGTGGCGGAGTATGGTCTGTGAGCCGCGCGATTAGCCCAAAAGCTGAAGGTCGCGAAGCGCGCGCTGCGCGCAGTTTCGCCGGGAGATTGCCAACCGTCGTGCTCGTCGGCCGCGCCAACGCCGGCAAATCGACTCTTTTCAACCGGATTGCCAAAGGCGCGCGCGCCATCACCAGCTCGATTCCCGGCACCACCCGCGACCTCAACTTCGCGCGTGCCTCGTACGGAGATCGCGAGTTTATGGTCGTCGACAGCGGCGGACTGGAACTCGGTGGCAGCGAGCAAATGTCGGAACGGGTGGTCGCAGAGGCGCTCGGCGCCGTAGGCGCAGCCGACGTCGTGGTTTTCGTCTTCGACGGGCGACTGGGCCTCAGTGCAGCCGACAAGGAAGCGCTTGCGCTGGTGCGCGAAACCGGATGCCCGCTCGTGACGGTCGTCAACAAGATGGATTCCAAGGGGCGGGAGGCCGGGCTTGCTGACTTTTATCAAACCGGCGCGGACCGTTTGATTCCAATCTCCGCCGCGCACGGGCTCGGGACCGACGATCTCCTCGATGAAATCGTCGCGCGGCTTCCCGCTGCGCAGCCGGCGCCGGCCTCGATGCCCGACCTCAAGCTTGCGTTGGTGGGACGGCCGAATGTCGGAAAGTCGTCGTTGTTGAATCGCCTCTCAGGGTTCGAGCGCGCGATTGTCGATTCCACCCCGGGGACCACGCGCGATCCCGTCGACGTGCGGCTCAAATCCGGCGGCCGCGACGTGCTCCTTATCGATACCGCGGGCATCCGCAGGCCCACCCGCGTCGAAGGCGAGCTGGAGCATCATTCGGTCGGCCGCGCCATCGAAACGATTCGCCGGGCCGATGTGGTCCTGCTGGTCATCGACGCTACGGAAGGAATCACCGACCAGGATGCGCGCCTCGCGCGGCTGGTCGATACCAACGACCGCGCGATGGTCGTGGTCTGTAACAAGTGGGATGAGGCTGCGAAGCTGGAGCGCAAGATTCCCGCTTTCGTTCGCGATGCACAGGAACGCTTTCCGTTTCTGTCGTACGCCACGATGGTCTTCACGTCCGCGGTCACCGGCGACGGTGTCAACGAAATCGTGCCCGCCGCGATCAAGGCGGGCGATTCGTGGCGCGCGACTTTCCAAACCTCGATGCTGAATCGCATCCTGGCGAAGTCGCTGGAAGCATTGGACCCGCCGCTCGTCGGCCGGCGCCGGCTGAACCTGATGTACGTGACGCAGACGGCGAGCACTCCTCCGCGCCTGCGATTCTTTACGAACGTGGAGCGCGATATTCCCGCGCACTACATCCGCTTTCTGGAGGCTCGTTTTCGCACCGCACTGAAGCTGGTCGGCACTCCGCTTCGGCTCGAGTTCCGCAGGACGGGCCGCACCTTCGCCGGGCCGCGCGGCGCCACCAATCGTCCACAGGCGGTGCGTGGCCGGCGGCGCTGAACTGTGGAAACGCGCCCGGGCCCATATTTCGTACCCGCGAAACGCTCCGGTATATTAATTCGTCAAGGCACTCATTCGTGATCATCATTCTCGACTTTGGGAGCCAGTACACGCAGCTGATCGCGCGGCGTGTGCGCGAGGCCAACGTCTATTGCGAAATCCATCCGTTCGATTTCGCCGTCGAAAAGATCCGCGCCCTGAATCCGCGCGGAATAATTCTCTCGGGCGGCCCCGCCAGTCTCTACGAGGAGAACGCGCCGGACATTTCCGATGCGGTCCTGAACCTCGGATGTCCCGTGCTGGGCATCTGCTACGGGCTTTATGTAATCGCGCAGCATCTGGGTGCGAAGAGTGTCGGTTCGCGGGCGCGCGAGTATGGCCCCGCGACGCTCGTGATCGACGATAAGGACACCCTCTTTGAAGGACTGTCCGGCCGCGAGCATCGCGTCTGGATGAGCCATGGCGATCGGGTCGAATCGATTCCCGACGTGCTGCATCCAATTGCCCATAGCGATAACTCGCCGTATGCGGCGTTTCGGACCCGCGACGGGCGCGTGCGCGGGATCCAGTTCCATCCCGAGGTGGTCCATACGGCGTGCGGCACTCAGGTGCTGCGCAACTTCGTGCTGAAGATTTGCGGGGAACCCGGCGACTGGACGATGGCGAACTTCGTGCAGACCAAGACCGCCGAGATTCGCGCGCGAGTGGGTGCCGGCGATCGCGTGCTGATGGCGCTGTCGGGCGGCGTCGATTCCGCGGTGGCGGCCGCGCTCATCTACCGTGCTATCGGCGACCGTTTGAAGTGCGTCTTCGTCGATACGGGGCTGTCGCGCGCCGGCGAGCGCGAGCGGATGGAAAAAATCTTCGCGCGGCAGCTCGGAATAGATCTGACCGTCACCGACGCAACCGAATTGTTTCTGACGCGCCTTGCGGGCGTGCTGGATCCCGAGGAGAAGCGCAAAATTATCGGGCGCAGCTTTATCGATGTGTTCGAGTCCGAGGAAATCGTGAAGGGCGCGCGCTTTTTAGGGCAGGGCACGCTCTACCCCGATGTAATCGAATCGGTTTCGTTCAAGGGTCCCTCCGCGGTCATCAAGAGCCATCACAATGTCGGCGGGCTGCCGGAGCGGATGAAGCTCGAGTTGATCGAGCCGCTGCGCTTGCTCTTCAAAGACGAAGTCCGTGCCCTCGGGCGCGAGCTTGGATTGCCGCCCGAGATCGTCGATCGCGAGCCATTCCCGGGTCCCGGCCTTGCCGTGCGGATCGTCGGAGAGGTCACGCGAGACCGTCTGGATCTCCTGCGGCGCGCCGATGCGATCGTAGTCGAAGAAGTTTCCCGCAACGGCCTCGGTGCCAAACTCTGGCAGGGGTTCGCCGTGCTGCTGCCGCTCAAGACGGTGGGCGTGATGGGCGATGGGCGCAGCTACGAAAGCGTCATCGCGATTCGCGCGGTCGAATCGCAAGATGGAATGACCGCGGACTGGGCGCGCCTGCCGCCCGATTTCCTGGCCCGCCTCTCCTCCCGAATCACCAACGAGACCAAGGGCGTCAATCGCGTCGTTTACGACATCACGTCGAAGCCGCCCGCCACGATAGAGTGGGAGTGACAAGTGACGGTACGCACGCGCTTTGCGCCGAGCCCTACCGGCTCGCTGCACATCGGTAACGTACGCTCGGGGCTCTTCGCCTACGTTTTCGCACGCCACGATGGCGGCAAGTTCATCCTCAGGATCGATGACACCGACCGGGCGCGTTCAACTCAAGAATCGCTCCAGGAAATTCTGACCGACCTCAAATGGCTCGGGATGGAATGGGACGAGGGCCCACCTGACCAGGCTTACTTCCAGAGCAAACGTGTCGAGCGCCATCTGGAGTGCGCCCTCAAACTGCTGCGCGAGCGTAAGGCCTATCCTTGCTATTGCAGCTCCGAGGAGCTGGACGCCAAGCGTAAGGCGGCGGAGAAAGAGAAGCGCAGGCCCGTTTACGATCGCAAATGCCGCGGCCGCGACTTTTCGTCCGATCTGCCCCTGCCGGATCGCGCGGCTGGCCGCAACTATACGATCCGCTTCGCGATGCCCGAGACGGGCGAGACCGTGGTCGATGATCTGGTCAAAGGGCGGCTGGTATTCGCGAATGCCGATCTCGATGATCTCATAATCGTTCGTTCCGACGGCAGCCCCGTTTACAACTTTGTCTCAATAGTCGATGACGTCGACATGGGCATCACGCATGTTGTGCGCGGCGACGACCACGTGCCGAATACGCCCCGCCAAATGCAGATGGCCTATGCGCTGGGGTTTACGCCGCCTGCGTTCGCGCATATGCCGCAGGTTCTGGGTGCGGATGGCTCTCCGCTGTCGAAGCGGCACGGCGCGACATCGGTGCGCGCATATCGCGAGGGAGGATATTTTCCTGAAGCGATGCTGAACTATCTGGCGCGGCTGGGATGGTCGCACGGCGATCAGGAAATTTTCTCAAAGCAGGAACTAATCGAGTACTTTGACTTCGCGGCGTGCGGAAAATCGCCCGGCGTCTTCAATCCCGAGAAGCTGCTGTGGATCAACTTTCACTACCTGAAGGAGCGGCCTCTTCCACAACTGGCGCAGGAGGTGAAGCCGTTCATCGCACAGCGCGGCTTTCCGGTTCCGGACGACGATGCGTGGCTCCAGAAGATGCTGGCAACGCTTCGCGAGCGGGCCAAGACTCTGGTTGAGCTGGTCGACTTCGCCAGCTTCTACCTGAACGAAAAGATCGCGATCGATCCAAAAGCGGCGGCCAAATTCCTCAAACCCGAAATCAAAGAAGCACTCGCGGCCCTCGCTGACGAAATTGACTCGATGACGGGTGACTTCTACGAGGATGCCATCCAGGTGGCGTTCGAGCGCGTGCTCGCGCGCTTCGGCCTGAAGCTGGGCCAGCTCGCTCAGCCGGTCCGTGTGGCACTCACCGGCGGCACGGTAAGTCCGGGCATCTATGAAGTGATCGCCGTGCTGGGCAAGCAGCGGACAGTGGAACGTCTGTACACCGCAGTAGCGCGAATCGCCTCGTAAAATTACAGACTCGAAGCCTGCGCCTCCGAGCCGTTTCCGAGTAGCGGCGGGCGGCCCGCCCGCCCCCAGCGGCGCTGCTGATAACCCACCGAAGAGTCTCCCTCGATTTCTGTCCGCCGCGTCTCCCCCGTCAGCTCTTCTCACCGGCGCGTCACCGCGTTTGGGCGAGGAACGCAAAACGCCGCGCGAGGCGACCCCTCTCGCGCAGGATCGGGCGCGCTGCAAACCCGCCTCTCGGGCTGAGATGCTCGACCGCCGCGCGTGCGCATAGTAGGCTTTTTCCATTATGAGCATCCTCATTCCCTACGTGGTGGAGCAGACCGGACGCGGCGAGCGTTCCTACGACATTTACTCGCGGCTGCTCAAGGACCGAATCGTGTTCCTCGGCGGAACCGTCACGGACGACATGGCGAACCTGATCACCGCGCAACTTCTCTTTCTGGAATCCGAGGACCCCGAGCGCGAGATCAACATGTACATCAACTCGCCCGGCGGCTCGGTCACGGCCGGCCTTGCGATTTACGACACGATGCAATTCGTGAAGCCTCCCGTCTCTACCCTGTGCGTGGGACAGGCTGCGAGCATGGGCGCCGTCCTGCTCGCCGCGGGCGCCAAAGGTCGGCGCTATGCGCTGCCGCACAGCAGAATAATGATTCATCAGGGTTCGGGCGGTTTTGAAGGGCCGCCGACCGACATGGAAATTTATGCGCGCGAGGCGCTCCGGCTGCGCGAACTCCTGAACGAGATTCTCGCCAAGCATTCGGGACAGCCGGTAAAGCAGATTTCCAAGGACACCGATCGCGATAACTTCATGTCCGCGACGCAGGCGGTCGAGTACGGGCTCATCGATGAAGTGCTGGCAGGTCGGGTGGCCAAAGCTCCTCCTCCAGGACCAGCCTGACCGAGGGATGGCTGCGAAACTCAAGTGCCCGAAGTGCGGGCACGAGGTCGATTCGCCCAGGCACTGCAACCGTCCGATGCGCATCGAGAAAGCCGGTGGCGAGGACAAGCTCGTATGCTGGATGGGCGCGGATTGCGCCGTAGCCGAAGTGCCGCAGCATTGCGGCATCCCGATGCGCGAGGCGGCCTGATCGCGCGGTGCAGCCGCTAGAGCAGGGGGCCTTCGTTTCCCAGCATCGCGCGGCGAATCAGCGGCACAGGTATCGCGCCCTGGCGCAGAAACGCATCATGGAAGCGGCCGAGGTTGAACGCCGCGCCTTCCTTCTTCCGCACATCTTCGCGAAGTTTCAGGATCATCAGCTTGCCCAGCTGGTAGCGCAGGTACCCCGGATCGTCCGTGCCGCGTAGCGCTTCGACGCGCGCGTTGTGCGGCGTCTGGTAGGAATTCTTCTCGAAGAACGCCGCGGCTTCGTCGACCGTCATTCCATGCGTATGCATCCGGATACCGACCAGGTAGCGGCACGCCCGCATCAGAGCCATCTGCAATTGCGCAAGCCGGTAGCGAGGATCGCCGCGATGGAGCCCCTCATCGAGTATCATCTGCTCGCAGTAAAGCGCCCATCCCTCGCTGTTCGAACCCGAGTAGTAGAGTGTGCGGACGCGATCCGGATTGAGGCGACTGTTCAGGAACTGAACGTAATGTCCCGGAAAGACTTCGTGGACCGATGTGTCGGAAATCGTGGGCGGCGAGTAGAACGCAAGAAGCTGGTTGATCTGCGGCTCCGGCCATAACGGATCGGGAAGGGTTACGTAGAAGTACGCTTCGGTCGATTTCTCGAGCGGCCCGGGCGTATCCATCGAGGCAAACGTCGTCGCGCGCATGAAAGGCGGAGTCTCGGCGACGATCGGCTGCACCTCCGACGGGATACTCGCGATATGGTGATCGACCACGTATGCGCGAATGGCGGCGAGACCGGCGTTGACCTGTGGAATCACCTGGGCCGGCGCCGGATGATCTTTCGCCATCGCCGCCGCAACCTCGGCGGGCGATGCCTTCGGATCGATCTCCGCGGCGGTTTTGCGAAACTGCTCCTGTAGGCGCGCCAGCTCCGCAACCCCGACTTCCTCCAGCCGCTCCAGCGGAATATCGACCATGTCCGAATCCGCTAGCATCCGCCGGTACGCATCGGCGCCAATCCCATAGTTGCCGGTCGCGTGCGGCCGCAACTCGTCGCGCAGCCATTCGTCGTACTTCTGAATTGCCTCGACTATTTCCTGGTTCGCCGCCACGAAGGCCAGTTTGTCCGGCCCGTCGGGCACCTGGGCAAACGCTTCGGGGAGAGCCTTCTCGAAGAACGCGATGGTCGCGGGCATCTGGTCCAGCGTGATGTCGATCGTGACTTGCGCCGTGCGATCGGGGCGCAAGTTCTCGTGCGCATCGTCGAAATTCGCCAGCGCCGCCGTCTCGCGCAGAGTCACGGAGCCCATGCGCGATTGAAGCGGCGCGAAGTTGCGCTTGATCAGCGAATACACGGCGGAAGTCGGCAGATACATTCCAGGGTCACGCTCGTAGTAACGAATGTCTTCCGTCGACAGGAGTTCGTAATCGCAATGCGCGGCCAGCCACTCCCGGTCCGCTTCATTGGCGGCTGAAAGCGATTTCGGATCGATCGCCGCGAACTTCGCTTTCCACTCCTTGGCGTGACTGACTTCCTTCGCAATTCCTACCGCGGAAAGGTCATCGATTCGGCCGTCGAAGCGATGGTCTCCTGCCGAGGTCGCGCGCTCCGGAAAGAGCTGCAATTCGGAATCGATAAACTCATCGACGGTCGCGCGAAATGCAGGATCGCCGGAGGATGGATTGCTCTGCGCGCCGCCGGCTTTGAACATCAACGCCGTCAGCGCGATCGCGCCGGCCAGGACGACGCAGATTCGACGGGACTTTCTTTCAGGCATGGCCTTTCGCCTCGAAGTATTGGGCTTCGCATCATTCATACGTGATCTGGCGTAGACGGACGAGCAAAGCAGCCCAGCGGGCGTTTCAGCCGTCGATCGGTGCGACGCGCGCCCCTTTACAAAGCACCGCGCACCGGCAGGCAGTTCGATAACCTGCCATTCTGCCAAAGCAAATCATCGAATAAGGCGCAAATCCCCGCCTACTTGACTCTGCGCGCCGAATAAATGAGCATCCGGCGACCGCTGTTTCACATCACCCAAAGGAGAATCGCTCATGACCTTTAGAAAACAAGTCATCGGCTGCATGACGGCATCGCTGGCAGCCTTGACAATCGGGTTTGCCGCACCCGCGATGGCTCAATCGGCCTCACCGTCGCAGAAGCAGCTCGACTTTCAGGCGGCACAGGCCAATCGCAAAGCGCTGGTCGGCGAGGCGATGGCGCTGACTCCTACCGAGGCGGCAGGCTTCTGGCCCCTCTACGACGCCTACGAGGCCAAGATGGACAAGCTCGAGATGCGTCATGCTGCCGAAGTGCGGGCGTTCGCCAAGGCTTATCAGAATCTCACCGACGATGACGCCAAGGCGAAGCTCGACGAGGTGGTCGCCATTCAACAGGGGCGGCTCAATGCGCAGAAGGAATTCATCCCCAAGTTCCGTGCGGTGATCTCGCAGATCAAGACGACCCGGTTCTTCCAGATCGACAACAAGCTGCACGCGCTCGTGCAGTGCGATATCGCGCAGATGGTTCCTCTCGCAGGCGCCAACGCCGCACCCGCCCCTGGGTCCGAACCACCCACGACAAGTCAATAAGTCCGCTCAAAAAGATTTGAAGCCGGGGCCGGAAATCCCATCATCGGGATTCCGGCCCCTTGCTTGAGAGCTATCGAGACCGCCGGAGGCGATCCAGGTTGTCGACCGCTTCGTCGTTTCCGTGGCCTGCGGATTTCTCGTACCAGTTGATCGCTTCTATTCGGTCTTTGTCGACGCCGAGCCCATTTTCATACATCACGCCGAGGTTCAGTTCGGCGTAGCTGTTACCCCGCGCCGCGGCTTTGCGATACCAGCTCACCGCCTGGCTGTAGTCCTTGTCGACACCGAAGCCGTTCAAGTACATCACGCCGAGATAGAATTCGGCGTAGCTGTTGCCCTGGGCGGCGGCTTTGTGAAACCAGCTGACTGCAAAGTCGTAGTTTTTGGGCACGCCAAGGCCGGTCTCGGACATCATGCCGAGACCGTTCTGGCCCAGGCTGTTACTTTGCGCGGCGGATTTCGCGTACCAATTGACGGTTTGAGTATAGTTTTTGGGGACGCCGCGGCCACTTTCGTACATCGAGCCGAGATGGAATTCGGCGTAGCTGTTGCCTTTTTCAGCAGACTTTCGATACCAATGGACCGCCTGAATGGGATCCTTCGCGACACCCCAACCATTTGCGTACATGGTGCCGAGCCGCCACTCGGCTTCCTCGTTGCCTTGCGCCGCCGATTTCCGGTACCAATCGAGCGCCGCGCCGTAATCCTGCTTCACTCCGAGACCATCGTTGTAAAGCGATCCAAGTCGCCATTGCTGGTCCGGATCGCCCGACTCCGCTGCCTTGCGGATTGTATCAACGTCGTCCGGGTCCGGCTGCCCCGCTAGTTCCGGGGCGGTACCGGCGAGAATGGCGTGAAGCATCGGATCGATCCGTGCGTCGGCGTCCGATAGCTGCTCCGCAGGCGATCGGGCGGTCTCGTTGTTGGCCACCGTTCCTTCCGACTTCTGCTCGGCTATCTGCTCCCGCGGCTGTTCATGAGAAGCCAGGTAGTACTTGCCCCCGAAAAAGGCCGCAATCGAGAGGACCGAGACGACGAACACGGTGATCGCGGGCCTGAGCCATCTAAGTGAAGGGGCTGCCGTCTTCGCCGTAGCTTGATAGGCGCGCGGCTCAGCATGAAGCGGCGCAGCGGGTCGCGCCTCGGTGGCGGAAGGCGGCGGACCGCTCTGGATACGGTCGAGCCAGAACTTGGTCGACTCGGCGATGTGTTCGAGGTGCTGTTCGAATGGCGGAGTGATCGCATCCAGCCAGTGAGGGGTACCGAGAAAGTACTCGAAGTCGCCGGTCGGCTGCACCTCCTCGACCCGAACCGGAATTATCACGGTTTCGCGGTGCACAGCGCGTTCGACCTCGCGCTTGATCTGCGGCGAGTCATTCGCGTGAGAGGAGAACAGCAGCACCATGACGTGTGCGCCGTCGATTGCCTCGATGATTGCGCCGCCCCAGCTCATTCCGGGCCGTATATCGCGCGGTGCGATCCAGCATCGTATTCCGCGCGACTCGAGCTTTGCGCAGACGGCATCTGCGGCAGGCTTGTCGCGTGCGGAATGGCTGATAAAGACGTCGTGGGCCATCGTTCCGGAAATCCACCGACCGTTTAATCAGACTGGCTCATGAAAACAAACAGCACGTTGTCACAATGCCGTCGCGGCGGTTAAAGTCGTGACGCTCGCTGTCCGAGCCGCATCGTATGTCGAAGGACGATTCCCCAAACGCACCCAAAGGTGGCTTTGCAGCGCTGGCGCCCGAACTCCATGTGAACGATCTGGAGAAGAGTTTGGCATTCTGGCGCGATTGTTGCGGGTTCGAGATTGCCTATCGAAGGGACGAGGAGCGCTTCGTCTTTCTGGAACTGCAAGGTGCGCAAATAATGTTATGCCAGCGCCACGGCCGATACGAAACCGGCGCAATGACGCATCCGCTGGGGCAGGGCGCGATGTTCCAGATTTACCTCGAGAGCATCGAGCCTATTCTGGCGGCGCTGAAAGCGATCGGATGGCCGCGCTACGAAGAGCCGCGCGAAAGATGGTACCGCGCCGGCGACCATGAAAACGGCCTGCGCTAGTTCATGGTCCAGGATCCCGACGGATATCTGATCCTGTTCGGGGAGCGCCTCGGGACGCGCTCTGTTTTCTGATAGCCGCGACGAATGATAGTCTCCTTAAGCATGGAGTTGCCAGTCGTACTCAACACCGGTCAAGACGGATACGTAATCGCGGAGTGTCCTGTGATTCCGGGATGTATCAGCCAAGGCCGCACGCGAAGGGAGGCACTCCGTAACGTGCGGGAAGCGATCGAGTTGTGCCTGGAAAGCCGCGCCGACGAAGGATGGGAGCTGGCTCCTCACTACGACCTGACGCATGTGAAAATCGCGGGTGTGACCAGAAAGGGGAAACTCACGAGACCTGCCAGAAAAGTTCGACCGGTCGCCCGTGGGACGATGTTACGGTCTCCCAAAATATAACCTCCAAGTTGCAGCTCGGAAGACTTAATCCAACACAGAACCTAGAGTAGTGATCCGACTCCCCGTCATTTCAGGCGGAGACTGTGTAGCTGCTCTTCTGAAGGTGGGCTATCGAGAGACGCGTCAAAGAGGGAGTCATATGCGCCTGGCGTGCCCGAATCGAAAGCCGGTAACAGTGCCACTTCATTCAGAACTCGATCGGGGAACGCTTCGGGCAATTCTCCGGACTGCTGAAATTAGTCCGGCCGAGTTCTTTGCATTGCTCCTGAAGTGACCGCATCGGCGACTCTCGCCCGAGGGCCCGAAAATCGTAGCCGCCAACGGCCCCGTGCAAAAGCGGACCTTCTCTGTTATGTGCCGGAGTGCCTGAGCGATTCGAAATACCGCGGCAGGGGGCGGGATGAAGAGAGCGCTCGACGACATAACCGTTATCGAATACGCCGAGATGGTGTCGGGCCCGGTGTGCGGCAAGATGTTCTCCGACATGGGCGCCGAGGTGATCAAGATCGAGCCGCCGCGCAGCGGCGATCCGGCGCGGCATCATCCACCATTCCCTGCGGACCAGCCTCATCCGGAAAAAAGCGGGCTGTTCCTCTATCTCAATACGGGCAAGAAAAGCCTGACACTCGATCCGGCGCGGCCCGATGGTGCTGAGATTTTCAAGCGGCTCGCTTCCCGAGCGGACGTTCTCATCGAAAATCATCTCGCCGGATTTCTCGAACGCGTCGGGTTCTCATACGCTGCGCTCCACGCGCTCAACCCCGGCCTGATCGTCGTTTCTATTTCGCCCTTCGGACAAAGCGGGCCGTATCGCGACTGGAAAGGTTCGGACCTGATCGAATGGGCGATGAGCCTGACCGGCTACAACACTCCCACGCTAGTCGATGACGAGAATCGGGAAAATCCGCTGCGGGCCCCCGGCCATGTCGCCGATATGATGGGCGGCACCAACGCGGCGGCTGCTGCGATGATGGCGTTGTTCCATCGCGACCTGACGGGAGAGGGGCAATGGATCGACGCGCCATGCTGGCAAGCCACCGTCAACACCGCGAAGATCGAGATGTCGTCGTACCTCTACTCACGAATTCCGTACAGCCGCTTGCGGGGGCAATCGCTGGTGGGATTGGAACCGCTGCCGTGTCGCGATGGCTACGTCTATACGCTGTGGGCGGCCGACTCCCATTACCAGGCGCTCAAGACGCTGCTGGGCAATCCCGCCGGACTCGAGACCGAATTGTTCGATACGTTGGCTGGCCGCCAGCAAAACGATGACGTGTTGCGCGCGATCATCCGCGAAGAACTGCTCAAGCATGACATGGAGTATCTCGTGCGCGAGGGGCAGAAGTTGGGGCTCACGATTGGTCCGGTGCATACTGTCACGCAGGCGGCCAATCATCCTCATCTTGCGGCACGCGATGCGTTCGTGGAGATCGAGCATCCGGTCGCCGGCCGCATCAAGTATCCGAATCGGATGGTTTCGATGACGGCGACGCCGCCGATACCAGCCCGCGCGCCAATGCTTGGCGAGCACAATGCGGAAATCCTGGATGGGCTCGGGATTTCGCGCGATGCGCAGCAAGAGCTGCAGTCCGCTGGCGTGATCTGACGCAGCGCCGTGGGCGCTGCTCAACCGGAGGGTGCGATGCTTCCGCTCCAGGGAATCCGCGTTACCGATTTCAGCTGGATAATCAACGGGCCGCAGATTGCGCAGTGGCTCGCGACCATGGGCGCCGAAGTGATCAAGATCGAATCACAGGTGTACATGGATATCAGCCGCATCAATCCGTCGGGGATGGCGGATCGGGTGGCGGGACCAAACCGTAACGGCTTCTACCACATGCTCAACTACGGTAAGAAGGCGATCAGCCTGAACCTGCGCACGCCGAAGGGATACGACCTCGCCTGCGACCTGGTCCGCAAGAGCGACCTCGTGATCGAATGCTTCCCGCGTCCGGTCGCCGAACGGCTGAACCTGACGTATGAGCAGATGAAAACGGTCAAGCCCGACATCGTGATGATCTCGGTGTCATTGCTCGGAAAGACCGGGACCGAACCTGCCGGATGGGTCGGATGGGGCCCCATGGCCTGCTGCTTCGTCGGAATGTTCGATGCGCAAGGATATTCGGGCGGTCCGCCGCGTCAGACCGGCGGTACCTGGCCCGACTACGCGGTCGCATCGACGGTGGTGTTTCATGCGCTGGCGGCGCTGCGGCATCGTAACCGCACCGGCGAGGGTCAATGGATCGACGCGAGCATGGGCGAAACCGTCGTCGGCCAGATGAACGAGTGGTTCATGGATTATTTCATGAACGGGCGCGATCGGCGTCAACGCGGTAATCGCGACGATACGATGGCGCCGCACAACACCTACAAATGTCAGGGCAACGACAAGTGGATTGCGATCGCAGTGAGCAACGACGCCGAATGGAAGGCGCTATGCGATGTAGCGGGGCGTCCGCAATGGGTGCGGGATCCAAGGTTCTGCGCTCAGTCCGCGCGATTGAATCATCGCGATGAAATCGACGCCCTGCTTGGCGCGTGGACTCGCGATCATGACCATCTCCAGCTCGCCGCGGCGCTGCAGCGGGCAGGCGTTGCCGCCGGCCCCGTCCTGGACAGCGTCGAACTCGCCGAGGACCAGCACCTTTGGGAATGGGGCTACTGGTGGAAGATGAACCATCACGAGGTCGGCGAGCGAATCATCCCCGGCATGCCGGTGAAGATGAGTAACGTGCCTGAGATGAATTACTCGTATCCGCCCGATGTAGGCCAGCACAATCGCGAGGTCTTCGGCGGCCTGCTCGGCCTCAGCAATGCCGAGATCAACACGCTCATCGAACAGAAGGTCATCTATTGAAGGCTGCGGCTAGCAGATGCGCGGGAGTTGCGCGCCGGCGAGTACGTCGAGCATGCGAGTCGTTCCGAAGGCGGTTCGCACCAGCACGCGCGGCGTACCGCTTCGGGTGACGGTGCCGATGCGGCAGGAATCGTTGCCGAGCGGATGACGGCGCATCGCCGCGAGCACTTTTTCCGCATCCGTGCTGCAGACGATCGCAACTAGCCGCCCCTCGCACGCGACGTATAGAGGATCGAGGCCCAGGATTTCGCACGCTGCGCGAACGCCGTCTCGCACAGGCACTGTCGTTTCCTCAATAATGATTTCGACGCCGGAGCTTTTCGCCAGTTCGTTGATCACTGTAGCGACGCCGCCGCGCGTCGGGTCTCTCATGCATCGAACCGCTCCGCCGCTTTCCAGCATCAGGGAAACCAGACCATTGAGTGGGGCACTGTCGCTGACGATGGTGGTCTGGAATTCAAGCCCCTCGCGCGCCGACATTACGGCTATTCCGTGGTCCCCCACTGGGCCGCTGACTAGCACGGCGTCGCCGGCCTGAATTCGTTCGGGCCCGAGCTCGATACCGCTTGCGATGATGCCGACACCGCTGGTCGTAATGAAAAGGCCGTCGGCCTTGCCGTGCTCGACCACTTTCGTATCCGCTGCGATGACCGCGACGCCGGCTCGGTCGGCCGCCTCACGCATCGAGTGAACGATTGCGTCGAGCTCCACTATCGGAAATCCCTCTTCGAGTATGAACGCCGCCGACAATCCGATCGGCTGACCGCCCGCTACCGCGAGATCGTTGACGGTGCCGTTGACCGCCAGCGAGCCGACATCGCCGCCCGGGAATCGGAGCGGATTGACCACGAACGAATCGGTAGTGAACACAATGCGATTGTCGCCAACCGATATTTCGGCGCTGTCGTTAAGGCGATCCAGCAGTGGATTGGAAAGCACTGGCAGGAACACCTTGCTCACCAGTTCTGCCGTCAGCCGTCCGCCGCTTCCGTGGCCCAGCACTATGACCTCGCCTTTGGGAGCGGGCGATGGACAGCTAAGCGAGGCTGGAGACCCGTTCCGATTTGAGTCGCTCATTTTGCCTCCGTAGTCGCGGCTGCGAGGCGACCTGCGCGAAAGTACGCGGCGCATGCGCCTTCCGCTGACACCATCGGCGCGCCAAGTGGATGGTCCGGCGTGCAGGAGCTTCCGAATGCCGGGCATTGCGGAGGTTTGAGCAGGCCCCGCAGCACCTCGCCGGCGTGACATTCCACGGGTTCATGGACTGGCGCTTGCATCAGGCCGAACCGCCGAATTGCATCGTAAGCAGCGTAACGATCGCTCAGGCCCATCGCGCTTGCCGGCAAAGTGTCGAGTCCGCGCCACCGGCGATCAACAAAGGTGAACACCTCTGCCAGCAGATCGCGCGCACTGACATTGCCCTCGTTCCTCACCGAGCGGGTGTATTGATTTTGGACTTCGGCACGACCCTGTTCGAGCTGAGCCACGCACATCGCCACGCCTTGCAGGAGGTCCACGGGCTCAAAGCCGGTGACGATGATCGGCACTTTGAATTTCTCCACGAGGGGCCGATACTCGTCGATTCCCATCACTGTGCAGACGTGGCCCGCCGCCAGAAATCCCTGCACGCGATTGTCTTGCGAAGAGAGTATCGCCTCTATGGCGGGCGGCACGCGCACGTGCGCGGCAATGACTGAAAAGTTAGGGACTCCGAGGCGGGCAGCCTGATGCACCGCCATCGCGGTGGTCGGCGCGGTCGTTTCAAACCCGACCGCAAAGAAGACCACTTCGCGCGAAGGTTCGCGGCGCGCGAGATCGAGCGCATCGAGCGGCGAATAGACCACACGCACATCGGCGCCCGCCGCGCGCGCATCGAACAGGTCGCACGTGGACCCGGGCACGCGGAGCATATCGCCGAACGAACATAGGGTGATTCCCGCGCGTTTCGACAGCTCGATGGCCAGGTCGATCATTTCGATTGGCGTCACGCACACCGGGCATCCGGGGCCATGAACCAGCGTGACCTCGCGCGGCAGCAACTCGTCGAGTCCGTAGCGCACGATCGTGTGGGTCTGCCCCCCGCAGACTTCCATGATGGTCCAGGGCTGCTTGATCGTCGCGCGAATCTGCTCAAGCAGTGTGCGGACCGCGGCCGCATCGCGAAATTCGTCGACGAACTTCATGAATCCTCTTCCTGGTCCATCTGCGTTTCGATTTCGCGAGCCAGCTCCAGCGTTCGCTCCGCTTCTTCTTCATCCACCGTGCTGATCGCAAAGCCCGCATGCACGATCACGTAGTCATTGATGATCGCGTCCGGCACATAGGCGAGGCACACCTTGCGCGTGACGCCGCCGAAATCGACGTCGCCCATGCTGAGACCCTGTTCATCGACGATTCTGACAATCCTGCCGGGAATGCCCAGGCACATGACGAACCTCCAACTATTCAGAGTTCAAACGTGCGGCCGCGACGACCGCCTGTCCCAATGCCAAGCCGCCATCATTGGCCGGGACCCGGCGATGAGTCAGGACGGTGAATTTTTCTCGTTCGATGCGATTGACCGTTGCCGCTTGCAGCATTCGGTTTTGAAAACATCCACCACTGAGTGCCACGACGTCGATGCCGTTCTTTGCGCGAGCGTCCAACGCCATTCGGGTCGCAACCTCGGCCATAGTCTCGTGAAAGGCGCGCGCGATCTTCGCAGTCGGTGTTCCACTTTCCAGATCGCCGATGATCGCGGCGAGCATGTCGCGAGTCTGGACAACATCGTCTCGAATCGCGAACGGATAGATGTGATTTGCCGGGGGCGAGCTGCGCGCCAGCGTTTCCAGTTCGATCGCGGCCTCCGCTTCATAGGTGATGTCGCCGCGGACTCCGAGAATCGCCGCAACCGCGTCGAACAGCCGGCCGCAACTGGAAGTCGGAACCGTATTGATGCCGCGATCGACCATAGCCTTAAGAATCCCCGCATGTTCTTCCCCGACCAGCGCGAATACTCGATTTGTGAGCGTCGACTCGAAAAGCGCGATCAAGAATGCGGCGGCGATTCGCGCCGGATGGCGAATCGCGGCGTCGCCTCCCGCCAGCGGCAGATATTGGAGATGCGAAACCCGCTGGAAGCCGGAGTAGTCCACGACCAGTGCCTCGCCACCCCAGATTGCACCGTCGAGGCCATAGCCGGTTCCGTCGAAGGCGATACCGATTGCGGGGCCCGCATGACCATTTTCAGCCATACAGGCGGCTATGTGCGCATGATGATGCTGCACGCTCACGGTTCGCACGCCAAGGCGCGCGGCGATTTCGCGGCCGTACGATTGTGGATGCAGATCGTGGGCAGCGGCGCCTGGCGTGATGCCGCTAAGCGCGATCCATCTTTCTAACGAATCGCTAAAGTGATTCTGCGTCGCGACGCTTTCGAGCGAGCCGATGTATTGGCTCATCAGGGCGTTGCTGTTCGACAAAATGCAGAAGCTGTTCTTTATGTCGCCGCCGACACCGAGAATTGGTACTGGCGCCGCGACCGGCACACTGAGTGAGCGCGGTGTGCCGCCGCGGCTCAGCCGAATTGGTTGCGGACCGCGCGACTCGACGAGCCATACGGCATCGTCGCAGCGCTGATGAATTGGCCGGTTGTGAAGCAGCAAGGCATCGACCCGATCCGCAAAGGCGCGCGCTTCGTCGGTGTCCCTGGCGAGCGGCTCACCTGGCCGGTTGGCGCTGGTCATGACCAGCGGGCGAGCGGCATCGCGGACGATCAAATGATGCAGCGGCGAATAGGCAATCATAACTCCGATATGATCATTACCCGGCGCGATCGCGTGCGCGAGTTGCGCACCCAGGCGCTTGCGCAGCAGAACGATTGGAGCCTGCGGCGACATCAGCAACGCAGCTTCGTCCTCGGAGACCTCAGCGATGCGTCGTGCCGTCTCGATTGAATCGACCGTCACGGCCAGCGGTTTGTGCGCGCGCCGCTTGATCGCACGCAGACGAGCGACAGCCGCTTCACTGGTCGCGTCGCACGCCAGATGGACACCACCGATCCCTTGAACGGCGACCATACCGCCCGCTCGCAGGATTGTCGCCGCGCACGCGATAGGGTCTTCTCCTGCCGCCGTCTCTTTCCATTGCGGCGCTGTCACTTCGAGCCACGCCTGGGGACCGCACTCCGGACACGCGATCGGTTCCGCTCTGAAGCGCCGATTAGAGGGATCCAGATACTCGCTCCTGCATTGGTCACACAGCGGAAAGTCGCGCAGCGTGGTGTTCTCACGATCGTATGGCAACGCGCGCACCACGGTGAACCTGGGACCGCATGAAGTGCAGTTGGTAAATGGATAGCGATAGCGACGGTCTCCCGAATCAAGAATTTCGCGGACGCACTCGGCGCACGCGGCCAGATCGGGCGGGATGGTCGTCGCGGTTCGTCCGCGTTCACTTGGCAGGGCGACAAAATCCGTATCATCGCGCAGCGGTAAACGCTGTGACTCGATGTTGTCGATTGCCGCTGCGGGTGGAAGCTCAGTCTCCAAGCGGCGGCGAAACTCGCCCAGACGGGCGCCGCTCCCTTCGATCTCGATCTCGACTCCGGAGGGAACGTTGCGCACGAAGCCGTAAAGCCTCAGCGACTTAGCGAGTCGCCACACAAACGGCCGCAAGCCAACGCCTTGAACAGTGCCGGCTATAGTCAGACGCTCGCGCCCCCGATCGTCCAATTCTGTCGCTGCCAACCGCACCCGTTCGACGGCACGGCGTATTGCTTCTCGCGTTTGCGCGCTGAGTCCGCAGCGTTGCGCCGTGCGTGCGGGCGCGATTTCGATTCCGATCACTCTGCCGGCAGGCGACGCGACCCCCAGCTTTTGGGCGAGCTGGATCGCCGCGGCGACACCAAGATCGTGCGAGGAAACGAAGCGCACCGAACTGCCGCCAAGTTCATCGAACCCGAATTCATGGATCGTTCCGGGCGGCGCGCCCGAGCGCACCGCGTCGACGAGAATCGCCGTGTCGGCGCCCTCCAGCAGGTCCACCAGCGCCGCACCGGGGCGATCGGCTTCGATGACTTCACAATTCGCTGGCGGCGCCGCCGCGAGCATTCGCGCGACCTCCAGCCCCGCGGCGTCGTCGCCGAAAGGACTGCCGATTCCGATGATGCGAATCAATGCCTTTCGATCTCGAGATTCAGAAAATGCGTCGAACACGAGATGCACGGATCGTAGTTGCGTATCGCCATTTCGCACATGTGCGTGGCTTCGGCCTGGGTGCGCTGGATGATATCGGGGACCAACTCGCGCAGGTCGGCTTCGATGCGCGCCTGGTTCTGGGAGGTCGGCGGCACGATACGCGCGGAGTGAATAAGGCCCCGCTCGTCGGTTTCGAATGCGTGGTAAAGCGAACCGCGCGGCGCCTCAGTAATCGCGCGTCCCACGCCGGATCGCGTTTCGAACCCTGCAGAAGGCGCGGGCGGCGGCTGATACGCATCGATGACTCTCACCGCTTCGTCGATCGCGTACAGGACCTCGAGGGCGCGCGCGACGATGCTCGTGTAAGGGTTCGAGTTGGGCCAGGCAATTCCGGTCTCGCGTGCGGCCGAAGTTACGTCCGCGCCCAGCCGATCGAAATTCAGGTTTATGCGCGCGAGCGGCCCCAGGAAGTAGGGCCCGCGGCCCTTTACCTTGCAGTGCAAGGCGTTCGAATACGGTACCTGATGCTCTTCGAAGAAATCGTCAAAATCGTCGGGCGCCGCATTGATACCTTTGCTTGAAGCCAGTCGCCCTTCGTTCATCGGGTATTCACCCGGGTGGCGAAGCGAGACGAACTCGATGTCGCGAGTGACGGCGGGCAAGTCGAAGTGCGAAACCCATCGCACGCATTCGATCGCGTCACCGCGCACGCGAAGAAGCTGCTCGCGCAGATTTGCGAGCTGATCGCGCCGGGGAACGCGGGTAAAGCCACCGATACACGCGCCCACTGGATGGACCGATCGGCCGCCGAGCGCGGCAACAATCGCGTTGCCCGCTTTCTTGATTCTGAGGCCGCGCTCCACCGCCTCCCGATTTTTGTCTGCCAGCGTGATGATGCTGTCGCAGCCGAGAAAATCGGGCGCGGCCAGCATATGGATGTGCAGCGCGTGGCTTTCGATCCATTCGCCGCAGAAGTAGAGGCGGCGCAATTCGCGGACCGCCGGATCGATCGTGATGTCGAACAGGCGTTCGAAGGCGTGCACCGTGCTCATCTGATACGCCACCGGGCAGATGCCGCAGATGCGCGCGGTGAGGTCCGGCGCTTCACGGGAATCGCGGCCGCGCAGAAAAGACTCGAAGAACCGCGGCGGCTCGAAAATCTCGAGACGCAGATCGATCAATTCCCCGTCGCGCAGGTGAATTCGCAGGGCGGCTTCGCCCTCGGCGCGAGCCAGGTAGTTGATCTGGATGGTCCTACTTTTTGCTCGCCGCGATGGCATCCGCGGTCTCCCGCCATGGCCGCACGTATCCGTTTATTCCGCGCAGGAGGCGCACGGCATCGTCGCCTGTGACTCCCAGACTGGCCAGCATTCGCTCAAATGATTCCATGTTCTCATCGTCGGCCGGCCCGAAACAGCCATAGCATCCGCGATTGAACGTGGGACACAAAGCACCGCATCCCGTGCGCGTCACGGGTCCCAGGCACGGCTCGCCGCGCGTAACCACCACGCATACATTGCCGCGCCGTTTGCACTCCATGCAGACGCTGTATGCCGGCAGAACCGGCCGCGCTCTGGACAACAGCGATCGCACCACTGCGAGAAGCTGACCCTTGTCGACCGGGCAGCCCCACACTTCGAAGTCGACGCGAACGTGCTCCGAAATAGGCGTCGACGTCGACAGCGTCGAGATGAACTCCGGGCTCGGATAAACGACTCGCCGATATTGCTCTACGTCAGCCCAGTTGCGCAAGGCCTGAATTCCGCCCGCCGTCGCGCACGCACCAATTGTGACGAGGTAGCGGCTTTCCTCGCGTACCTTGATGATGCGGCGTGCGTCGTCGGGCGTGGTAATGCTTCCCTCGACGAAAGCGATATCGTACGGGCCTTCCAGAGCGCGGCTCCGCGCCTCCGGAAAATAAACGAAATCCACTTGCTCGGCGAGTCTGAGCAGTTCGTCTTCAGCGTTCAGGAACTGCAACTGACAGCCGTCGCACGACGCGAACTTGAATACTGCGACGCGCGGTTTCATATGCCCGGCACCGCGAACAGCTCTCTGACGGTGCGATACGAAAACACGGGTCCATCCTTGCACACGAAATGCTCGCGGTACTGGCAATGGCCGCAGAGTCCGACCGCGCATTCCATCCGCCGCTCCATCGAGAGGTAGATCATTTCGTCGCCGATACCCTTCTTGCGCAGTGCGCTCGCGGCGAACCGCATCATCACCTCCGGCCCGCACATCATGACTATCGCGGACGCCGGCGCCGTGAGATCGTCGAAAAGCTCCGTCACCACGCCGATTTTGTAATGCCAGCTTTTATCGGGCTTGTCCGCCGTCAGGTAAACCTTGGTGCGCGGCGCACGGCGCCATTCGTCGAAGCGCTCGCGATACAGAAGATCGTTCGGCGTCTTCACCCCGTGCAGGATGTGCAATTCGCCGTATTGGTCGCGGCGCCGGAATATGTAGTTGATAAGCCCGATGACCGGCGCGCATCCGAGACCGCCGGTGATGATCACGACGTCGCGGCCGCGCGCCTCTTCAACCGGCCATCCGTTGCCATACGGGCCGCGCATTCCTACCACGTCGCCGGCTTTCCATCCGCCCATCACGCCCGTTACGCGTCCCGCAATCCGGATCGTGTGCTCCAGGTTTTCCGGATCGCCTGGATCCGAGACGATCGACATCGGAACCTCGCCGACGCCGAAGGCGTAGAGCATGTTGAATTGCCCGGCCTTGAAGCTGTACGCACGCCGCACCTCATCGTCGATGAAGCGCATCGTAAAGGTGTAGATGCCCGCGGTCTCGGTTCGGCGGTCGGTAACGCGTGCCGGAAATATCGTGTAAGGAGTCACCGTTTCACCGGATGCGCGCGAATCGCGGCGATTTCCTCGGTCAGGTCGATACCCACCGGGCACCATGTCATGCACCGGCCGCATCCGACGCACCCCGACGTACCAAACTGATCGATCCACGAAGCCAGCTTGTGCGTGAGCCATTGGCGGTAGCGGTTTTCGATTTTGGGGCGAAAGTTGATTCCGTGGATATGCGCGTGCTCGAGCGAGAAGCACGAGTCCCACTTGCGCACCCGCCGGCTCATGTTGCCGTCGATTTCTTCCTGGTCGACCACGGTGTGGCAGAAGCAGGTCGGGCAAACCATCGTGCAGTTCGTGCACGAAAGACATCGCGATGCGACGTCCTGCCAGCGCGGATTCTCGACTTCGTCGTAGAGCAAGCGGGGCAGGTCCGTGGTATCGAGGCGCCGCTGCATCCCGGCGGCGCATCCGTCGATTCGCGCCTTTGCCGACACGACTTCATCGTGCTGTGCGGCGCTTAGGCCGATCTTTGCGGCGATCGCTTCGCCGGCGGCCGAGCCGGTCCGCAGCACGAAACCCTGTTCCATCTCGGTCAGCAAGAGATCGAAACCGGTCGTCGCTTCCGGGCCGGTCTTCATCGAGACGCAAAAGCAGGTCGGCGCGGAGCGGGTGCAGTTGACTGCTACCAGAAAGGCGTCTTTGCGCCGTGCCTGGTAGTGCGTGTCGCTGAAGCGGTCGTGCAGAAAAATGCGATCCTGAACGGCGAGCGCGGCAAGGTCGCACGCCCGCACCCCGATGAACGCGAGGCGCGGCGCCACGGGCGCTACTTCGGTAACCTTAAACCCGCGCCGGTCGCGATTTACTTCAAGCAGCGTCTCTTCGGGTGCGAAAAAAAAAGGCTTGAGCGAGCCGGCCCCGTTCACCACGCCGAAAACTTCCCCGGCTACGCCCTGTCCGAGTCGATATCGTCCAGGCTCCTGCGTCTCGCGCATCGCAACCGCCAGGTCGGACACCTGATGCACTTCGTCGAATGCGACGGCGCCGTCACGCGCGACCGGTCCCAGCACCTTGAACCCTTCGCGCCACAGAATCGCAATGAGATCCTCTAGCGCGGCCTTTGGCATGTGCAACGAGTCACTCACGCTGAAATGCTCGCATCGGATGATTCTCGCAGCTGATCGATTGCGGCGAGCCACTCGCCGATCCCCTCCCCGCTGAGCGCCGACGTCCTGATAATCCGCGCATGTGGATTGATCGCGCCGACGTATTCGGTCCATTCGTAAAGGTTGAAAGGAACATGCGGGAGCAAATCGCATTTGTTGAGCACGACGACGTGCGCAGCACGAAACATCGGCGGATATTTGAGCGGCTTGTCGGCACCCTCAGTCGGGCTCGTTACGACCACGCGAAGTTTTTCGCCGAGATCGAACAATGCGGGACACACGAGGTTGCCGACGTTTTCGATGAAGAGCAGATCGCCGTCGGCGAGATCAAGATTGTGCAGCGCGTCGTGGATCTGATGCGCATCGAGATGGCAGCCAAGGCCCGTCTCCACCTGGCAGGCCATCGCGCCCGCCGCACGGATACGTGCGCTGTCGCGGTCAGTCGCCTGGTCTCCTTCGATCACCAGGATGCGCCGGAAGTCGCGCCACTGCGCGATCGTCGCCTCCAGAAGCGCGGTCTTTCCCGCGCCCGGCGTGCCCATCAGGTTGATGGCTAGAATTCGCCGCGCCGCGAGATGCGCGCGGTTATGTTCGGCTTCGGCGGCGTTCGATTTGAGCAGACGCTCATTGACCTCAATCGTTCGCACGGCGGGCGCACTGCAGCCGCAAATGTCACACATCTGTCACCTCGATCGCTCGCAGGATCATCTCGTCGCCCGACAAAAGTTCTCCGCCCAACCGCCCGCACGACGGGCATCGGCCGATAATTGCGTCAAACTCAAAGAGTATGCCGCAATTGCCGCAACGGCCGCGAGCGGACACGGTTATGATCTCAAGTACGGCTCCGTCGGCGCGGGTCCCTTCCGCAAGCACGCGGAAAGCAAAGCGTAACGATTCCGACACAATCCCAACGGCCGCCCCGACGCTGATGTCGACCCGGACGACTCGCGCAGCATCTTCCCCCAGATTCCGTTCGATGGCGTCAAGCAAATCGCTCGCAACCGATAACTCATGCATTTCGGACGTCGTGCCAGTTCATTTTTGCCTTCGCCGGTATTCTACGTCCGAGGGGTGCTGTCCGCGAACGAACAAGGCGGGGCGGTCATTACCTCGGTATCATCCCGAGTGAACGAACAAAGCTCGCGCACTGGACTTTGCCAATCCTCACAGAACGACTGCCAGTCCTGCCGGGAGTCGAACCAGTCGTAGAATTGGCGGGCCTGCTCAATGGTCAGCGTGGAAATTCTAGGCCCAGGCGTCTTTCGGTCTGATTGTGAGCACGGGTCGTTTCGATGCACGCACCACATGTTCCGCCACGCTTCCGAGGAGCAAGTGAAAGACGCCCGTTCTGCCGTGAGTGGCCATGACAACTAAATCGACGTCGAAGTCTTCAGCCGCCTGGCTGATGGTTTCGGCCGGTTTGCCCGTGCGACAGGCGAGTTCGTATCGCACCTTGCCGTCCAAATACTTCTTCGCAATTTTCTCGAGTTCGAGCTTACGTGGCTCGTCGGAAACCACGGGGTACGGTTCGCGCGGAAAACCGGGACTGGCTACAGGAATAAAGACCACGTGCATGAGATACAGAGTGGCATCGTGCTCCTTTGCAAGGTCGCGCGCGTACTGAAGCGCCACCATCGAATTGTCATCAAAATCGACGGGGCACAATATCCTCTTGAAGAATTTCGCCACACTGACCCTCCTCGTCGTCCCTATCGCGGAGTTTTCCTCCTTGATTACAACTGCCGTATCGGTAAATGCCGTCCTGGCTGACTCGAACTGACCACGAGTACGAGGACAAACTGCGAATCCAAGCAGGGCTATGCGGCCTCCCATTCGGGATGAAGTCCCAAGCGGGACAAAACCGCCATGACGCGCTGTGGTTCGCCGAGGTCGCTCCATTCGAGGCCGTGAACGGGAAGTACGCCTAGATTGATCGGATACCGTTCCAGCACTTCGTCCGAGAAACTCGCCGACGGGATGCGCTCGTACAGTCGTTCGACGACGTCCGGTTCCCGCGCTGTGCCCAGCAGGTCCCGAATCTTCGAGAACGAAGCGAACAGTTCGGGCAACGCGACCATGATTAGGCCGATCAGCGTGGAAACCCGCGCCACCATTACGAAGCTGTTCCACATACAACCGGCATGCAGCAGTTGGCCCGCGATGTCACTACGAGGTTTCTCCCAGAACCGGCGCACGCGGCACAGCGGCGGACGCCCGACCACGAGTTCGCCCGGTTCGATCCAGCCATATCCCGACTCGAGGGCGTGCGGCGTGATCCCCAGCAGGACAGTCATTTCCGGGTGCGATCCGGCTGCGTCGAAGGCCAAATCAACATGGCGCATGAATTCGCGATCGTCGCTCACAAAATGATCTGACGGAAACACCGCCACGAATGCATCGGGCGTGGTTTTGGACAATCGCAGAAGTGCATACAGAATTGCCGGGGCTGTTCCACGGTTCTGAGGCTGAATCACCAGGTTCTGCGGAAGTATCTCCTGGCGCAGATCGCGATAGTGGCGTTCGTGCGCGCGCGTGACCACTGCGAGAATCCGATCCTCCCCGACTGCGAGCGAAGCGCGAAGCCGAGTTTGTTCGACCAGCGACGTGCTGCCTATCACGGGACAAAACTGCTTCGGAGTACTATCACCGGTGATGCGCCGGGTTACCTCCAATAAGCGTCTGCCGTCACCTCCGGCGAGAATGATTGCGCACCGGGTTTGATTTTCCTCGCAGAATTTCATCGCTGGCTCCTGGCAGGCTTCGTCTGCGGTTCGGCCGCTCCGGTTGCCTATCGAACGGCTCCACTCCGAACACCTGCGGCATCTGGTTCCGAGCTCAGATCTGTGTTGCGCTGCCTTTCTGAAGCATGATTTGTACCGCGCGGCGGAGCGTGGATTTCCAGAAGCGGCCGCGATCGGCGATGCTTCCTATCAGCACATGCGGGAGAGCGGCGTATCCAAAGGGTACAGATTCGCCGCCCTTCACAATTCGCATCACCGTGCAGGATGATGATCGATGCAGGTTCGGTGCGGAACCATTGATCAGTGACAGGCGCATGTTCTGATGCATATTGAATGGGCCCGACTGCGGATGATGTTCCGTGGAAACACCAGTTATGTTCAACGCCGATTCTGTTACATCGGGAACAAACCTTCAGTTGTTTTCTCATACGGATTGTCGTTACATCCGGCGACTGCGTTTGACGCCCCCAACCGTTGCGACTTGATGGTGTGTTACCTGGACTGAAAGGACACTAGGATCTCTTCGTACTCATGGCACCGCCGGCGTCACGCGACCCATCGATCAGGCAGAGCGCTGCCAGGCCTCCGCAACCTCGCGCAATCAGCGCTCAGGATTTGCAGAAATTGGAGGGGCTCGCGAGCCTTCCATTGCGCAAATTGGAAGCGTTGCGCGCGAGGATGAGGATTCGCCGGTTTTCTAAACGCTCGATCATCTATGAGGAAGGGCAATCGGAAAGCGCTATATTTCTGGTGCTTTCGGGCATCGCCCGGCTTGTTTGTCTTAGCCGAAAACGCAAACGCAACCTGCTCGAGGTGCTGGGACCCGGCGATGTGATCGAGATTCCCTCATTGCTGCCGGATATTCATCACAAACTCTCCTGCGAAGCGTTTACCGACTGTCAGATCGGGCTGATAAGCCCAAGCGAGCTGGTGGAGGGCATCGTCGGCATTCCACTGCGCGAGTTCAGCGAGGCGCTCAATTTGACGGTCGGCCGATGGTGGAGGCTTCTCGAGCGCCATTCAAACTTTCTTAATCAAACCGTTCGAGAAAGAATTTCGATCGCCTTGCTCGACCTAAGCCACAAGTTCGGTGTACGAGACGACCGCGGGATAATCATAGATCTGCGCTTGAGTGGTCAGGACATCGCGGATCTGGCGGATTGCTCGCGGCCAAAAGCGAGCGAATGCCTCAAGACACTCGTCGCTGAAGGCGTTGTGACGCGAGAACGCCGCCGTTTCATCATCGACGCCGCGAAAATTCAGACGAGCCTGCGATCCTGACGCCTCATAGCCGGCGCCGACAAGGCTGACAAAGTGCCACATAAAAGTGTTTCGTTAGGAGACACATTGCGCCGACAAAAGCACGAATGGTGAGGAAATCCGCTGGCATAACGGATGCAATATTCGCCGTCATTTTTGCGTCGTCTGGTTTAGCACGTGTCGGGGCATACGGTTCGCGAATCGACCGTTCCGGTGTGACTGTCCGGCGAGCGGATGGGCGGCCCGGTCGATATTTGCGATCTCAGGCTGCTGCATTAGAGGAACAAGGAAATGGAGAGCAGGAATATCATCTGGTTCTCTGACGAAGGCTCGTCCGAGGTCGCGCAGTTGGGCGGAAAAAATGCCTCGCTGGGAGAGATGACCAGGACGATGCGGGAGCAGGGCATTCCTGTGCCCGAGGGCTTCGCGATAACGGCGAGCGCCTATTGGACATTCATCGACGCCAACCAACTGAGCCAGCCGATAAGCGCGGAGTTGCAAGCTATCAGAGAACAAAAGCTATCGCTCGCCGCCGCTGCGAAGCGGATACGACAGATGATCGCGCGCGCGCAGTTTCCACCGGAGCTGGCCGCGGCGATCGTGGCGGCATATCACAAGCTTTCGAAATCGGCGCGCAAAGATGATCTGGACGTCGCGGTTAGAAGTAGCGCCACCGCTGAGGATCTCCCCGAGGCGAGCTTCGCCGGCCAGCAGGAAAGCTTCCTCAATATTCGCGGCGACAAGAATCTGCTCGATGCGATCCGTCGCTGTTTCGCGTCTCTTTTCACCGACCGCGCCATCGTCTACCGCGAGAACCATGGCTTCGATCACATGAAAGTTGGCTTGTCGGTCGGTATTCAAAGAATGGTCCACTCCGACAGAGGCAGCGCCGGCGTGATGTTTTCCATCGATACGGAGACCGGCTTTCCAAACACGGTGCTCATCAGCGCATCCTGGGGACTTGGCGAGGCCGTGGTCCAGGGAATTGTCGAGCCGGACGAGTACGTGGTGTTCAAGCCGCTGCTCCCCCAAAAAGGATTGTCGCCGATTCTCGAGAGAGCGCTGGGGGCGAAAGCGAAAAAGATCGTTTACGGCGAGAAGGGCCGAAAAACCACGCGCACCGTCAGCACCTCTAAAGATGAGCGAGCACGCTTTGTTCTGGAGGTCGAGGACATCCTGACACTTGCGAAGTGGGCCGTTGCTATCGAGTCACACTACGCCCGGCCTATGGACATGGAATGGGCAAAGGATGGTGAGACCGGCGAACTCTTTATCGTTCAGGCTCGCCCGGAGACTGTTCAATCGCGCAGGGAGGCCGGCTCGCTCAAGACCTACACCCTCAAGCAAAAGGGCGAGCGGTTGCTCACCGGGCTCGCGATCGGTGACGCGATCGCCACCGGCTCGGTGTGCAGACTCAAGAGCCCCGCGGAGATCTCCAAATTCACGGACGGCGCGATCCTCGTGACCGAAACCACCGACCCGGACTGGATGCCCATCATGAAGCGGGCCGCGGCCATCATCACCGATCACGGTGGACGCACATCTCACGCCGCGATCGTCAGCCGCGAATTGGGACTGCCCGCGATAGTCGGCACCGGGAGGGCCACGGTCGCGCTTGCAACTGGGCGCGATGTCACCGTGTCCTGCTCCGAGGGCGATGTGGGCTACGTTTACGACGGGGTCAGTGAATTCGAGGTGCGCGACCTCGCGCTCGAAAACATCGCCCCAACCAGGACCAAGCTAATGCTCAATATGGCCAACCCTGCCGCGGCGATGCGCTGGTGGCGATTGCCGGCGGACGGCATCGGCCTGGCGCGTATGGAGTTCATCATCAACAACATCGTAAGGATTCATCCGATGGCGCTGGTGAAGTTCGACGAACTCAAGGACGCAGCGGCACGGCGACGCATTGAGCGGCTGACGCTGGGGTACCGGGACAAGACGCAATACTTTGTCGATACACTTGCGCTGGGAATCGCCAGAATCGCAGCCTCGCGCTATCCGAATCCGGTGATCGTTCGGATGAGCGATTTCAAGACCAATGAATATGCGCGGCTTATCGGCGGCAGGCAGTTCGAACCAAAGGAAGAGAATCCGATGCTCGGATGGCGCGGGGCCAGCCGTTATTACAGTGACGGCTATCGCGAAGGTTTCGCGCTGGAATGCCGTGCGATCCGCAAAGTGCGCGAGGAAATCGGACTGCGCAACGTCGTGGTGATGATCCCGTTCTGCAGGACGCTTGGAGAAGCGGACAAAACTTTGCAGGCGATGGCGGACAATGGTCTGCGCCGCGGCGAAAACGGCTTGCAGGTTTACGTGATGTGCGAGATCCCCTCGAACGTACTCCTGGCCGAGGAGTTCGCTCAGCGCTTCGACGGCTTCTCGATCGGCAGCAACGACCTGACGCAGTTGACCCTGGGTGTCGACCGTGATTCCGAACGACTTGCTCCGCTTTTCAACGAACAGGACGAAGCCGTCACGCAGCTCATAGCGAGCGTGATCCCTCGCGCGCATAAGTTCGAGCGCAAGGTCGGGTTGTGCGGCCAGGCGCCGAGCGATCATCCGGAATTCGCACGGTTCCTGGTCAACGCCGGAATCGATTCGATATCGGTCAGCCCCGACAGCTTCATCCGCGTCAAAAGTCATGTGGCGGCGGCCGAGTCAGCGCAGACACTCAGGGCGGTGGGTGCTTAATTATCTTTCGCGGAGAGACGGCGATGAAAGTTGAACAGATTATGAATCGCGAGGTTAAAACCTGCCATCCGTGGGATGCCCTCAACCACCCTGCGCAAATAATGTGGGACGAGCCTTGCGGGGCGGTTCCCGTGGTCGATGAGCAGAATAGACTTGTCGGCTTTCTGACCGATCGGGACGTTTGCATGGCTGCATACACCCAGGGCAAGCCGCTGGATCAGCTGCGGGTCGAGATAGCGATGGCCCGCAACGTTGTGAGCTGCGCAGCCGAGGACGATCTGGGTTCAGCGGCCCAGTTGATGCGCCAGAAGCGCACGCGCCGGCTTCCGGTGACTAATTCGGACGGGACCCTGCTCGGGCTGCTCTCGCTCGATGATCTCGCCTGCGAGGCCGCGCGGCCTCTTCGCGGCGGGGCAAATGACGAACTGCGAAATCTGGTGCTGGAGGTGCACCTGTCGATCAATCGTGGACGCGTGCACGTACACCCGGCTGCGTAGAGCGAACACGCGTCGGAAGCATCGCAGAAGAGCCCGACAAAGGTTTCTGCAGTCCACTTCGTTGTTCTCGCTGGCAGTGGTAATCCTGACGTTGGAGAGTCGGACGTAAGGCTCTGTTTCCGACCCTTGATTTGCCGCAGACCGCGTTGACCGCAAATGGCACAGCCCGAAGATAACCCAAACCAGCTGCGGCGACCGCCGATCCAATCCGGACCCTGGTTTTGGTGGGTGGTCATGGTCGGACTGCTTATCTGGGATGTGATGTGGTTTTGGCCGAAATCGCAGCCGCAGGCGGCCATTCCATACACGACGTTTCTGGCGCAAGTCCGCGCGGACAACGTATCGAAAATCCATATCATCGGTGACAAGATTACCGGCGCTTTTGTAAACCCTATCCTCTGGCCCACGCCGGAACCGCCGGCCCTGCCGAGTGCTAAGCCGACTTCCGCTCCCGAGAAGCAGGAATCGCCAGGCAAACCCGAAGCCGCGAAGACCTCTGCGGCTGTGGCCGAAAAACCTCCTCCACCACCACGTTACGGCACGTTCGGGACAACCTTTCCGTCGGCGGTAGGCGATGCCGCCATGATGCCGCTGCTCGAGGCCCACAAGGTTGTTGTGGACGTGTCGCCATCATCTACGCCGTGGATTACCGAGATATTGATGAGCTGGCTGCCGCTGTTGCTGCTGATCGGACTGTTCTGGTGGATGTCCGCCCGGGCAGGCCGCATGCAGATGAACCCGTTCGGCAAAGCAAAGGCCCGACGGTATACGAGCGAGCAGCCCAAGGTAACTTTCAATGACGTGGCCGGAGCGGACGAAGCTAAGGCGGAGCTGGCTGAAGAAGTTGACTTCCTCAAGCATCCGCAAAAATACCACGATCTGGGGGCGCGGATTCCCAGGGGCGTTCTGTTGGTCGGCGCGCCCGGTACTGGTAAGACCCTCCTGGCCAAGGCTGTCGCCGGAGAAGCGGGCGTTCCGTTCTTCAGTCTCAACGCCTCGGAGTTCGTCGAGATGTTCGTCGGCGTCGGAGCGAGTCGCGTGCGAGATTTGTTTCGCGGGGCCAAAGAGGCTGCACCCGCGATTGTATTCATCGACGAGTTGGATGCTGTCGGGCGCCGGCGAGGCGCGGGCGTGGGAACGGTCAACGATGAGCGCGAGCAAACCCTCAACCAGCTACTCGGCGAACTTGATGGATTCGAGGAACGCTTTGAGGTGATTATCCTCGCCGCGACCAACCGGCCCGACGTTCTCGATCCCGCTCTGCTGCGCCCCGGACGTTTCGACCGCCAGGTGGTCGTCGGACTTCCCGATCGCGCCGGACGAGAAGGCATTTTGCGCATCCATACGAAGCGATTGCACCTGGCGCCTGACGTGGATCTTCCAACGCTCGCTCGCGGTACTATGGGTATGACCGGTGCGGATCTGGCGAACCTGTGCAACGAGGCCGCTTTGGCCGCGGCACGACACGACCGCGCCGCCGTTACGATGGGGGACTTTGATGAGGCGCATGACAAAGTGCGGCTCGGCGCGGCGCACCCACAACTCATCGACCCCTCTGAGCGGCGTGTGGTTGCGTACCACGAATCCGGACACGCCTTAATCGCCTGGCTCACCCCGGGAGCCGACCCCGTTCAGAAAGTCACGATCGTGCCGCATGGCAGCGCGCTCGGCCTGACGGAACAGGTTCCCTCGGAAGAACGCCACAATCTCAGTAATTCGTACTTGAAGGGCCGGCTGGCGGTGATGCTCGGTGGGCGCTCCGCTGAAGAGATAGTCTTCGGCGATGTGACCACCGGAGCAGAGAACGACCTGGTGGAAGCGACTCGTCTGGCGCGGCGCATGGTCACGCGCTGGGGAATGGGCAAACTCGGGCTGGTCGCATTCAAAACCGACGAGCAACAACCGTTTCTGGGATATGAGATCTCACAAGGGCGTGACTATAGCGAAGCCACCGCCGCCCGGATCGATCAGGAGGTTCAAAGCCTCCTTGAAGAGGCTCACCAGGAGGTCCGAAAACGGCTGAGCGACGCCAGGGCCCGGCTGGACCAGTTGGTAGAAGTTCTCCTGAAAGAGGAAACAGTCGGGATCGAAGAACTTAAGGTCATCCTCGGGCCGCGGCCACCAGAGGCGAAGCGGGACAGGTTCCTGGCTCCCGTCGCATCAACCGGGAAACACTAGCGCGGCCGGTTTCTAGAATTGTCGCCGCTCATGCGCCATACATCAGCATCCTCAAGGAGCATAACCGACTGGTCGCAGATTGAAGGCTCGCCGCATCCGCTAGGCGCGGTCTGGGTTGAGGCGGAAAGAAGCTACAACTTTGCGTTGTGCTCCAGGCACGCAACGGGGGTGATGCTCTTGCTGTATACCGCGCACGACCTGGTGAATCCGATCGTGCGCCTCTCGCTGAATTATCTAATTCATAAATCGGGAAGGATATGGCATTGCCGGATCGCGGCTGACGAGATCGCAGATGCTCGCTACTACGCCTACTCAGTCGAAGGGCCGAACGATCCTCACGGCGAGCGCCATTTCTTTGATGGTGACAAAGTACTGCTGGATCCTTACGCCAGGGCGATATTTTTTCCGCCCGACTTTCGGCGCAGTGCCTCAGTCGGACGCGGATCGAACGCCGGCCGGGCGCCGGTCTGCATCCTCCCGGGCGCTTCTTCATGCTTCGATTGGAGCGGCGAATCCAGACCGAGTCACACTTCGGATACGATAATTTACGAGTTGCACGTCAGAGGGTTCACTAAGCACCGCAGCTCCGGCGTGACCGCGGACAAACAAGGAACCTACGCGGGCATCATCGAGAAAATCCCGTACTTGAAGGAGCTTGGAATCACCGCGGTCGAATTGATGCCGGTGTTTCAATACGACCCGGACGGCGGCAACTACTGGGGCTACATGCCTTTGAGTTTTTTCTCGCCGCATCAGGGTTATGCCGCGCTCCCGGGTGCCGCCGAAGCCGCGAATGAATTCATGACGATGGTGAAGGCCCTACATGAGGCTGGAATCGAAGTAATTCTTGACGTCGTTTACAACCACACTGCCGAAGCCGGCCTTGACGGACCGACTTATAGTTATCGAGGCATCTGCAACAGCAGCTACTATCTGCTCGACGAGAGCCTGACGCACTACCGCAACGATACGGGTACCGGCAACGTACTCCGATCGGCCCATCCGACCGTGCGCAAGATGATAATCGACAGCCTCCATTTCTGGCTAAGCGAGATGCACGTTGACGGATTCAGATTCGATCTTGCGTCGATCTTCAGTCGCAACAGCGATGGATCGGTAAATCTCCAGAATTCCCCGATTATTTCGGAAATCACAGGCGCAGAGTTTGGCGCGGCTCGACACATCGCTGAGGCGTGGGACCCGGCCAGTTATGAATTGGGCCGCAGCTTTCCCGGCCGCTCATGGAGCCAGTGGAACGGCAGATTTCGAGACGACGTTCGCGCGTTCGTAAAAGGCGATCCCGAAAAGGTCGGCGATCTCATGAGCAGGATCTATGGCAGTAGTGACCTGTTTCCCGATGATCTCGACAATGCCTACCGTCCTTACCAGACGATTAATTACGTGACCTCCCACGATGGCTTCTGCCTTTACGACCTGGTCGCTTACAACGCAAAACACAACCTCGCCAACGGCCAGAACAATAACGATGGAAGCGACGACAATCTGAGCTGGAATTGCGGATGGGAAGGTGATCTGAACGTCCCCGCGGACGTGATGCAGCTGCGCAAGCAGCAGATCAAGAATTTCTTTACGATTCTGATGGTTTCCAATGGAACTCCGATGTTCCGGGCCGGCGACGAGTTCATGAACACCCAGGGCGGCAACAATAATCCATGGAATCAGGACAACGAGACTACCTGGCTGGATTGGGACCTGTTGCAGAAGAACAGGGACGTGTTCCGCTTCTTCAAGGGCATGATCGCGTTTCGCAAGACCCATCCCTCGCTGGCGCGCAGCCGCTTCTGGCGTGACGACGTAAGATGGTACGGCGTCGATCAACAGGTCGACCTGAGTCACCTTTCGCGCAGCCTCGCGTTCTGCCTGCGCGGCGGCTCGCAGCAGGACCGCGATATCTATGTGATGATCAATGCCTACTGGGAGGACCTCGATTTCCGAATTCAAGAGGGCGAAGCAAGAGAATGGATGCGAGTTGCCGACACCAGTAAACCTGGCCCGCTCGATCTGCTGGATAGTGGCAAGGAAGAGCCTCTCGATTCGCTGGATTACAAGGTCAAAGCGAGATCCGTCGTCGTGCTACTGCGCAGCGCCTGACTGAAAGGGAATCCTGCATCGAAGCCCCATCAGCGGAGCGGTCAGTCTGAAACTAGCGCGGCTGAGCCGCTTATCAGGTCGAGAATTTCAGTGGTTACGGATTCCTGGCGCAGACGTTGCATCAGCTTTGCGAGATCGCCGGATTTGTTCTCAATGTTCTGATGCGCCGCTTCCATCGTGCGGAAGCGGGTCTCGTTCTCGCTGAAAAATGATTGCATCGCGGCGTTTTCCAGCATTGCAAAGAAATATTCGCCGACGATGTCATCGAAGAGACGCCGCGGCTGCAGGTTGATAAGCGGCGGCAACTGCGTCGGCGTCTTCTCCGCGACTGGCACCTCTAGTGGCAGCAGACGATGCCGTTCGATTCGCGCAAGCTCGGCCCCGGCATGTTGCGCGTAAACGACCTCGACGCCCGCAATGCCGCGCTCGCTGAACATCCGATAGAGTTCCGCCGCGACGCGGCGTGCAGCGCCCGTGACCCCCGCGCAATGGGTCGCCATCGGCAGCGTAAGGTCCGGATTCAGTCCGCGCTCGCGACAAATCTGGGCGCCGCGGGTTCCGACTACAATGAGCACGATCTCGCCGTCGCTTGCCGCTCTGGCGCGCTCTGCGGTGCGCAGCGGATGCTCGTTGAAGCCGCCGCACAGGCCGTGCTCGGCGCAGAATACAACCAATCCCGATTTGTTCGGTCGCGGCGTGGATTCTACTACTCCATCGGTGGGCAGCAGCGTTGCCGCTTCGGACAATGCTTCGCGAATCTCCTCGGAGTAATCGCGAATCGCCTCCAGCGATCTGAGCGCCTGCTGCATCTGCGATGCGGCCATCGCCCGAATCGCAGCGACTATCTCGAGCAGTTCGTTGAGCGAAGTCACTCGAGTCGCGATTTCCCGTTCCTGCGCCATGGGTGGTTACCGGTTCGCCGGCGTGACCCGCGGTTGATTCAACCCTTCGACCAGCTCTCCGATCGCGGTGAGGAGCGCCGCGCGCGTGTGCGCCTCCAACTCTTCGGAGGTATTGATTTGCCGCACCGCTTCCGCGGCGTTCTCGTTCAGCCAGGGACCGAGCTTCGTTTGCCACTCGCTCACTTTGCCGAGGGGAAGCCGGTCGAGCAGCCTTTCGTCGATCGCCACCAGCAACGCCACCTGATGCGCGACCGACAACGGCTCGAATTGCGGCTGCGTGAGGACGGCGCGGATTCGCCGCCCGTGTTCGATTATCTCGCGCGTGTGCTCATCCACCATCCCGCCGAACCGTGTGAAAATTTCCAATTCGAGGAATTGCGCATATTCAAGGCGGAGGTTTTCCGCCAATTTGCGCATCGCGGGCGACTGTGTCTTTCCGCCGACACGCGAGACGCTCTTGCCGACATTGACCGCGGGCTTCTGTCCCTCGTGAAACAAGCGCGGCTCCAGAACGATTTGCCCATCCGCGATCGAAATCAAATTGGTTGGTATGTAGGCGGACAGATTGCCTTCCTCTGTCGCGGCGATCGGCAGCGCGGTCAGCGATCCGCCGCCACGCTCCCGACTTAGCTTGGCCGCGCGTTCCAGCAGCCGCGAATGGATATAGAAGATGTCGCCTGGGTAGGCCTCGCGTCCGGGCGGATTTCGCAATAGCAACGACAGCTGCCGGTAGATCACGGCATGTTTGCTCAGATCATCGATAATCAGAAGCGCATCGCCGCCGCGCTCTGAGAAATACTCCGCCATCGTGCAGGCCGCATACGGCGCCAGCCACTGGATTCCAGGCGGATCGTCCGCGGGTGCGAATACGAAAATGCATCGCTCCGGCGTGCCGTAGCGCTTCACCGCATCGATCACCTGGCTCACGGATGAGGTCTTTTGTCCGACCGCACAGTAGATACAAATCACGCCCGTGTCGCGTTGATTGATTATGGTGTCGATCGCGATGGCGGTTTTCCCGGTTTCGCGATCGCCGATGATCAGCTCGCGCTGTCCACGGCCGAGCGGCAGCATCGCGTCGATGACGAGAAGGCCGGTGTTGAGTGCAGTGTCGACGAAATCGCGATCGACAATCGCGGGTGCGGGCCGCTCGACCGGTTCGACTCCGGCCGCTTCGATCTCCGGACCTCCGTCCATCGGAATGCCCAGCGCGTTCACGATTCGCCCCAGCAGCTGGTCGCCTACCGGCACGCTTGCGACTGAACCGGTTCCCCGCACCAGGTTGCCCGCCTGGATGCGGCTGTCGTCGCCGAGCAGGGCGCATCCGATCAGGTCGGGGTCGAGTGACAGCACGATTCCGACCACGGGCTCCCCGCCGTCAGATCGTTCGAAGAGCAGTAGTTCACCGAGCCGCGTCTCCGGTAGTCCGCGTACGCTGGCGACATCGTCTCCCACTCGTTCCACGCGGCCGATCATGTCGAGTCGGGGCTCGGCCTTGAGCTGGCTCATAAGCCGGCCGGCCCGCCTCAGACGGTCCTTTACCGATTCAGCCAGCGTGCTCATTGCGGTTGATCTCTCTGGCGGCGGTGGTCAGCCCATCGCGCCAGTTGAAGCGGAGTATTGCGCTCGGGAACGCGATTTCGGCGCCGGCGATAAGCGCTGCATCACTCTTGAACTCCATAGGTGCTGCCGCACCAATCCGATTCCCGAGTTCTTCGCGCCATTGCGCTTCCTCGTGTGCCTCGAGCGGGTGAGCCGTGGTCACGACGACCGAACTCGCACCGAGATGCGAAACGAGCGCGACCCGTTCCGTCTGCGGCAGACGGTCCAGATGGTCCAGGACACGGATCAGGAAGGCATGCTCGATCGAAGGGAGGGCCAAATCACGAAGCAGCCGTTCCGCCAAATTTACCGCAAGCTCGATTGTTCTGGAAAACAATTCCTGTGTGGCGGCGGCGCGCTCTTCGCCCAACTGTGCGGTCGCTTGCGCGCGGATCTTCTCCGCGTCCTCGCGGGCTTCATCGATCATCTTCTTGCGTTCCGCCGCTAGTTGAGCGCGCTGCTCTTCGATCGCCTTCTGGCGCTCGGCTTCGATTCCCGCCCGCTGTGCCTGAAGGTCGCGCTGGAGATTCAGCGCCTTTTCCTTTTCAGCCGATGCCTCCGCCATCCCGCGCGCAATTTCCTCCTTGCGCCTGGCGACGATCGCAGTGACCGGCTTGAACAGAAAGCGCCTGAGCAGCCAGACCAGGATGAGAAAGTTGGCCGCTTGCAGCGCGAAGGTCCACCAACTGAAGCTCATCGCGCGAATGGATTGGCGAATAGCAGCAGCAGGGCGACGACCAGGCAGTAGATCGCCATCGTCTCGATCATCGCCAGGCCGACGAACAGCGTGCGCGACAGCGGACCCGCGGCCTCGGGCTGCCGCGCGATACCTTCCATCGCCGCCGTGATCGCGCGGCCTTCGGCGAGTGCCGGCGAAATCGAGCCGACCGCGACCACCACCACCGCGCCGATTATGCTGAGCATTTGGACCGTCATCTTCTTGCGACCTCCCTCACTTCTCGATCGCGCCGATGCCGCCGCCGATATAGACCGCGGCCAGGACGCTGAATATGTAAGCCTGCACCAGGCCAACCAGAATTCCGAATGCCATAAATGGAATCGGCACCAGCAGGCCTGCCAGTGCCAGAACGATCGCGACCACCAGCTCGCCGCTCATGATATTTCCGAACAGGCGCATCGCCAGCGAGAATGATCGCGTCAGTTCGGAGAGAATATTGAACGGCAACATGACCGGATTCGGCTTGAGATAACCCTTCAAGTACGCGCCGAGCCCCTGGATGCGGACGCCGTAGAAATGCACCGATAGAAAAACTATCGCGGCGAGCGCGGCGGGCGTTTCGATCGATGCGGTCGGTGCTCTGACTCCGGGAACGATCCCGGAAAGGTTCGCGGCCACCAGAAAGATGAACAGGGTTCCGATCAGCGGCAGGAACGGGGCCGCTTCGCGGCTAAGCAGCGCGGCGATCTGCTCTTCGATTCCCAGGACTGTCGTTTCGATCATCGCCTGCCATCCGCCCGGATCGATGCGAAAGCTCCGCGTCGCGAGCCAGCTCCCGATGGTCAGCGCCACCATCAATCCCCACGTGGTTGCGACCGTACGGCTGATGGGAACGACGCCGACGTGAAAGAGGATGGCCGCTTCGAGAGGCGAATGGTTCATGGATTCCTCTCGATGACGAGCTTGTGGCGATGGACCGTGATCGTTCGCATCGCGAGGAACCCCACAAAGCTTGCCAGCAGCGGCGCGGCGCCCTGTATGGCACATAGCGTGAACGCCGCGATGGCGAAGGCGATGCGCGCCAGATGGATCAATAGAGCCTGCCATCCGGCTCCGTCGACGGCGTAAAGCCGTACATTCCATTCCAGCGCCGTGAAATACGCTGCCCCGATCATGGAGCCGAACACGGCGTAAGGTACGATCCGCAAAACGACTATTTCGATCATTCGGTGTTCATCCTCTTCCAAACCGCCCAGAAACCAAAAGCGGCCCCCAGAAAGACCAGCGCTGCGCTCCAGAACACCCCGCTGTGGAAGGTGCGATCGAGCCATCGGCCGACGAACGCGCCGATGAGAATCGGTGCGACGATCGTCCATCCGAACCGGCCCATCATCGCCAGCGCGCGTCCCATCGGCCATTCGCCCGTCCGCAGCCAGTGCTCGCGACGGCTGTGCGCCCGTTTGACCGCTTCTTCCAATTCGCGCGTTTGGTCCCTTAACTCGTGATCACCGTGCTCCTGCCTGGGTTCCACGATCAGCGCCTCGCCTGTTTCGGCGGCTCCGCCTTGAGCGGGCGATCAGTCGGCCGCAGGTAGCGATAGATTTGCCGAATCGCGGCGTGTTCCAGGCTCAGTACTCCCGACCGGGCGGAGCGTTCCACCTCGACGTTTTCCGCCATCGCAGCGAGAACTTCGCTGCGCAGATGTGCCAGGTCGTCGTCTATCACCGCTTCACGCGTTGCTATCTCGACGACCTTGCCCTCGCGAACACGCAGCACGCCGCCGCGCACGGCGACATAATGCTCGCCGCCGCCGTTGCGCCATCTCACCACGCAGATCGAAAGCGTGGTGAGAAAGTCCGCATGGCCCGGTTCTATGCCGAAGGCGCCGCTGGGATCTTCGGCGCGGACGTGCCGAACGGAACTCTCATCGAGGGCGATCTCGGTGGGCGTGGTGACGACGAGCCTCATCGACTTCGGATCACTGCTGCGCCTTGCGCGCGGCGGCCTCCTTCTCGCGAGCATCCTCGAAAGTTCCGACCATGTAGAACGAACTTTCGGACCATCCGTCACCTTCACCTGCAAGTATCGCGCGGCAACCCCTGATGGTGTCCTCGATAGCGACGGATTTCCCCGCAATTCCCGTGAATTGCTCAGTCACCAGAAACGGCTGCGTGAGAAAACGCTCGAGGCGGCGTGCGCGCGCCACCGTTCGCCGGTCTTCCGCGCTCAACTCCTCGACACCGAGCAGCGAGATGATTTCCTGGAGTTCCTTGTAACGCGCGATCGTTCGGCGCACTTCCTCCGCGGCCGCGTAATGCTCTTCACCGACCACACGCGGATCGAGCAAAACCGAATTGGACTCCAGCGGATCGATCGCCGGATAAAGTCCCTCTGCCGCCATGTCGCGCGACAGGACCACCGATGAGTCCAGATGGCGAAAGGTTTCGACGACCGCCGGATCGGTAAAGTCGTCGGCGGGCACGTACACCGCCTGGATTGCGGTTACCGATGCGCCGGCCACCGATGCGATCCGTTCCTCGAGTTCGGCGATCTCAGTGGCGAGCGTGGGCTGATAACCGACCCGCGATGGCAGCCGCCCGAGCATCCCCGACACCTCCGAGCCCGCCTGCACGAACCGGAACACGTTATCCATCAGGAGCAGAACGTCGCGTCCCATCACGTCGCGAAAATATTCGGCGATGGTCAGCGCAGTCATGCCAACCCGCCAGCGCGCACCCGGTGGCTCATTCATCTGCCCAAAGACAAGCGCGGTGCGGCTCAGCACGCCCGATTCGCGCAGCTCGGCGAGCAGTTCATGACCCTCGCGCGATCGTTCGCCGATGCCCGCAAACACGGAGATGCCTGAGTATTTTTCGACGGTGCTGCGAATCAGCTCCATGATCAGAACGGTTTTGCCGACTCCGGCGCCGCCGAACATCCCGGCCTTGCCGCCACGCGCTAGCGGCGCGAGCAGGTCGGCCACCTTGATGCCGGTGCGGAAAACCTCGCGCTTGTGATCCTGATGATTGATCGCGGGCGAACTGCGATGGATCGGCCATCGGATTGCGCCAGCCTCGATTGGCCCGAGGCGATCGATCGGATCGCCGATGGCGTTGAGAAGCCGGCCCAGCACCTTCTCGCCCACCGGCACGCGGATGGGACTGTCGGTGCGGCGGGCGATCGCGCCGCGGCGCAGACCCGAAGTATTCTCCATCGCAACCGCGCGGACGGTATGAAGATCGAGATGTTCCTGGATCTCGGCGATCAGTACCGCCTGACCGTCGAGTTCGATCGTCATTGCGTCGTTGATCGCCGGTAGGCGTCCCGTGACAAACTCGACGTCCACGACCGATCCGCGAACCCGCGTGACGATTCCCCGCTCGTTCTCCGCGTTGACTTTCGAATTGTCGGAAGTTTGATCCATGCCGTGAACGCACCAGGCAACAATAGCGACCAAGGCCGGGCTACGCGAGGCTGCAACCGTCAAAGCCACGCACGCAAGGCTACCAACGGTGTGACTAGCATGTTACGTGAAGGACGGCGTTGGTCCTCTGGGCATTCTTAGCCAGCACCTTGATCGCCTCAGCCGTAGGCATCACGCTTAGTTCGAGCTTTCTGCGTTCCGCCTCACGCTTCAGGTCGTCCATGACCGGCAGGGCCCCGTACATCCCCGTCCCGATCACCAGCCGCCGGCACTTCCAGGGGATCTCCTCCTCGACGGAAAGCGGAGTGTGTCCGAACTGCTCGCGAAATTTCTTCGACGGCTTCTTTTTGCGCTTCCGAACCTTTCCGTGATCGATAATGACATCGTGTTCGTAGATGACTCCGTCGATCCGAATCGAACCGAAGGAAAATTGTCTGATACGCATGTCACGTTACTCCCTTGTTCGCGATATTCCGTTATGTCGTCTGGGGCACAATGGGCATCGGTCATTAGCAGCTAGGCTCCAACGCGCCGCGGCAGGAACTCGCCGGGAGAAAGTGACACGCACGCCATGACGTGCGTGATCGCGTCGGTATCGTATTCGTCCCCGGATCGGTACGTTTCGAAAAAAGAGTTCAATCCCGCGACGCGCTCCGGCCACGACCCGACGGCTTGCAGGCCGACAGAGACACCGAAGTTGGTGAAGGCAAATTTGACCGAATGCGCTTCCGGCTCGCGGCAGAAGTAGCCGGGCGGATCGATCCACATCCGATCCAGTATCGCGAGACTGCGCGCGCGATGAACGCGCGCCCATCTTTCCTTTGGATAGAAGCACGTCATCCACAGCATCATTCCAAGACCGAGGTCTTGGGTGATGACCAGGTTTTCATAGCTTCGTTCGACGATGATTTTCATCTGCCGGATCTCGTTCCCCAACGCATTTTCATCCAGTAGCCGGTAGACAACGTATCCATGGAACGGATCGAGCGAGCCGAGTCCGAAGCCAGGGTAGGGTGCGCTCAAGTCTTCAAGCATTTTCCAATGAACGCCTCGTCCCGGAATCAGGAAAACGGGATGGATGTCCTTCACCAGTCGGGTCGCTTTCGCGCGATATTCGGGAATAATGTCGCCGAGGCGTGTTAGCGCGAAGACCCACATCGCCAGGTAGTGAAAGTACTGGCCATCGCGATCCTCAGCTTCGCCGATTCTGAAACCGCGCCGGCGTCCGAGGACGCGCTCGACCTCGGCAACCACCCACTCAGCCTCATCCAGAAACTCTTTCCGCTTCAGTTCGCGATAGAGCGAAACCAGAAGAACGACGCCGAAAGCGTCGGTCCACAGGTAGCGCATCCCATTGGGCCAGATATGCTTCTCCCGCATCCAGTCGAGCTTGCTCAATACTCTCGCGACAGTGGCGTCCATCTCGTATTTCCGCGGGCGTCCGTCGCGCCTTAAACTCCGAACGGAAACGTTTCTGGAACGCCCGGGGTGACGACCGCGGAAAGCGGCGTGACCGCGCGGGTTTCATCGAACCAGATGTACTCGTCGAACTGTCGTGGCAGGCAAGCCTGGAAATAGTGGCTCATGAGTTCGGATTCGGGTCGATAGACGACGCCGATTGCACGTTCCAGCCGCGCCGCTTCAAGTTCATCGCGCACCGCCTGCCGGGCCGGGTCTCTCAGATGCAACATGAAAGCCTTGACCTCGGAATCGTGGCACAGCCGCTCGTAGCTGGCTTCGTGAGACGGCCGCACCCGTTTGATCTCCATCGGTCCGTCCCAGTTCGATGCCGCCGCGACCGTTCCGTGGTCGGTGCCGAAGCCAACCAGAAATGCCGACTCGGCGAAGCGCGCGCGAGATAGCTGTCCAACGTTGTGCTCTCCGCGCGTGCCCATCTCCGTAGCCGACGCGTCGCCAACATGTGAGTTGTGCTCCCAGACGATGCCTTTGCTGGCGGGACCGTGGAATTCCAGCAACCGCTCGAGAGTGTCGAACATGTGCTGATCGCGCAGATTCCATGATTCGACTGATCCGTAATACATCACCCGGTAATAACGCTCCGCGGCCGCCACCAATCGGGCGTTCTGCGCGGCATCGAAAAAGCGATCACCGTCGCGCTGCGAGTATTCGATCCGCCGATTCAGCATGTCGCGCAGCATCGCGACCACGTCGCCTTCGCAATCACGATAACGCCCGCTGATTACGGCTTGCCCGTACACCGCGGGGTCATGTTCCCACGGGCTCAGGCATGCATACCGGCGCCGCGCGATTGCAGCCATCGCCGGATCGACGCCGCTCAGATAGGTGACAACGGCATTGATCGAGGTGAAGAGGCTGTACAGGTCCAGCCCATGGAAACTCGCGCGCCTCTCCGGATCATGTATCTCCGCATTCCAGGCGCGTAGCCACTCGACCAGTTCCAATGCTTCATGGTTTCGCCACATCCAGGTTGGGAACCGGGTAAAAGCTTTCCATTGTTCCTGTCGCGCTGGAGCATGACGCACATACTGGTTGATTCGCGCCGCATCCGGCCAATCAGCTTCGACCGCAACGAAATTAAAACCCCGCCGCAAGATCAGTTCCTTCGTGATACGCGCACGCATGCGGTAGAACTCCGAAGTTCCGTGCGTCGCCTCGCCGAGCAGGACGACCCGCGCATCGCCTATCCGTTCCAGCAACGGGCCGAGATCGACCTGATCGATGTCTGCGATTGGCGCCGCTGTCTCGCGTATCAGCTTGGCGATCGTCCCCGGACGACTGCGCTGGGTGGATGGGCGCTCGCGTGTGGCGACGCTGGAATCCCAACCCTCGACTCCGATCAACGGTACGAATTGAACTTCGCCCAAATCCTCGTCGTCGAACTGGTCTTGGCTGGTCCGGGTAACTCGAACCAGACGTTGCAGGCGCGACGTATCGCCTACCGGGATGATGAGGCGGCCGCCGATTGCCAGTTGTTGGAGCAATGGCTTGGGCACCTGCGGACCGCCGGCTGTTACGATGATCACGTCAAATGGCGCATGCTCGGCCCAGCCCAGGGTGCCGTCACCATGAAGGACTTTGATTTTCGCGTATCCGAGGCCGGCAAAACGCCTGCTCGCCAGCTTGGCCAGTTGCTCGTGCCGCTCAACGGTATAAACCTCGCCAACTACTTCCGAGAGCACGGCCGCCGCATATCCGGAGCCGGTCCCTATCTCGAGGGCGCGATCGCCGGCGCGCGGTTCAACGCTCTCGATCATGAGCGCCACGATATAGGGCTGCGAGATGGTCTGGCCGCCCTCGATCGGCAACGGGGTGTCGTGGTATGCGAACTCCGCGAGGTCGTCCGGCAGGAAAGCCTCGCGCGGTACACGTCGCATAGCCTCAAGGACCGCGGGGTTACGCACTCCACGGGCTGCAATATGATCACGAACCATCCGCAGACGCTCGCTTCCTAGGTCAAGCATAACTGGGCACCTTGTATAGCGGCGGGAACACTTTTTGGCGTTGTGCGCACTCCTATTCGCGATCAAATCGCATCAAATGTGCCGTCGATGATTTCGACAGCTTCCGTTGGCGCAAAAGGCCTACGCCTCAAATGATCGCCGATTTCTGTCTCCATCGGAGTCATCCAAGCCCCAGGTTCTGTTTCCTTTAGGACGGCAAGGCTTGGGCCCCAATGATGCGGTTTGGCGCTACCCATCGCAGCTTTGTCGAGAAGATGAACAAGAGCCTTCCGCGCACCGCGCGCAAGCTATGGCTCAGTGGGACGTTGTCGGATAAACGCCAGCAGCGCACATCCGCGCTGCGGGGTCCGCTCGCAGCGTGTCTGTGTTAGTCCCAAATATGACGTGGTTATCGTGAAGACCAGCGCTCCCCACGAATTTTGCATCGTTGCCGATCAGAACCAGGAGTTCAGGGCCTTCGATGCAATCCGGCGGTGTCTCGAACTAGGTTATTGAACAGCCCCCTAAAAAAAGTCATAGGTTAATCTATAGGAGTCGTATTTAGTCCCGAAAATGACAATGCGCTCCTACTCGCTCTTATGGCGCGCAAGCAAACGTTCCTTGGAATGAAGATGCCGTCCCTTTCGGGATGGTTGTTCGCGCCGGGTATTGCGCGCAAGTTTATCTTGATCAGCCTGCTGCCGCTCCTGGTGGCCGTCGTCCTTACCGTCGTCTCGGTGTTTACCGTCAACGTTCTGTCGGGTCTGCATGCTTACGTGGCCGGAGAGGGGCTGTACTCAAAGTATCAGAAGGACGCCGTCTTCTACCTTCAGCGCTATGTTGAAGGGGGCGACGAAGCCGACTACCTGCGTTACTTCCGCGATATCCGCGTGCCCGTCGGCGACGACTTGGCGCGCCAGGATCTGGAGAGGGTCCCGCCCGATACGAGCGCGGCGGCAACCTATTTCCTGCAAGGCCAGAACGTCCCCGCCGACGTCCCCGCTCTCATTACCTTGTTTATCCGTTTCCGCCGGGTCCCGTTCGTGGAGCGCGCGATACAAATCTGGACCGATGCGGACGATTTGGTCGAGCAACTGGTCGTCATCGGCGCCGCGGCGCATGAGCGGAGTACCTCGGGCACGATGACGCCGGAGGAGAGGCAACGCACCCTGCAGCGAATCGGCGCGCTCAACGATCAGTTGATCGGTCTCGAGAACGACTTTTCGCGCACGCTGGGAGAAGGCTTCGATCTGACTTCCAACTTTCTGTTCTATGCGATGATCGCGATCGATGTCCTGATCGTAGTGATCGGATTCCTGCTTTCGCGCACTGTCGGCCGCTCGATCGCGGGGGATATCGGAGAGTTGTCGAAGAGCGTGGCCAAAATAGAGGCGGGCGATTTTTCTACCCGCTCCTCTATCGACTCCGCTGACGAGCTTGGCGATCTGGCGCGCGCATTGAACTCGATGGCCTGGAATATCGGGCGCGCGCGCCGCGAGCTGGAACGTGCGCGTGACGCCGCGATGCAGACCTCGCTGTCGAAATCGTCGTTCCTCGCCAATCTGAGCCACGAAATTCGTACTCCTGTGCACGTGATGCTCGGGTATGCCGACATCATCGGGCGGGAACTCGGCGATCATCCCGATCCGGTCTTGGCCGGCCACGTCGACACGATGCGTAGGGCGGGTCACCGCCTGGTCGATACGATTCAGGGAATCCTGGACTTTTCGAGAGTCGAGACCAACGCCTTCGACCTGCATCCCACACCGGTAGATCCAGGCGCGCTGCTCGAGCGGCTCGTTCGCGACCAGGAGGCCCCGAGCAGTCAGAAGGGGCTCAAGCTCGAATGCCGGATCGAAGCGCCCGCGCACACCATGATCATGTTCGACGAGTACTGTCTGTCGCGCGCGCTGATAAACCTTCTCTCCAACGCGATCAAGTTCACCGAGCATGGATTGGTCACGGCGCGGCTGTTTCGGGCCGACGGCGTGCTTAAAATCGAGGTGCGCGACACCGGGGTGGGAATCAATCCGTCCTATCTGCCCCACCTGTTCGAACCGTTCTCGCAGGAACACACCGGTAAGTACTCCCGCAAGTTCGAAGGTTCCGGGCTCGGTCTCGCGCTAACGCGCAGCTACCTCCAGCTTAACGACACGACCCTTACGGTTGAGAGCGCGCTCGGCAAAGGATCGACCTTCACCATCGAGTTCCCGCGTGACTGTGAGTTCTCGGCCGGCGCTCCCCAAACGCTGCCTCAGCCGGCTTTGGCGCCGCCTCCCACAACGGCCACGCGAGGTTCGCATCGGGTCGTGCTGGTGGTCGAAGACGATGCCGCCAGCCGGCTCTTGATCAAGGCGCTGCTCGGCGGCCGCTATGATGTTCTGCTGGCCGCATCCGCCGGCGAGGCGCGCTCGATGCTCGAAATACACGACGGTGCCGTCCAGGCGATCCTGATGGATCTGTCGCTGGGCGGACCGGAGGACGGATTGATGCTGACGCGCGAGCTGCGCGAAGACACACGCTACGAAAAGACCCCGATCGTTGCCCTGACGGCGCATGCGATGCCCGAAGATCGCCAACACGCATATTCCGCAGGCTGCAACGCGTACATGACGAAGCCGGTGAATCAGTCGGAGCTTTTCGCCACCCTCGATCTGCTCCTGATTGAGCCCGCCGTCACCAACAGCCCATAGTCGATCGCTCTCACAACGGGGCGAAAACTACCTCCTTCCGGGACTTCCGGACCTCTCTGGACTTCACCGCGTTCGAGTCAATCGGTCGTGATTCTATGAAAAAAATACTTGAACAGACCGGCAAAGCGGGTCTAATTTAATTTATAGGGGTCGAATTTCGTCCTGACAGAGACAAAAATTGGCAAACCGGCCCTAGTTGACTACGGCGGGCGGACAAAGACTCTCTGAACCAAAAGCGACGTCCCTTTCGCGACGGCTGTTTGCGCCGGGTATCGCCCGCAAGCTTGTTCTGATCAATCTGCTGCCGTTCCTCGTCGTTATCGCCCTCACCATCGTCCTGGTCTTGATGGTCAATGTTCTCTCGGGTTTGCGCGCCTATGTGGCCGGCGAGGGGTTGTACTCCAAGTATCAAAAGGACGCGGTGTTCTATCTCCAGCGCTACGTCGAACGCGGCAACGAGGCTGACTACTTGCGCTATTTTCGTGATATTAGCGTGCCCGTCGGCGACGACCTCGCGCGCCAGGAGCTGGAAAAAATCCCGCCCGATACGGCTAAGGCGGCAATCTATTTCCTGCAAGGAGAGAACGCGCCCGCCGACGTCCCCGATCTGATCAGTCTGTTCCTCCGCTTCCGCCGCGTTCCATTCGTGGAGCGCGCGGTACAAATCTGGACCGATGCCAACACGTTGATTGATCAATTGCTCGACCTCGCCGCCGTCGCGAATCACCAGATAGCCGCCGGTCAGATGACGCCGGATGAGAAGGAGCGACTCGTGTTCCAGATCGGCGCGCTCAACGATCAGTTGATCGGTCTGGAAAACGATTTCTCGCGCACTCTGGGAGAAGGCTTCGATCTGACTTCCAACCTCTTGTTCTATGCGATGATCGCGATCGACGGCCTCGTCCTCTTGATGGGATTCCTGCTCTCGCGGACCCTGGGCCGATCAATCGCTGGAGACATCGGAAAGCTGTCGCAGAGCGTCAGCAGGATAGCCGCAGGCGACCTTTCGGCGCGCGCTGAGATCGACTCCGAAGACGAGCTCGGAGAGTTGGCGCAGGGCTTCAACGCGATGGCTTCGAATATCCAGCACGCGCGCCATGAGCTGGAGCGTGCGCGCGACGCTGCGTTGCAGAGTTCGCGGTTGAAGTCCTCGTTCCTGGCCAACATGAGCCACGAAATCCGCACCCCTCTGCACATGGTGCTCGCGTTCGCCGACGTGGTTGCGGGAGAGCTTGGCGACAATCCCGATCCGGGGCTGGCCGCCGATGTGGAAGCGATTCGCAGGACCGGCCAGCGCCTGGTGCGTACCTTCCAGGCGATCCTCGACTTCTCGCAGATCGAGGCCGGCGCCTTCGAGTTGCATCTCGCGCCCGTAAACCCCGCCTCATTGATGGCCGACCACGTTCGGGAGCTCCAGGTCCAGGCTGGTCTGAAGGGTCTCGAACTCAAGTGCCAGATCGAAGAGCCCGAGCAGACCACGATCATGTTCGACGAGTACTGCCTGTCCGGCGCGCTGATGAATCTGCTCTCCAACGCGATCAAGTTCACCGAACGTGGATCGATCACGGCGCGGCTGTTCCGAGCGGACGGCGCACCAAGAATCGAGGTGCGCGACACGGGCATCGGAATCAACTCGTCCTATTTGCGGCACCTGTTCCAACCGTTCTCGCAGGAGCACGACCGAAAATCCCCTCGCCAGTTCGAGGGAACCGGCCTCGGCCTCGCGCTCACGCGAAGGTACCTGCAACTCAATCGCGCAAATCTCTCCGTCGAAAGCACGCTCGGCAAAGGTTCGGTCTTCACGATCGAATTCCCGCAGGGCTGCGAGCTGCCCGCGACCCCCGCAGAACCAGCGCCCCAACCTTTAACGCTGGTCTCCAAAGCAGGAAGCTGACCGCCAACCCGCGGGAGACGTCTGCCACGAATATTCGACCAAGAATAAAGAACAGCCGACAGATTCCCCCGCAGTTCCTCGTTGCCTCAATCCGGAAAGGTTCCCCAGGTGACAATAAATGCCGATCATCCTCCAGTCTGGTTGGTCATCGGTGGCGGGGTTCGTACAGTAAGAAGTATGATGGCACAAGTCATCGTGGCTCTGGCTTAGATACTGCGTGCTTGCTGTAATGCCCTGTCTGCGATGCCGATGATCGGAATTGCCCGTGCGTCGGACTCCCCGAAACAGGATGACTTGATGGACCTAAATCCCGAAGACGTGAGGGTTTACCCGCCACTCGGACCCGCGATCAAGGTTCTGATGGTCTGGCCGCGCTTTCCTGCCTCCTTCTGGAGTCTTGGAGAGGTGATGGAAATTATCCCGGAGCGCGCCCTCGTTCCGCCGCTCGGGCTTATCACGGTGGCCGCCCTTTGTCCCAAACGATGGGAAGTCCGTCTGCTCGACCTCGCATTCGATGACCTGCGCGATGACGACCTGCTCTGGGCCGACCTTGTGATGGTCAGTGCGATGGAGGGTCAGCAGGGCGCCGTGCATCGAACTCTCGAGCGCGCTTCCAGCCTCGGTCGGCGGACCATGATTGGAGGCCCTTATGCCAGCAGCGAACCAGATAAAGTACTGCCGCTGGCTGACCATGTGGTCGTGGGTGAGCCGGACGAAATCTTCCATGAGATCGCCACCGATCTCGAGACCGGCCGAGCCCGCAAGCTGTACCGTGTTACCGAAAAGCCCGATGTCAGCCGCACCCCGATACCGCGCTTCGATCTGCTGACCCTGGATAAATACGGTTCGATGTCGGTGCAGTTCTCGCGCGGATGCCCGTTCACGTGCGAGTTTTGCGACATCATCACGCTCTACGGACGCCGCCCACGGACCAAGTCCCCCGCGCAATTGATCGGCGAACTCGATGCGCTCCTGCAACTGGGATGGCGCAAAGAAGTATTCGTTGTCGATGACAACTTCATCGGCAATCACAAGGCGGCTCTGACGCTCGCGCTTGAGCTGGAACGATGGCAGCGCGGCAACCAGTATCCGTTCGCGTTCTTCACCGAAGCTTCAATCGATCTCGCCTCCCGGCCGGAACTCCTCGATGCGATGGTCAGAGCGAATTTCGGCCGGATATTCATCGGCATCGAATCGCCGTCCGCCGAGTCGCTGAAGGAAGTAAAAAAATTCCAGAATCTCCGTCGCGACCCGTTGGATTGCATCCGCCTTATTCAAGAGCGCGGGCTGTGGGTGATGGGTGGCTTCATCGTCGGTTTTGATAGCGATCCTCCCGATATTTTTGACCGACAGATTGAGTTTATCGAGCGTGCCGCTATCCCCTGGGCGATGGCGGGTGTGCTCCAGGCGCCGCCTACCACTCCGCTATATGCACGCATGAAAAAAGAGGGACGACTCGTTCCGGCCAGCGCCGAGCCCTCCAACTTCACCCCTCCGAACTTCCGGACGATTCTGCCTCTGCCCGAATTGCTCGGCGGCACCAAGCGGATGCTGCTGACGCTCTACGAGCCGCGTCGCTTCTACAATCGCGTATTCGATTCCCTGGAACGATGGCACGTGCAACCGCAACAGAAAGCTACCGTGCATTCCATGCAGTACCTGATGAAGGTGATGTTCAAATCTGTATGGAGGCAGGGCGTGATGTCCAGTTATCGCCGCGCCTACTGGGCCTTTCTCGGGCGGCTGATGATGCGCTGGGGATTGAACCCGCGCAAGCGCCGGATGGGCTTCGAACTCGCGCTCTCCGGCCACCACTTCATCCGCTATGCGCGGCAGGTAGCCGAAACGATGGACGCTGAGAGCCGCCTGGCAATTCAGCTCAAACGTCCCGCGCCGCAAACCGATGGGCTATCGCCGAATCTGGTTCCGATCGATCTTGCGCCGTGACAATCGTTCCAGCGCCGAGTATTTCGCGACTTGGTGTGGTGGGCAGGGAGTGAATCGAACACTCGACACAAGGATTTTCAGTCCTTTGCTCTACCGACTGAGCTACCTGCCCACCGTGACAGGTCTCGGATGCGCGGTATTGCGCCGCGCGAACCTTCATTCGTAGCTTTCCGCCACGCGCCTTGCAACTGACCCAGCCGAATTTGCCGGATTCGAAGAATCCCGCAAGCTCCGCTGTGCCATCCCGAAGCCGGCCGCGAATCCCGCCTGAACGCGCCGTCCTGAGCGCGGCATTGGCGGTGATGACATTGGAGGAGGTTTTGTGTCATCCCCACCCGGAGGCTGCCGGAGTGGAGGCATCGCGGCGCGTCTTCGCGCCGCAACCGCGGCTCTCTCGGGTAGCAGCCGGTCTTCGTCTTTCCCGCGCAGGGTGCGATATGAATGTCAAAACTTCTCCACAAGCTTCGGGCATCACTGCTCGCTCGCGCTGGGCAACCTCTCGCGCTACTACAAAGACACGGGCTCAGAAAAGGAGGCTGCGATGACGGCGGAAGAAAACAAGGGCATCTTTTTGCGGTTCATCAAAGAACTCGGGAAAGGCAATCTCGCTGTCATCGACGAAGTTTGCTCTCCCGATTTCATCTTCCGCTCTCCCAACTTTCCCGGTTGGCCGCGCGGCCTGGAAGGCGCAAGAAAAATAGCGGTCGCGGGGCAGTCGCTCTTCTCCGACGCGCAAACGAAGATCGATGACGTCTTCGCTGCGGATGACAAAGTTGTCATGCGCCTGACGATCCGTGGCATCTATGTCGGAGAACCAAAAAACGGCTTCCCAAACCCGGGCGAGCGATTCGCTATGGGCGGTGTCGCTATCCACCGTTTCGTCGATGGAAAGATCGTCGATGACTGGGGAATCCAGGTGTCCTGTCCGACCGACGCCCCTTGGGGGTGAACGATCCCTGCCAGCCCGAATCCTCAGGATCTCACGGATTTCGGCCGCGTCTGAAAAATCGGCGTAAATCTGCGCAATCCGCGGATTTCTTATCGTCCGGATTTCTTTACTTGAACAGGTTCTTGCAGCGCGATTCCACGAAGTCGATTACCTTCGCTTCGAGATTGACGCCGTCCAACCGATCGATTTCCTGCACTCCCGTCGGGCTCGTCACGTTTACCTCGGTGAGATAATCGCCGATTATGTCCAGGCCGACGAAGTAGAGCCCGTCGATATCCAGGCGCGCTTTCAGCGTCTCGCATATCTCGCGATCGCGATCCGTCACCGGCGCCTTCACGCAAGTGCCTCCGACGTGGATATTCCCGCGATGCTCGTCGTCGCGCGGCACCCGCAGCATGCATCCCAGCGGTTCGCCGTTTAGCAGGATCAGCCGTTTGTCGCCGCCGCGAATCTCGGGGAGATAGCGCTGCGCCATGATCGGACGCGTCTCGTACTGCGTCACCGACTCCAGGATCGCGCCGAGATTGCGATCTCCCGTATGAACGAAGAACACCCCTTCGCCACCGTGCCCATCCAGCGGCTTCACGATCATCTCGCCGCCCATCTCCGCCATGAATTGCTTGAGCAGGGGAATTTCGTACGTCACCAGCGTAGGCGGGATCGCCGAAGGAAAATTGAGCGCGTAGAGCTTTTCGTTCGCTTCGCGCAGGCCCGCCGGACTGTTCAGCACGAATGTCCGCCGCGAATCCACGACCGAAAGCAGCATCGTCGCATACAGATAGGGCGCATCGGCGGGCGGGTCCTTGCGCATGAAGATCGCGTCGAAGGTCTCGATCGGGTAGTCCGCGCCCCCATCGAGATAGCGGAAATGCGGTGTCGCGCGCGCCACCTCGCATCGCCGCGCACGCATCCGCGCTTGAGAACCGCGCGCATACAGTCCGCGCAATCCCAGGAAGTAGAGTTCATGGCCGCGCTTGTGCGCTTCGAGCATGAACGCAAAGGTCGTGTCCTTGTCGATCAGCACGTTCTCGAGCGGGTCCATGATAAAGGCGAACTTATACGCCACGTGCGTCTCCTTGCTCCGTCCTACCTTGGGCCCTGGTTTACTCTTCTCCGTCACTTTGCCGATCGAGCCACTCCGCTGCAATCGCCAGGGCCGCTATCGCCGCCGTCTCGCTGCGAAGCCGGTTCGGCCCCAGGCCGACAGGCACGACCCCCGCCTTGGTTGCCGATTCGATTTCGGCAGAATCGAAGTCGCCCTCGGGTCCCGATGCTATCAGCAATCCGGTCGGCCGTGTTCTCGCGAGCACTTCACCTATCGGCTCGGCTCCGCCCGAGCATATCAATCCGAGCGTTCCGCGCGGCACCTCGCGAAGCAAGGTGGTGAACGGGATCGCGTCGCGAACCTGCATCGGAGGTATGACCAGGCTCTGCTTCGATGCGGCAATAGCCAGCCGGCGCCATCGCGTCGTCCGCTCGGCTCCGGGCGCCTTGCCTACCGTTCGCGCGCATACGACGGGCCACAATTCGGTCGCGCCCAGCTCAGCCGCTTTTTCGACGATCAAATCCATCCGCGGACCTTTGACTATCGCGGCGGCGACGATGAGCGTGGGGCGTTTGCGCGCAGGCTCGGCCGCCCCGACCCGCACTTCGGCGCCATCGCGATCGTAGCTGACGATCGTGCCGGCGTAGCTCATGCCGTCTGCGTCGATCAGGGTGACCTGCGCGCGCGGCTGCAGACGCATCACGTCGCGCATGTGATGCGCTTCCGCCGCCGCGACACGCGCGATTCCGCCGCCGTCGGGTGTCGATGCGATCGCAAAACGAGGCGGCCGCTTCATTTCGCCATCACCAGCGTCGCCCATCCGCGGCTGCGCTTCGATCCCGCCACACGCAGCGGGCGGTAGCCGCGGATGACCTCGCTCGCCTCGCTGGCGAGGATTCCGCCCAGCACCAGCCGGCCGTCGCGCTTGAGCCGCTTCATCAGTGTCGGCGCCATCGCTATCAGCACGCTACGCAGAATATTGGCGGTGATGAGATCGAATCGCCCGCGGACTTGCTCGATCGGCGTGGTCGCGAAGCGAATTTCTGCGCTCATCGAATTGAGTTTCGCATTTTCACGCGCGTTTTCCAGCGCGTCCGCATCGACGTCGATCGCAGTGACGCACCCGACGCCCAGCGCGACCATTGCGAAGGCGAGTACACCCGAGCCCGTGCCGACATCGAGCGCGGTTTCAAATCGCGTCCGGTTTGCGAACAGCTCTTCGATCGCGCGCAGCGCGCCCGCCGTCGACGGATGATGCCCCGTGCCGAATGCGCGCCCCGGTTTGATCGCGAGAGCGATACGTCCCGGCATCGGCTTCCGGTTCCAAGGGGGCACGATGAGAAATCGCTCCCCGATGGGGAAAGGATTGAAGCGCTCCTGCCACATCGTCGCCCATCCCGGATCGGCGATCGTGTGCACCCCCGGCGCGCGCGCCTGCACCGCCAGCATTCCCGCCGCGCGCATCGCGGCGCGAAGCTTCTCGATCTCGCGATGGTCGATGCGGGCGAAGTATGCATCCAGTGTCACAATCTTGCGCGGGCGCTGCCGCGGCTTGTCAAACTCCGCGATCGCGCATCCGAGCGCGCCGTTGGCGACAAGAAAGCCCGCGGCCTCATCGGCCATCGCAGCCGGAGTGCGAAACGACACTTTCACGTAGGTCGAGCGCTTCTGCTTTGTCGCCATCGATGCGGAGAGTCACGCGGAGTATGCCATCGGCGCGGCGCGCGTTCGACGCGCCTGTGGATAACAATCGAGCGCCGCCGAATTGCACACGCGCACCCGCGCCTCATAACATCAAGGGTACGCGGGATGCGTGTCTTCGCGTGCCAATGAAACGTCAGGTTCTGAACATAGCCCATCGCGGCGCGAGCGGGCGCTTTCCCGAAAACACACTCGCCGCCTTTCGCGCTGCAATCGATGCGGGCGCGATGATGTGCGAGCTGGACGTGCAGGCGACGCGCGACAACGCCGTCGTGGTCATCCACGACAAGACCGTGGATCGCACCACCGATGGCGTCGGCGCCGTCGCCAAAATGACGCTGGCCGAAATTAGGAACCTCGATGCGGGCGCGCGGTTCAAGGACGGTATCGGGCGCGGCGAACGCGTTCCGACCCTCGATGAAGTCTTCGCGGCGACTGCCGGCAAGTGCGGCCTCAATATCGAGCTGAAGGCCATCGGCGTCGAGCGCGAAGTGGCGGCGCTGATCCGCAAATGGAACGCCGCCGAAACCGCGATGGTGTCGAGCTTCGATTGGCGCGCGCTGGAAACGATGCGGGCGCTCGATGGTGCGATACGAATCGGGGTGCTCGGCGAGAAGGATATTCCTAAAATGTTCGAGGTCGCCGCGCGGCTCGGCGCGTACGCGATCAATCCGCGCTTCGACCTGGCGACTCGCGACTTCTGCGAGACCGCGCACGGGCACGGGCTCAAGGTGCTGGTGTGGACCGTCGATGCGCCCGGGACGATGCGCATGCTCATCGATAACGGCGTTGACGGTATAATGACGAATTATCCGGAACGGATGCGGGAAACCACTGGCGGGTAATGGGACGCTTCGGCGACGACAAGATCGAGGAAGTTCGGCAGCGCGCCGATATCGTCGAAATCATCGGCGCGCACGTGCGCCTCAAGCGCGCGGGCCGCAACTTCGTCGGCCTCTGCCCGTTCCATCAGGAGAAAACTCCGTCGTTCTCGGTCAACGCCGAGCGCGGATTCTTTCATTGCTTCGGATGCAACACTGGCGGCAGCGTCTTCAATTTCATCATGAAGATGGAAGGGCTGACGTTTCCCGAAGCGGTGCGATCGCTGGCGCAGCGCTACGGCATCGAGCTGCCGGAGCAGGAATTTACCGGCGGACCCTCTGCTTCCGAGCGCGACGCGATGTACACCGCCAATCAGGTCGCCGCCGAGTTCTTCGCGCACGTGCTGTGGAAGACCCCCGATGGTGAAGAGGCGCGCGAGTATCTGAAGTCGCGCGGCATCACCAAAGAGACCGCGCAGGCGTTCCGAGTCGGCTTCTCGCCAAGCCGTCCAGCCTCCCTCACCAAGGCGCTCGAAAAGCGTGCGCTTCGCGAAGCCGGCGTAAAACTCGGCATCGTCAAAAAAGACGAGGCAGGTTCGCGCGACATGTTCCGCGCGCGCGTGATGTTTCCGATTCGCGATGTGCAGGGGCGCGTGGTCGCATTCGGCGGCCGCGTCCTTGACGATCGGCTGCCCAAGTACATGAATTCGCCTGAGTCGCCGCTCTACTCGAAAACCCGGACCATCTATGGGCTCTACGAGGCGCGCCAGACGATCGCGGCTAACGATCGCGCGATTCTGGTCGAGGGCTACGTCGATGCGATCATGCTGTCGCAGGCGGGCTTCAAGGAAACCGTCGCTGGATGCGGCACCGCGCTGACCGTGGAGCAGTTGCGCCTGATCGGACGGCACACCAAGAACGTGCTCGCGTGTTTCGATGGCGACGATGCGGGCCGCAAGGCATCCCTCCGCGCGCTCGAGATCTTTTTGCAGGCGGGGATGCTCGGACGCGGCATCTTCATTCCCGCCGGCTACGACCCCGACACCTTCATTCGCGAGTGCGGCAGCGAAGCGTTCGCCGCGCTCGCCGACTCCGCCGAACTCCTCATCGACTACTTCATGGACGAGCAGGCTCGCGAGGCGCGCAAATCGCTCGAGGCCAAGGTGCGCGCGGCCGAGCGCGTTGCCGACGTGCTCAAAATGGTCACCAACAGCTTCGAGTTCGATCTGCTCGCGCGCCGGGCCGCATCGATACTCGGCGTCGGCGAAGAAGTCCTGAGAAGAGAGGGCCGCAGTAGCATCAGGGGCCGCCCGCGAATCCAGCCCGGTGCGATTGCGCCGGCCGCGGCAGCGCAGCCCGATGCGGGCTCGCGCGCCGAGATCGGCCTGGTCTCGATCGCAATCCTGCATCCCGAGTTGCGCTCCGAAATAGCGGCGCTCGCAGCGGAGAAGGACTTCGATGATTCCGCGCTCGCCGACGCGTTGACCGAAATCTGCGCCAGCCAGGATCCGCACGGCGCGATGGAGAGTTGGCTTGCGGAGCGGCTGACCCCCGCGCAGCAATCGCAGCTTTCCGCCGCCGCCGTAGGTCCCGTGTCGGAGGATGCCGAACATCTGCGCGCGTTGGCCGGCGACTATGTCGCGGCGCTGGAGCGCCGGCGCCGTATTCGCGAGATGGATGCTTTAAAGCGCAGTGCCGCCGGAGTATCTGCCGGCAGCGCCGGGGAAGATGAAGCCGCGGCGGATGCACAGAAAATTGTGATGCTGCGCCGCGCGGGAGTGACGCGCCGATGATCGCGGGGCCCCCTGAACGATCGTTTCACGTACCCCTTAAACCCGCGCCCTCAAATTGCTACCATCAGTACCTGCTCGATGCGCTTAGAAGGGCCCATAGCTCAGCCCGGTCAGAGCTGCCGGCTCATAACCGGCTGGTCCCAGGTTCAAATCCTGGTGGGCCCATACCAGTACGATTTCATGTATTCCCAAGCACTAACGTCATGCGCGGCCGATGCGCCGTCGCGTGCACATAGGAGGTCGACTTGCCTGAACAGATAACCTGGCTGATGGATCTACAGGTCCACGATCGCCAGCTTCAGGAACTGGAACAATCGTTGGCGACAATTGCCGGAAGAGTGGAAACCCTGCGCGAGGAGAACAACCGCAATCAAGCCGAACTCCAGCGCCTGACCGAAGAAGATCAACAAGCCGCCGCCGTCCGCAAGAAAGCCGAAAAGGATCTGGCCCTGGGTGAGGCGCAAATCCGCAACAAGCGGATGCGGCTCAACCTGGTCCGGACCGACAAGGAACTCCAGGCGCTGACCCACGAAGTCGAATCGCTGAAGGATGGCAATCAGCGGATGGAATCCGAGCTGCTCGCGATGATCGAATCGACCGAGCCGCGCACCGCCCGTATCAAGGAACTGGGCGAACTGATCGCAAAGGGCCGCGCGGAGCTGACTGCCGCGGAGAAGGAAATCGCCGCGCAGGTCGAGGAGCTGCGGACCTCCATCGCGCAGCGTCGTCGCGATCGCCAAAAGCTGGCGAGCGAGATTCAGCCCAATCTGTTGCAGCGCTATGAAATGCTCTTCAGCCGCAGGCAGGGCACTGCCGTTGTGCTGGCGAAGGGCGGCACGTGCATGGGATGCCGCCGGTCGCTGCCGCCGCAACTCTACAACGAGTTGCAGAAGCATCTGCAGATTCACTTCTGCCCCAACTGCATGCGCATCCTGTACTTCGTCGATAAGCCAGCCGAGGAACCCAGCTGATCGCAACTTTATCCGGCTGAGGTCCGACTCTTGAGTAGCACTGGCGTCCCGCCGGTGACGCCGTCTGATTGATCGAATTGGTATCAGCGGACGTTAGGCCCCGACACGATGCGCCATCCGTCACTCGCTGATTCCAGCCGATAAACCGCCGGCATCGGCATAGCCGCCCAGAAATCCATCCCCAGCCGCGAATCGATCGCGTTGAGCGCCAGCGCGATCAGACTTCCGTGACTGCCAACCATCACGGTACCGCCGGAGTGTCGTGATCGGATGTCATCCAGCACGCGGACGATTCGATCCTGCGCGATGCGCCCGGTCTCTCCTCCTGGTGGCGCGTAGTCAAAGTCGCGCCACGAGCGTTCGAGATGCCGCCGCCATTCGTGATCCGGCACTCCCGCAGGCAGTAGAAACCGCTCGCGCAGATCCTCGATCACTTCGATCGTGAGTCCGAGCCGGGATGCCACCGGCTCGACAGTCTGAAACGCGCGCCGATAGGGACTCGAATAGATCGCTTCGATCGATATAGCCGCGTGGTCCGCCGCAAGTTTCTCTGCGTCTTCAAGGCCCTGCGCAGTCAGTGGCCGGTCGTTGTCCTCATACCCCGCCGGCGTTCCGGGCCGCACCGGCGTGGCATGGCGAACAAGCAGCATAGTCAGTTGCGGCATTCGCGCAGTAAAGCAGAGCGCGTTCCGATGGTCGAATGCCGTACGCGTCGGGCAAGCCGCGATGATACAATGCGCATCGCCGGAGTGAGTCGGGCGATCGCTTCCCGCAAGGGAAGAGGAAAGTCCGGGCTCCATAGGGCAGGGTGGCCGTTAACGGCGGCGCGGAGCGATCCGCGGAAAGTGGCACAGAAAAAAGACCGCCCGCAAGGGTAAGGGTGAAATGGCGGGGTAAGAGCCCACCGGCGCACGAGTAATCGCGCGCGCACGCCAAACCCCACCCGGAGCAAGACCAAATAGGAGGGTGAGCGGCCCGCTCGCAACCCCTCGGGTATGGTCGCTGGAGCCGGCGAGCAATCGCCGGCCTAGAGGAATGATCGCCGCCCGCAAGGGCACAGAACCCGGCTTACAGACTCACTCCGGCGATTGTCCTCAGATCTGGTCTTTTCGACAGAGTCTTTTAATAGAGTCTTTTAGTAGTGGCGCGGGCGTCCCGCCCGTGGGATCGATGCGCGGATTCCTTTCCGCGCAACCATACTTCGGGCCGCGCTCGTTCTTCACGCAACGGCCGCGGCGGGCGGCCTCCCGCCGCTTCTCGGAAAGAGATCTTTCTGGAGTAGGGCCGGCGTCCCGCCGGCCTGACACCGTGCGGTCGATGAGCACCGTAGTCACCAAATCCCCGCACCCACCCGCTATCGCTGCGCGGTGCGGCGCGCGCGGCGCGCCGCACCGCCGCCGGCCGCCGCCGTCGCCCGAAAAAGCACGAAGTCGCGCCCGCTCGGGCTAAATT
>JBKQNE010000254.1:0-13293 GCA_052146355.1 Binataceae bacterium (SeqCode) | reverse complement strand
CGGCGATTTCTCGCCGCGCCGGTTCTTTTCGCTTCCGAAGAGCACAGGCTGGGAGCCCGTGCTCTTCGGCCTTTACCCTGCGGCCATCAAGCTTGTACGCACACTCTGGCGGCGTCTTCCACGGCCGTGCCTTCGAAGAAATCTGCATTCGTGGCGGTCCAAAATTCGACTGCGTTAGTGAACACGAACTCTTTCAATTGTTCCGTATCGATGAGCCCGTCCTCCACCAGCTCGTATGCTTCTTCGGCGCACTCGCGCATGTCGGGCACGTCCCAATGGCCGATGTCTGATCCATAGAGCGCCTTCAGTTTCGCATCGAACGGTGTCCCCATCGCGTTCCACGCCAGGGCATTCAAAGGATCATCGCCCTCGCATCCAAAGTAAAAGCTGGTCGTAAAGACGTCGCGGATGGCCTCCGGCGAGTTCACTCCAGACGGCGCGAATTCGTCGATTAAATTGGGATCGTACCCGGCACCCATCCGGTTGATCAGCGTGTCGAGCACCTGCTCGTTACGTTCACCGACAATCCCGCCGCCGTAGCGGCGCCCACAGTCGCTGAGCATGGTGCGATCGATGTTCGCCGGATTGTAATGCTGCATCGCGTCGCCGTTGCGCTTCAGCCAATGGCCGATCAACTCCGAATAGAGCGATCGCGCCCACGACATTCCACCCTCCAGGAAGGCGAAGCGCAGGTTCGGGAAACGCTTCGGAACGCCGCCCAGGAACAACGATCTGCACACCGCCTCTGCGCTCGCCGCGAAGTTGCCAATGTGATTGTGGACGTAGTTGGAGACCGAGGTCCGGCTGCCCCATCCGTAACCCACCGAATGGAACGTCGGCGCGATTCCGAGCTCCTCGCACTTCGCCCACACCGCGTCGTAGTCGTATTCGCTGTCCAGCCCGAAGGTGTCCATCCAGTACGTGTAGCGCGCCGCTTCAGGCCATCGCTTGGCCGCATAAGGGATAGGCCGGCGCACGTAACTCGCCATCATCACCGACTTGAGTCCGAGTCCGCGCACGGAATATTCGAGTTCGTGAATCGCCTCGGCCGGCGTATGCATCGGAATCAGCGCGGCCGGCGTGAGACGATCCTCGAGGCCCCGGAAGGTCTCGGCCTTCATGAGATTGAGCGCGCGCGCCGCCGCGCGGCGCAATTCATCATCTTCAAGCTGAATCGTAATCAGTCCCATCGTGGGATACACGACGGAGAAATCGAGTCCCATTTCCGGCAGCCGCTCGTACATGAGCTTTGGAAAAATCGCCGTCGCGAGATCCATCGTGTTGCGCGCGGGAATCGCCCACCACGTTGGGCGCAGGTTTCGCCGCTCGCGCCGCTCCTCGACCGAAAAACTGCTCCATCGCGGGTCAGCGAACGTGTCATGGTATGCGGTCGCAAAGCGGGCCGCGATTTTCTCGCCCGCCACCGACTTCAGATAGTCCATGAACAGCGGCCCAAGCTCGAAGGTATGCCCGTCGGAGTCGATTATCGGATGGTCCAGCCGTGCGCGAATCTGCTGCGACTTCGATCGCTCGGTCGTATTCATACAACACCCCCGTCCCGATTCTGCCCCATCGATATGCCAAGCGCGCCGATTTGACAAATCGCGCGCCGCGACCGGATTCGCTGCGGCATCATTTGCGTTTCATACAGGGCGCGCCTATATAGCGCACAGTCCGAATGCCAGTCACGGGAGTGAATGTCATGGCCGAGATGGGAATCTACGAAGCGATGAAAACCCTGCGAGCGGTGCGCCGGCTCAAGCCCGACCCGATTCCCGACGATGTCCTGCATCGCGTTCTGGAAGCCGCAACCTGGGCGCCGACCGGTGGCAACCGGCAGCCGTGGCGAATCGTGCTGGTAAAGGACCGCGCGAAAAAGCAGCGCCTCGGAGAATTGTATACGCAACGATGGACCGCGTACGTGGCGCAATCTCGCAAGGCAATTCCGGAAGGAATGCCACCCGAGGCTCGCGCGCGCATGGAACGAACGCTGAAATCAGGCGACTACCTGGCGGCGCACTTCGGCGAGACGCCGGCAATCGCGATGTTCTGCTTCAATCCCAGGCAGATGGCGATTACCGATGCGAAGCAGAATCGCCCGTCGGTAGTCGGTGGCGGGTCGGTCTATCCTTCGGTGGAAAATCTCCTGCTGGCCTGCCGCGCCGAGGGTCTGGGATGCGTGCTGACCACGCTGCTGTGCGAGTTCGAGCCCGAGGTGCGCGCGCTATTGTCGATTCCCGACCCATGGTACACGGCAGCGGCAATTCCAATTGGCTACCCGGTCGGGAAAGGCCACGGCCCGGTGAATCGCGAACCGGTGGATAACGTCGTCTTTCTCGATTCCTGGGACAAACGCCTGTAACAAAGATTCAGGCCTGTTCGATCGCAATTGTCGCCCGGCCCACAAGGGGCGCTGGTCACTAGAAATGAATCCGATTTCAGACGTTCGGTGACGACTATCGTGTCCGCCCGCCATTGTCGCGGAGCGCGGCGCCGAGGTGGAGCGTGGAGATGCCGAATGAGGTGCCGAACTCGACGATGGTGCGCGCCCCGGTCGAACGCGCGAGCATGTAGAGGAGCGCGCCGGTGTCGCCGGAGACGGCCAGGTGCGCATCCTTCATGCGCACATAGAAGTCTCGGTAATCCGGTCCGCCGGGGTGTCTACCGGACAAGGGGGTGGCAAGGTGGAACCGAGTCTCTGCGCGCAGCGGGTCGCTACAAGCCTCGCTCAGGTTTTCACAGAAAGCTCGGTTCCGCCCCTCAACGGCAGGAGAGTCGAAACAAATCCGTTGGCCGGGCGCCGCACGAAGTCCAGATAGTCGACGAAGGTTCGTGGAAAATGCCCCACATTATCGCAGACGACGATCGCGCCCTTGCGTAGCTGAGGCGCCATCAATTCGATGATGGGTCTGGCGAGTTTGGGGAAACCGTCCACCAGCAGAAAATCGACCGTGCCGCCGCAGTCTTTGAGCGTAACGAGGGCATCACCCTCGCGAAGTTCAATCAGATCGGCAACTCCGGCTTCCGCGAAATGGTTGTGCGCATGGCGCGCCTTTTCGGTTTCAATTTCCGTACCGATGACGAGGCCGCCGCCCTGGTCGCGCATCGCCGCGGCAAGGTAGAGTGTGGAAACCCCATACGACGTTCCGAACTCGACGACCCTTCGGGCCCGAAGGCTGCGGCACAGCATGTAAATCAACCAGCCTTGGCCCCGACCGATCGGAATCAGTTTGTCGCGGACATATTTTGCATCGGAGTCATTCGAGCGTTTCGCACCCACCAGCCCCTTCAGGGCCTCCAACGCCAAGTGGACGACAAGCCCCGGCAACTCCCGGCCGGCACGGGCGTGCAGCCGATCCAGGACATCATTGATCTGTCGATCCGTGATCGGATTCGAGGACGGTGGACTCATGGAGGAGAACATAGCAACCGGCGTCGTTGACCGCATTGCGCAATCAGGACAAAGTATTTATCAAAACGGCCATGGCAGCGAAGCGGCGGAATTCGAGGGCGACACGGATTGCGCATCCTACCGGCTGGACGATTCGTGGAGACGTCCAGGTGGCGAACGAGCCCCGCGGCGCGGTGGCGTCGCTCGCGTCACTCGCGAGCCGTTTCGTGCTCGAGGCGCGCGGGCGCTGGAAGACCGCGGTCGCGCGACCGGCGAACGCGATCGGGTTCAGCATGGCGAGCGGCGGGCTCGAGAGCGAGCCTCACGCGCACCGCGAATCGCAGCTCGTGTACTTGGTGCGCGGAGAGCTGATCTGCGAAGCGTCGAACGCCCTCTGGATCGTACCGCCGCAATCGGCGCTGTGGATCCCCGCGTCGGTGACGCATCGGATCCGCGCGCGCGCGCCGCTCGAGGGTTACGGCCTCTTCGTGGAGCCCGGCGCGGCGCCGAACCTCCCGCCGGATTGCTGCGCGGCGTCGGTGACGCCGCTCTTCCGCGAGCTCTTGCTTCGCCTGGCGACGCGTCCCGCGCTCTATGGTCTCGAAGGACCGGACGCGCGCCTGGTGAGCGTGCTCCTCGACGAGCTCGCGACGGTCTCGATCGAGAAGCATCGCCTGCCGATGCCGATCGATCCGCGGCTCCGTCGTTTGGTGGATGCGATGACCGCCGATCCGGCGAACGGCGCGACGACGAAGACGTGGGCGAAGCGAATCGGCGTCGGCGAGCGCACCTTGAACCGTCTCCTGGTCGAGGAGACGGGCTTGAGCTTCGGCCGCTGGCGCCAGCAGCTCCACATCATCCTCGCCATCCAGAAGCTCTCCCGCGGCGCGGCCGTGCAAAGCGTGGCGCTGGACCTCGGCTACGAGAGCGCGAGCGGCTTCGTGACCATGTTTCGCAAAGCTCTCGGGACGTCGCCCGCGCGGTACATGGCAAGCCGCCTGGCCGCGCTTGCTTGATCTACATCCCGGTGTATCGACACGATCTGTGAACTTTCTGCTGGACACCAACGTCGTTTATCGCGGCTACGGCCGAAGTCCACTGGTTGGCGCTGGTCACCCGAGATGAATCTGATTTCAGGCGTTCGGTGGCGACTATCGTCAATCCATGGAGAGCCGGTTAACCGGCGGGAACTGTGTAAGGTCTTACGGCGGCCACGAGTTGATCGGGACGGATTGGCTTCTCGATATAGCCGTTCATTCCGGCTTCGCGGCATCGTTCCGCGAATTCATCGGTGGTGAACGCGCTCAGCGCGAGAATCGGCAGCTCCGCAGCTCCTGGCAGCGCGCGAATCTCGCGCGCTGCGGCAATTCCGTCGAGGATCGGCATATCGACGTCCATCAGAATCAGGTCATATTGCGAATGCCGCACTGCGTTAACCGCCTCGGCTCCATCCGCCACCACGTCCACCTTATGCCCCGCGGTGCCGAGCGCGATTACTCCGATGGTGCGATTCACCGACGCGTCATCGGCCAGCAGGATGCGCAGCGGCCGCGTCGTGCGGCTGTCCGCAGTCTCACCTGATTCGACAGGCGCGTCGCGTAGGGCAGCCAGCAGTTGATCGCGATGAACCGGCAGCGACAGCATCAGCATGCCTTCGTTCACGATAGGCCGCGCTTCCTGTGTGCCGCCGCTCTTGCACAACAGAATGAGCCGGGGCGCCGGGGTTGATCCGACCGCGCTTCGCACCAGCTCCGCCGCTGCGACCGATTCTTCGTTAACGACGCGATCCGAAAGAAAGATCACCGTGAAGGGCGCGCTCTTCGCGATCGCGCCGGCGATTGAGGATCCCGCGGCGGCGATGCTCGCTACCGGGCTGGCCGTCCCGCCCCAATCGTAGATCTGCCGGCGCAGTGACTCCGCGCTCAGATCTCCGCATCCGACGATCAGCGCGCGGGATCCAATCAGCACCGGCTCCGGACGCGTCGCGCTCGTACCTTCAGGAAGCGCCAGCGTGAACCAGAACCTGCTGCCTGCGCCCGGTCTGCTGTCGACGCCGATCGTACCGCCCATCGCCTCGACTAGCCGCCGGCTGATAGCGAGCCCCAGGCCGGTGCCGCCGTATCGGCGCGCAATCGACGAGTCGGCCTGCACGAAAGGTTGGAACAACCGGTCGGCCATCTCCTGCTCGATGCCGATGCCGGTATCGGTGATGGAGAAGCGCAGGATGCGGCGGCCGGATTCATCGGTTTCGCCGCGCGCCTCGCAGATTGTCCCGCCGTTCGGCGTGAATTTGATCGCGTTCCCGATCAAGTTCAACAGCACCTGGCGCAGCCGACCTTCATCGGCCATCACGCTTTCAGGCAGATTCGGCGCAACGTAGCTCGTAATCTCCAGCCCCCTGTCGTGCGCGCGCATCGCGAGCAGATCGACCGCGCTCTCCAGCACGCGGATGATTGGAACTTCGGTCGCGCGGATGTCGACAGTACCGGCCTCGAATTTCGAGAAGTCTAGGATGTCGTTGATTATGGCGACGAGCGCCTCGCCCGAATCGCGCACCGTCGTGGCGTACTTGCGTTGCTGCTGATCGAGCCGCGTGGTCAGCAGAACCTCCGACATCCCGATGATGCCGTTGAGCGGCGTGCGCAGTTCATGACTGACGACCGCCAGAAATTCAGACTTTGCCCGGCTGCCCGCCTCCGCCTCGTGATAGGCCGATCGCAGCTCGTTGACCAAACTCGAGTTTTCGTGACGCAGCGAGATCGTCTGGTAGTAAGAACGGCTCAGCGTACCCGCCCAGATGAACAAACTGGTCAGATAGATCGTGGCGCCGATCGCCATGGCGACCGAGACGCGAGTTCCCGTAATCAGGTAAGCGACAGTGATCGGGATCATGAGCGGGAGCGCGTACGCGTAATAGGCGCGCGGATAAAACGCACGATTCGCCACCGTGGAGGTCACGATGGTCAGCAGGAGTAAACCCGTGAACACACTCTCGACGGGCGCCGATTGGAGGGTAAAGCACCATCCGGCCAGACCCCATAGGCTTCCGCTGGCGATCGACAGCGCTACGTAGCGCTTTCCCCAGAGCGCTGTTTCTTCGGGCTCGCGCTCTTTTGCAGCGTAGGCGCGAAACAGTTGCCGATACGCGAGCGTGACGATTGTGAACGCAACCGTAAGCGCGATTGGCTCCCAGTGCGGCACCAGCGGCCAGAACAGTGCGCAAACAACCACCATCCCGCCGATCGCGCCATAGAGCGTGCGCGCGCCCATGCGGAACATGGTCGCGAGCATTTCGGCACGAATCAGCCGATCGTACTGCGGTTCGCTGATGGCGCCGTGCGCAGCGCCGTTGCTCGTGGTTGTCAAAGATTCGACCGTCAAAGCGATGATCCGGCTCTGTGCCGGGAAATCTCAGGCGGTGAACGAAGGGGCTTTAGGAGTGAATTGATGGATGATCCTGCGGGGGCGAAGCCTTGCGACGCTCGGTCGTCGTGAACCCCCCTGCGGATCGCGGCCTCGGGCATGTACGTGGTTGCGGGGGCCCGCAAAATGCAAACCGCCCACCTTGAACCAGTGATAATCCACGTCTGAAGATCTTTGAAAAACAAAGGATATTCGATCCTCAACAGCTGTCTGAACGCAACCCGTGTGAGGACCAAAAGTGGCCGCAAGCTCTGCCGTCAGCTAGATCCAATCTCGTCCTCACGCAGCCCTGCGATTGAAAGCAACTCAAGTCGATTTCGTAGCGCGCTACAGTGCCCCCTCGCCGAGCACGTCACGACATCGTAAAGATATTCAGTGGCCAAAACAAATCGTTTAGAGGGGATTGGGGAGTTTCACTTTCCAGGAGAGGCTGGCCGTCGATTTGCGAGGCGGCGCTTTTTTGAAGCGCTAGCAGCAGTATGTCCCAAATTGCTGGAAACGCTTGAGGGTCCGTACTCGGTCGCTCGCAAAGAAAAGATTGAGCTCGCCTCAGGATCGGAGACCCCGGCTGAAGAATTGGCTCCGAAGCTGGCGAAGCTACGCCGGGCTATCGACAAATGGTGTGTTCGGTGGAATCTAAAGGACGGCTGGTGTCGAGACCTAGCCTACGACACGGTCCTAGCCTGGATACGCACCCCAAGTTGGAATGGCAAGTGGGCACCTGACGACTCCGAGTGGCTGGAGGTTGTTTCGTTCCCCTGCTCTTCTCAATTCACCTTTAGCTTCCGACCTTGGCGATTCGTCCTGGAGAGAGGGACAGAGTATGAAGCCAACCTGAAGAACTCCTTTGAAAATCAGCTTAAGCAACACCTTGAAGCGGCGGAGCACAACGCTCTGAAGAGATGCCGGCTCATTCGTTCGAAGGCAAAGCGCGAATCTGATCATTTCTACTGGCTGGCTCGACGGTTTTTCGGGCAAACAGGCGCCGATATGGCGCGTTCTATGCCCAGAGGTCTAACCCCTCGCGCGATCGAGAAGGCGATAAAGTCACTGGCCGATTACCTTCAGCTCAGCCTGCCTCCAACGCGCAAGACCCGACGCTCAGTTGACTGACGAACCTCGGTCGTTTTGCTCTAAGTTCGGTCTTTTCCTGCCCGTATTTTGAAAAACACGTCCGTTTTCAGGCAACCGTTGATCAGGCGCGCAATTTCGCGCGAGGGGTGCAAGATGGACATCTCATTTGGACAAAAACGAAGTGGGACAATTTTTCTGGCATTCTCCCAGCAAGTCTCCCTCCTGGTTTCAGCGTTGGAGCATGTCTTATGAGTCCCGACAAAGAACAACACGCAGCTATGGCGCTGCCACGACGCCATTCAGGGACCGGCCTCTATGTGAAAGCAGCCAGCGGTCTGCGGGTGAGGCATCGCAAGGTTCGACGTTTAGTGGAAAAGATGCGGGCCGAGATGCCATGGCTTGAATCCGCCGATCTCCCGGCGTGTCGTGCCTGGGCAGAATTGGAAATTTTGGGTGCCTACGTCTTCACTGAGCTTCTTGGCTCCGGATTGCTGAATCCGGAAGGCGAACCGCGCCGATTGCTGACCGATTTCCGGCAGCTTCGCCAAGCTCAGCTTGCTTATGCCAGGGAACTCGGCATGACCCCGGCCGCCCGCATCGCGATCAACGCGATCGGCACTAGGGCGGCGTTCGATTTGGCCGCCTTAATGTCGAAATCCGGCGGGGAGGAGGTAGTCGACGATGACACGGAAGATTGAGCGCTGGAGAGCCAATCCGGTCGCGTTCATCACCGAAGTACTGGTGGACCCAGAGACCAGCAAGCCATTCTTGCTGTATAAGGCGCAGCGGATTTTTTTGAAACATGCATTCAACTTGACGCACGACGGCCGCATGCTCCACACCGAATTGGTATTTAGTGGCGGTAAAAAATCGGGGAAAACCGGCTTCGCCGCCATGATCGTGATCTTCACGGCGATAGTGCTGGCCGGTCTAGGAGGTGAGATCTACCTTCTTGCGAACGACCTTGAACAAAGCCAATCCCGTGTATTCAAGGCGGTTGTCCGGATCCTTCGAGCGTCTCCCCTCCTCAGGGACTCGGTCGATATTACGGCAAGCAAGATTGTCGTGCGGTCGACGGGAACGACGATCACTGCGGTAGCCAATGACTTTGCAGGTTTTTCGGGAGCGAATCCCACGCTCAACGTATATGACGAACCCGCGTACTACACGAGTGAGGCGAGCAGGCGCCTTTGGGACGAAGGCGTACCATCACCCGCAAGGCACATATCGTTTCGTCTGAGCGTTTCCACGGCGGGCTTCGACGGTGAACCTTCGCCCTTTCGTGATCTTTACGACCGCGCGATGGAAAGGGGCGAGGAGATCGCTCCCGACCTGCGGCGCGACGGTAATCTTTTGTGCTACTGGACCCACGAATGCAAGGCACCATGGCAGTCGCCGCAATGGGTTGCTGAGATGCAGCGCACTCTTAGGCCGGCCCAATTCGCCCGCCTCATCCTCAACCAGTGGATGTCGAGCGAATCGACCTTTATCGATATGAAATGGTGGGACGCCTGCGTCGACCCTACTTTATCGCCCGAGCTGCGCGACCCGCGTCTTCCGGTGTGGGTCGGCGTGGACGCGTCAGCCAAGCACGACTCCACCGCGATCGTCGCTTGCACCTATGGCGCAGCGGCGAAGAAGGTCAGACTCGTATGGCATCGAATTTTCCAGCCGTCGCCTAACGACCCACTCGACTTCGAAGGGACGATCGAAAGGACCCTGCTCGAACTGCGCATGCGTTTCGCCCTGCGCGAAGTGAGGTACGATCCGTGGCAGATGCTCAGCGTCGCGCAGCGCTTGAAGGCGCGGGGCTTGCCAATGGTGGAAATCCCGCAGACCCCCGCAAATCTCACGGAAGCGTCACAGAATCTCTATGAGCTTGTGAAAGGCCGTAATCTTCGCGCCTACCCTGACGCTGACATTCGACTCGCTGTGCAGCGCGCGGTCGCGATCGAAAGCCCGCGCGGCTGGCGAATCGCGAAAGAGCAGGCCAGTCACAAGATCGACGTGGCGGTCGCGTTGGCGCAAGCTGCGCTCGGCGCAGTGTCGGGCGCAGGGACATTGGCGCCGGGCCAGTTAGCGGCCGAACTGCGCGGTTACATTCCCAGCCGTCGCGGTCGGGCATTCGGTGGTTTTTGAAGCCGGATGGTGAACTCTCGCCGGTTGCGCCTAAACCCTGAACGCGCCGACTTGGTGGTTTCGAACGTGTCTGTGGCGAATTGTTGATTTTGCCTTAAAACAACAATTCGACACAGACAGGGAACAGGACGGAGATGATGGAGCCTGCCCCGGATTGGAATCGTAGCGATGCTGCCGACAGTTTGGTGGCGTCAGAAAAGCCGTGCGCTTTCCGCCTTAGCGGACCAGTCTGCTGAGCGTGCACGTCACTGGGCCGTTGGAACTCGTGGAGATCGTTACCAATTGCGTCCCGTCTTCGATCGCGCCGGCATCATCAAACACTCCGTGCAATCCTGACGTGTAGTTCCCGCTGTCCGTGAAGGTACCGTCGGAGTTCACGGTGCTGGTCCCGGCGAACGACGCCTCAATGACGGAACCGTTGTTGTTGTAGGTACCATGACCCGCGAACTTGCCGGTACCGTCGTTAGAAAGCCTTCCGATTGCGGTCACTAGCACGGTTTCACTCGTCTCACGCTGGGACTCGGAACCGTCACATTCGAACCCCCAGTTCCCCCGGAGGTCCCGAAGAGAGAACGAACTCTGGCTGCTCTGCCTTCTAGCCGCAATGATTTCGACCTCGCCGGTATCCGTGGATTCGAACTTGATCTGCTCCCCGCCGTCGGTCACCACAAAACTCTTGGTGAACCTCTGACCCAGCGAACTCATCCCCATTAGGGTGCCGGTGCCGTCGCCGGCCAATGTCAGGCTCCCACGGAACGTGTCGGCAAACACGTCACCAGAAAAATTATCGACTGCCTGTCCGTCGAAAGTGCCGTTTCCTTTGGCTCTGAACAGGCCGACTGCCGCGAACGGTATTCCGCCGTTTCCGGTCGCGAGAAAACCATACGCACCGCGCAACTTCGCTTCGCCGCTTTCCTTGCCTTCCTGGGCGCTGTCTGTCGAGCTGAAACCTACGGCAATCAGGGCAACCAAGAGACTGATCAACGTGAACCTGCTAGCCGAGAATACCGACCGCCACCGGTGCATCCGCAGATTTCCCTCTTCATACAAATCTCGTTCGCCGTCCACTCTCAGTTTAGCTAAGGAATGCGATCCGGTCATGTTTCTTCATTGCCGAGGGTGTGGCTCCTCAAAACCTCATCCACCTTAACGCTGGCCTCTCACCAGGTGCGTGGCGCGCACCTGGACCAACCTCGAAGCAACGAAAACACGAATTTGACGCTCTGCCGACCGCCGGCACCAAGCCACCGCTTGGCCGTCGATCGCTCGGATCACGTTTTGAGGAGCCACACTCTCGTGTAATGCCAGCGCTATAGCGTCACTTACGAAGTGATCGAATTTCTTGCAGATCGATGAACTAGCAATCTAGCATTTTCGTATCAGTCGCGCTTAGGATTTTTCCCTTCTGGACTCTCGGTCCATCTCTGCCCGGGTGACTTACCAATCAGCAGCGGGGTCTAGCGCTTGACACCGGTTTCCCCGCGACCGACAGTGGCGCCGAGGCTCCGATGAATCAGCAGAATTATCGTATTCAGCCGTACCTCGACAAAATCGCGAAGCTTGCGCCGACCATTCGCGAAAACGCGGATCGTGCTGAGCAGCAACGGCAGCTTCCGAAGGAAGTCGCCGACGCATTTCATGAGGCCGGGCTGTATCGAATTCTGCTACCCAAAAGCATGGGCGGCGGCGAGCTGACCATCCCCGAAGCGTTTCAAGTTTGCGAAGAGGTGGCGCGAATAGATGGGTCCGCTGGATGGAACCTGCTCATCTGCTCCGGCGGTCCGATTTTCGGACATATGGTGAGTCGCGCCGCCTTCGAGAAAGTTTTCAGCGATCCGCGCGGGGTAAGCGCGGGGTCGCTGAATCCGATGGAGACGCGCGTGACGAAGGTCGAGGGCGGATGGCGCTTCGGCGGGCGCGCGACCTACGTGAGCGGCTCGGCGCAGGCCACCTACATAACCGTTGCGGGAGTTGTGCTGAGCGAGGGCGCGCCCCAGTTCACGAACGGCATGCCGGTGGTTCGCGGCGGTATGTTGCCGATCGAGAAGGTTACGGTTCTTGACACATGGTCAACTGCCGGCATGCGAGGCACCGGCAGTAACGATTGCGTTTATGAAGATGTTTTCGTGCCCGAAGAGTTCACCTTCGACTGGTTCAACGCGCGGTCCCCATGGCAGCGCGGCGGCTTCGCGAATATTCCCCTGGCGCTGCAGGCTGCCGGATTGGCCGCGGCCGCGCTTGGAATCGCACGGCACGCGCTCGACGCGCTTAACGAGATCGCGCAGGCAAAGGTTCCTACCGCGACCCGCGCACTGCTCAAAGAACGTCCCGTCGCGCAGACGGAATTCGCCCGTGCTGAGGGGATACTCCGCGCGGCGCGAGCCTATTTCTATCAGGCGCATGAAGAAGCCTGGCGCAAGGGGGAAGCCGGCGAACCGTTCACCCGAAATGATCACGCCGATGCGAGACTTGCTGTGGTCACGGCAGTTAAGCTCGCGCTTCAGGCGACCGATATTGTCGTGGACCTTGCCGGGATGAACGCTACCCGGACCACTTCGCCCGTTGAGCGATGCTGGCGAGACGTGCACACGGCGGCCCAGCACGTGCTGCTCAGCACCAGCCGCTTCGAGGTCATAGGCCGGATCCTGTTTGGGCTCGATCCCGGCTCGCCGGTTATCTGATAAGCGGCTGTCACGCGTCGGAAATCAGGATCTGACGAACACCTTCGACGACGTCAGCTTACCTACGCCAACAACGAGATTGCTATCCGAGATAAGGCGCCGGTCGTAGCGATTTCAACGCTCTACTGATGGTCCGGTTCTCCGGCTACCGACCCTTCCGTCGCGAGCGGTTTGGCAGCCACATAACGAATGAGCATTTCTCTCTCGGTTCTAACGTCCAACTTACTCAGAGGAGGGTCAAAGAAGAACGCAAGGGTCCATTCGAACATGAGGCGAATCCGCTGCACCATCCGCGGCGTTACCAACAGGTAGTAGCTGCGCCGAATCCACCATGCCAAAAAGCCCAGGCCCGCTAGTCCTGAGCGAAATGAATTGCCGCTGCAGGGACCGGGCTTGCCGTTGGCCGCCGCTCGCGCCGCCTGGACCTTGCGCGCAGCTTTTGTTTTCTTGGGACGATCTGCTAGTGTCGTGTCTCGTAAATAAGTGCAGCGTTACGGATGCTGCGTCTGAGCTGGTCGGTGGTTTTGGTCCAGCGGAAGGGTTGGGCGTGGTCGTTCCAGTTGGCCAGGAAGCGGGTGATGGCCT
>JBKQNE010000253.1:0-11630 GCA_052146355.1 Binataceae bacterium (SeqCode) | reverse complement strand
GGCGCGTCCCCGCGCCGCAACCACAGCTCACTCAGGTAGCACCGGGCTTCGTCTACGGCGCGCAGAAAAGACCTGCGTCTTGTGTCATTCCGAAACTTTTTCTTGAAGAATCCCGGACCTGCGAGGCTTGCTTGCTCGCCGCCCTACGGACGCTGAAGGCGCCCGGGATACTTCTTTGGCCGTTGAGGCTGACAAGGTATGGCCGTATAGTAGGCCGGTATGGCCCGAACATCGATCAAATCGACTTACGCTCTCGATGTCGAAACGATCCGTAAACTCGACCGGGTAGCCGCTCGATGGAAGGTTTCGAAATCGGAAGTCTTGCGCCGCGCGATCGACGTGGTCGCCCGCGATCAGTTCGGTGAAACGCCGCCCCCCTTGCAGGCGCTGGACGAACTGCAGAAGAGCGTGAAGCTCACCAGAAAACGGATTGAGCAGTGGTCGCGCAAGGTCCGCAGCGAGCGCGCAGAAACATCGGCTCGTCACGAATGGCGCAAGCGATAATTCATCTCGATACCAGTTTTCTGATCCGGGCGCTCAACTCGAATTCGGGCGAAGATAGGCGGTTGCGCAGCTGGATTGCGGATGGGGTCAGGCTTGGCATGAGCGCCATCGGATGGACCGAGTTTCTTTGCGGCCCCTTGGACCAGCGGCAACTTGCGCTTGCGGAGGCAATTGTCGGGGAGCCGGAGCCTTTCTTAGTCCAGGATTCGATTCAGACCGCGGAGCTGTTCAACCTCTCGGGACGCCGCCGGGGCTCCCTTCTGGACTAGACTGCATGATCGCCGCCATCGCGATCAGACTGGATGCGAGCCTGGCGACCTCGAATCGCGACGATTTCCGGCGATTCTCCAGCCTGCGCCTCGAATAGCGATGCGGTGCGATCTTGGATGTGGATTTCCGCGGTCTGATCGACCAGCGCTGCAAGCGCAAGGCTCATCCGCGACGAAACGAAATGGACCACACGGCAGCGTCGCAGACGACAGATCAGGCAGCCGGATCCTCCGCTACCCCTCGCGCCCATGGCCTCTCACGCAGGCCGGCGTCGAAGGTTGCCAGCTTCAGACGATGGCGTCGCGCCAGATAGACCAGATGCGCGTCCGTAACATCCTTGGTGCTGCTGACCAAAGGCAAGGATGCCGCCCGGGTGCCGTCGCGCAAAAACCGATGCCCGCGCATGCGCACGATCGCGTCGAGCGCCGCCATCGCGTCGTCGAAGCTCGCGCCAAAGGCGGGACTAAGGCTGACCCTGAGAAAACCCATCTCGCTCACGGAGCATGTAGCGAAGGACTTCGCGCTGCTGACCCAGCGGCTCGCTCGGACGTGATCGGCGTGCGACTGCCATCCACACGCGACCAGAACGTTGACGTCGAGCAGATGACTCACGGAAGCTCATCGAGAAACGCGTTGACGCTCTCCGTCGTCATCGCCGGAGCTCCCTTCGCCGCCACCAGGACTGGGCGTCCGAACTTCCCTCGTCTCAACCTGGCCGCGCGCCGCGATCCGCGCTCCAGGATCAATCTCTGCCCTTCAAGAGTCAGCTCGATCTTATCCCCCGGCCGCAGGTTCAATGCCTTTCGGAATCGGATCGGGATAACAAGTTGCCCTTTGGTCGAGAGCGTTGAGTGGTCCATAGCGATCAGAGCTTCCCGCACACGTACACCGATGCCGGCGCGCCGAGGATCGTCACGCGCATCGCCTTTTCCACCGCAAGCGCGCGGCGATCGATCAGATCGCGCATCAGCCGCCACTCGGCCGTCAGCAACACCATCTTGCCCTTCGGTTCCAGTAGTCGATTGAACTCGGCGATCCAGTCTCGGTACGAGCGGCGGTTCTCGGCGTGCGAACCGGACTTTATTCCCCACGGCAGATTCGTGATGATTTTCGTCACGCTCCCGTCCGCCAGCGGCAATGCGCCTGCGTCCCATTTGTCGTGCAACTCGATCGGCTTGTAGCGGGGGCCGACGTTCTCCATCGCCGCGCGCATTGCCTTGGAGTCTCGGTCGCTGCCGATCAGGTTTCGGTAGCGCCCCATTTGCGCCCGTTCGATCAGAACGGTTCCGGCGCCGCAGAACGGATCGAGCACTACGTCGTCATCGCGCGGTTCCGACAGCCACGCGATCGCCGCCGCGACCGACGGACGCAGTGACGCGGGCCGATGCGCGATTTTGTACTCGCGATGGCGCATCCGTTCGTCGCTGAGCCGCACTGCGATCAGAAGCTCGTTGCCTATCTGCGTCGCCCACAGCTCCACATCCGCGGCCTCATCGAGGCGCCAGGTATGGTCGCGGCGTTCCTCGATGCCGCGTTCGACCGCGTGCTGCAGGTCGATACGCCGGAACTCGTGCTCGCCCACCTGCCGCGCGATCACGCGAAAGCGCAGCCGCCGTCCCGCCCGCGAGCCCTTCAGCAAATGCACGCGTGCGTCGAGCGCTTCATCGATAAACGGCGCCTCGCGCGCAGCGGCGCGAATCCGATCCAGCGCAGCCGGTTCCGAATCGATATCCGATCGATAACCGGCGAGCGCGAACAGATCCTCGCAACATCGCGACGCGGACATCGCCTCGGGCCGCAGCGTGCTGAAAATCGTCAATCCCGCGCGATCCGGGACCGCGCGCCGCGCTACCTCGCGAACCGATGGCACCCGGGCTTCGATCTCGCTCCAAGCCACGGGTTCGAAGCCGGGTTGAGTCTGCGCGATGTAAAGATGAGGTTCGAAGCGCAGGCTGCGCAGCGGGATTGGGCTGCGCGGCGCGGTTGCTCTGCGCGTCTCGCGTCTTCTGATTGGTTTTGGGCGGTCCACTATGGCGTTCTCAAAATGGCGGAACACGGAGTCCGTGTCTCCGCCGGCGCGTGGCGGAGGTGTCTCCGTCACGGTCCCTGTGGCGCGGGCAACGGCATGGCCATCCGGCCACGCGATTACTTCGAGCGCGACAGGTAGTCCTTGGTCTCGGTGTTGATCGTGATCGTGTCGCCCTCGATGACGAAGTGCGGCACCTGGATCACGAGCCCGGTTTCGAGCGTCGCGGGCTTGAGCGTATTGGTTACCGCCGCGTTCCTCATCCCCGGGTCGGTTCGCACGACCTTGAGGCTCACGGTCTTGGGCAGCGTCACGTTCAGCGGCGTGGTTTCGTAGAACTCGACTTCGACCAGGAGATTGGGGGTCAGGAATCCGGCGACGTCCTCGATCAGCTCCTTGGGAATCGTGATCTGATCGAAGCTCTCGTTGTTCATGAAGTGGAATTCGTCGCCGTCCTGGTAGAGGAACTGCATCGTCTGCTGGCTCAGGATGATCCGTTCGACGCGATCTTCCGACCGGAACCGGTTTTCGGTCTGCGATCCGCTCTTGATGTTGCGCAGCTTGGTCTGCACCATCCCGCGCCAGTTTCCCGGCGTGATGTGGGTTACGGTCATGACGCGCCATAGGTCCTTGTTGTACTCCAGGATCATTCCGGCGCGGAGTTGCGTCGCTTGAATCAACATCGTCTCTGCACTCTCGAAGCGAAGGCTAAAGAAGAAAATCTATCCCAACGCTGCAAAGCGGAGCAAGTCGCTCAGGTTCCGGTACGGAGACCTGAGCGACTACTTCCGAGTTTCGTCGCATGACGCGACGATTTTGTCTCCAAGTGTCGTTCGCCAGTGGCACCTCTCTCCCGCAAAATCACTCAACCAATATTGGAAGGTGGTGTCATTCCGAGGTTCTTTTCCGAGGAATCCCGTGAGTGTGAGAACCTTTGAACTCGATCGCCGAGACAGCCTCTTTGGGTTGCGGGCGCAAGCCCGTGCTGAGGCGCGATACGATCGCAGTGGAGTGCTCGGCTCGGGCAAAGAGTCTCCAGTTTACGCCACAGGAGGCGCCATGTCATTGAGTGCGCTTCCCGCAGTCGCGCTGAGCGGAGTAAAATAATGCCATGGAACCTCTGCGGGTCAAGGAAGAAGGGGATCGGAAGCTCAGGCTGGCTCGCGAAAGCTTTCGCCGTTACAAGGCGTTGTGCTTCTGGGATTTCCCCGACAACTTTGAGATCACCGCAGAGACGATTCCGCTAATCGTTCGGCGGCTACGCTCCGAGGGAAACAGAGGGACATATCGAATAGCAGCGGAGCTATGCCGTTAACCGAGTTCCAGCGCAAGGTTCTGAAATTGCTTGCTGCAAACCGGAACCCGGAAAACTACGTCGCCGGCGGTATTGTACTCAACCAGGCCCCTGAATCGCCGCGCTACTCTGACGACGCGGATCTGTTTCACGACACTGCTGAAAGTGTGTTCGCGTCCGCAGACGCCGATGCGCAAACGCTGGCGAACCACGGATACAGGGTTGATTGGGAATCACGCCAGCCGGCGTTTCAGAGAGCAGTCGCCTCACTCGGCAGTGACTCCATGCGGCTGGACTGGGCCTTCGACTCCGCTTTTCGCTTCTTTCCCATCGAGAGCGAACCCGACTTGGGTTTCCGGCTAAGTGTCTGGGACGCGGGCATCAACAAATTGCTTGCGCTGGTTGGTCGGGCGGAACCACGCGATGCGATAGATGTACTGTATTTTCATCGAACGATGCTCTCACTTGGCGCCACCTGCTGGGCGGGGGCCGGAAAAGATCCCGGCTACACGCCAGAGCTGTTGCTCAATGAAGCTGCGCGTTTGGCGAGATTTACAGTCGACGATTTCAACGCGCTGAATTTAAGACCGGGCTACTCTGTCCAGGACTTCCGGCAGGAGTGGATGGCGGCGGTGGAATCGGCGCGTCGTCTGATCGCAACTCTCCCGGCCGCAGACGTCGGATGCTTATACCTCAATTCGGATGGAAAGCCGGTTGAACCGTCAGTCGAAATGTTAACGACTCTGAAGAAACACTTCGGCTCTGTGAGGGGAGCTTGGCCCACCGTCGAGTAGGCCGGCAGCCTTACCCCGCGTTCGGTCGTTCCTGAACTTCGCTCAAGCGATTTCAAGCGCGCGATGTTTCATCGCTTTAGTCGCCGCCGATGTTACGCGGCGACCTTATCTCTGTGGCCCGACACTCGGTAGTCACACTCGCCGGACTGATAACGATTTGCTGTCGTCGAGACACTGTCTGTACCCGCGTTCGGCCGCTTTCGTCGACGGATGTCAATCCGTTCAGCGCGCATACGGATTGCTGTCCATCGTCGGCGCGCCGTTCAAATCGATCGGCATCTCGACAAAGTTGTTGCCGGCGCCGTATGCGCGGATCGTTGCGTCTCTGCCGCCCGTCAACGGAAACACCACGTCGAAGGGGCTGATGGCGCCGGCCGTGACCGGTATCGGCTTCACGGGTCGGCCGCCCACGTAGATGCCCGCGCGATGGACGCCGGCACCTGCGATCTGGCCCGTCACTTCATAGCTGCCCGGCTGTGAGATCACCGGCAGCACGGTCATGATTCCAATATGGACCTGCGTCATCCGGCTGCCGACGCCGCCGGCGAACCGGCGATGCGATTCGCTGCCCTGTGTCGCACCGCCATTGTAGCGAGGGATTTCGGCGGTATTGCCCGATGACTCCGGCGGCGGTGCGGCAGGCGGCTCCGTCTCTGCGCCGCTTTCCTCTGCCGATGCGGCCGGAATGCCAGTATCCGCGGGCGCTGCGGAGCTATCCGCCGCCACGCTCGCCGCGCCCGAGCGCCCAAGGCTGTCGGTAACTTCGATAATCATCGTTGGCGAAAGCGGCTCGATCGCGAAGTCGAAGTTGACGCGCTGCGATCCCGGCGTGCCGCTGACCTGGATGTCTTTCAGCTTTTCTCCGTGGTCGAAGATGCCCGCGGACTTCAGGTCGTTGCCTTCCAGGAAGCCGATGATGTGCGTGGTCTCATCGCCTGGGACGCGCGCAGTGATCACGACCTTCGGCGGATCAGATGCGATCGCCGCGGGCGCGAGAAAACCAAGTATCAGGGCCGCGCCCACCGCGGCTGCCGCGCAGCAACAACCCAACCAGTGGGGTGTGCTCCGCACGCCTCGAACCGGGAGCGCGGTTGGCCGGCCCGTCGTCATTGGTCAGGGCGTCTGTTTGTAGCGCTGGACGGTCTGCTTGATTTGCTGAGAGAGCTTCAGGAACAGCTCCCCTTCGTTGTAGATGAAGAGCGCAAGTGCGCCAAAAAAGCCAACAATCAAACCCAATAGAAATGCGCCCATCTTTCGCTCCTGTTGGAATGATTATATTCCAAGTGGCGCCGCTAGCCGAACCGGCGTTGCTGCCGCAGGAGACCTTTGCAGAAAGGCAGAAGGGCGCCAGATGGCACTGGGTGTCATCCTGAGCGAAGTGAGCTGCCGACGAGCTAGCGAGGAGTCCTGATCTACTAATTCTGAATTTCGTTGCGTGGCGAGGATTTTGTCTTTCAGGTGACGTCGGAAAGTGGTGTCATTCCGAGATTCTTTTCCGAGGAATCCCGTGGGTGTGAGAACCTTTGAACTCGATCGCCGAGACAGCCTCTTTGGCTTGCGGGCGCAAGCCCGCGCTGAGGACCAACGGGACGAAGTATCCTCTGCGCGCAAGCGAACCCGGTACCGTGTTCGCGAAGCGCTCCTTGGTTCTGCAATGCGCTTCTCCCGCCACAGGGGGTGTGGCGAAGGATCGCGATCTGTTAGTAAAATCTTAGCCGGTCGTTCAAAAGCCGCTGTTCTATAGACGTGCAGAATTCTGAGCCAATCGCCGAGACCGTCAGCGTCTCCTCCGGGAGTGACTCCCGAACAATCGCCGAGTATCGCGCGCTTCAGCGCGGCGCCGGCGTTCGGGTTGTCCGCGGGCGCAAAGTAATCCGCGTGGTCGGCGACGATCGCGTGTCGTTCCTTCACGGCATGTGCAGCAACGACATCAAAAACGCCCGCGCGGGGACAATAGTGCCGGCGCTGTTTCTGACCGAGCACGCACACGTGATTGCGGATTTCTTTGCGTGGGTCGCGGAAGACTCGATTCTGATCGAAATCGACGCCGTCCTGTGGGCGCGGGCGCGGGAACAACTGGAGCGGCTGCTCGTTGCCGATGATGTCGAGTTTGAGGGGCTGCCGGACCTCGCAGTGCCGGAACTCGTCGTGATTGATGTCGAAGGGCCGCGTGCAGCCCAAGCCGTCGCCACGGTCGCCGTCGATGCGGCCACGCTCGCGCAGTGGCGCCACCTCCGCGCCGGAGACGTCTTCGTGGGAAACCTTCCCCGTTTCGGATCGCCGGCATCGACGATCCTGCTTCCAGCCGACCATGCCGATTCCATCCTCGCCGGCATCGAAGCGCTGGGCGCGGACTTCCAACCCGTGAGCGAATCCGCGACCGAGATCATCCGCGTGGAAAACGGCGTCGCGAAAATCGGCGTCGATACCACCGACAAAACCATCGCGCTCGAAGCGCGGCTGAACCGCGCGATTTCGTTCGAGAAGGGATGCTACCTGGGGCAGGAAACGATCGAGCGGGCGACTGCGCGCGGCGGCCTGAAGAAGAGACTCTTCGGGCTGCGTTTCGAAGGCGATCGCGCGCCCGAGCCTGGTGCCGCCGCGCGGCTCGATGGAAAAGAAGTGGGTGTCGTGACCAGCATCGCGATGTCACCGCGCTTCGGCGCAATCGGCCTTGCGATTCTTCATCACAGCGCCTGGGAGACCGGTACGAAGGTCGTCGCAGCGGGTTTGAAGGGAGAAGTCGTCGCTCGCGTGAGCGATCTGCCATTTAATTGAAGATTAAAGTAATACTTTAAGGTCGAATATTTCGGATTCGAGTCAGAGGAGAGGGTCGATGGCAAACGTATTGGGCAAACGCTACCTGTGCGAAAAGTGCGGCACCGAGGTCTTGTGTAACAAGGCCGGGACTGGCCCGCTCGAGTGTTGCGAAGGCGAAATGAAGATCAAAGAAGCGAAGCCGCTTCCCTCATCGGACTGAGCCAATTGCCGCATCGGGCGGCGCATTCCGGTCGCCCGGTACGGATTGCCAACCAATCGTGGCTAATCAAACCGGTAAGGCCGATCTGGTCCTCCATGAAGGGGAGGTGCTCGGCCATCCCGGCAGCGATTCGGTCGCGATCTCTTCCGGACGCATCGTCGCGTACGGATCATTTCCGCTGCTCAAGGCGTTCGTCGGCTCGCGCACCCATCTGGTGAAACTCGCGGGCCGCACGGTTGCCCCAGGGTTCATCGACTCGCATCTCCATTTCCTCGAGGCTGCGGCCGTCGCCACCGGGCTTTCGGTCTGGCGCTGCCGGACGGTCGGCGATCTGCTCGCGGACCTGCGCCTTGCCGCCGGAAAGACTCCGCCGGGAAATTGGCTGCGCGCCTTTGGATGCGATGAAACGTTGATCGCCGAAAAGCGCGGGCCGACCCGCGAGGAGTTCGACCAATCTGTCCCCAAGAATCCGCTTCGCGTGCGGCATCAAACTCTCCATGCGTCGTGGCTCAACAGCCGCGCGATAAACCAGCTCGGGCTGGAGAATCCGAAATTCCGTCCGCCGGACGGTGCGCAGATGATTCGCGATGCGACCGGGCGCTTGATCGGTTTGTTCGTGGGGATGGAGGAATGGTTTAGCGAGCATCTCCCGCGGGTCACCGCCGCGGAAGTGGAATCGCGCGCGCGGGTGTTGAGCCGCGAGCTGGCGGCCGCCGGTGTAACCGCTTTCACCGATGCGACCGTTCGCAACGGTCCCGACGAAGTAGCGCTGTTCGGCAAGCTGGTGACCTCGGGCTCCATCTGCCAGCGCACGAGCGTGATGGTCGGCGCGTCTAATCTCGATTCCCTGAAGCAGTCGGTGGAGCATGCGCGTGCCGGACGAATCCGAATCGCGGGCCTCAAATTCATGCCGGGCGAGGAGCGCGACGACTCCACGATGGCGCGGCGCACGCGAATCGCGCTCGGCGGCGGGTTCGACTGCGCTTACCACGTGACGGAAGTCGAGGAACTGAGTCAGGTGCTCGATGCGATCGAGCTTGCGCGCCGCCAGTTCGCAATCGACCTGCCGCTCCCGTTCTGCCGCATCGAACACGGCGGCACCATCCCGCCCGACTACATCGAGAGAATCGCGGCAACCGGAGCATGGGTCGTGACCAATCCTGGCTTCCTGCACTTCCGTGGTGCGAAGTATCTCGAAGAACCCGGCCTGGTGCCGCATCTCTATCGCGCGCGCAGCCTCAAGACTGCGGGAATCGAGCTGGCGGGCGCGACCGATGCCCCCGTGACGCCGGCGCGGCCGCTTGCCGCGATCGCCGCCGCCATCTCGCGATCAACCGTTCACGAACAGGTGCTGGCGCCGGAGGAGTGCCTGACTTCGCCGGAGGCGTTCGCGCTATTCACCCGCGATGCGGCCCGGCTCGCGCGCCTGGATGCGGGCGAGATCGAATCGGACAAGCTGGCCGACCTCATCGTCCTGCCGCGCAACCCCGCAACGATGAGCCCCGCCGAACTCCTGAGCCTGACCGTCGACATGACCCTAATCGGTGGACGCATCGTCTACGAACGAGGCCGCCCCGCAATAGCCTACAGCAACAGCGCCGACCTGCATTCCGCGTAATCTGTTGCTAAAAATCAAAGCGTGCTTGCGGATCGGGCATCGGCAAGAACAAACCGACGATACCCCACTCTTTCGGGTGCGCTCGAAACGTCCCGACAAAGAAATAGGTATCTCGGTTGCCGATGACATCCTGCTCGAATCTCTGTCTTAGTTTGGCCTGCCAGCCCGTTCCGTACTTTTGCGACCAACTGCGATACGCTTGATATAACTCCCAATCCAGACACTTTGATTCGTGGCCTTTGCAACCCTGTTCTGGACAGCGAAACCGATATTTGAAATCGAACGGGACTTTTTGCAGCGGGGTTTCCGGCATCTTAGAGAATCCGAATCCCTTTTGCGTCAGAATCGTTTTTTCTTCAGCGGTCCAGTCCGGCTCGCACGGCTCGATTGAGAACCGTTCGATTGTTGCGGGTTTAAAAACGCCAAGAGTAGGTGCTTTTGCAACTTGCGCTTGCTGTTCCTGCTTAATGCAGCATAGACAGTGACGCTTCAACGGTAAGATCAAACTTTTCCTTTCCCGCCACAGATGGGCGGTTCCGACTTCGCGCACTATCTGAATCGAATCCGGATTGAGGTTGAAACTCTCTGGGCGTGAATCTGACGCCTTTTGAACGCTCACGTCGATCCATGAATAGCGCGGAAACTGTTTATCTTCATCGAGCAATCTAAACGGGACTGGAAACAGGCGCACCCAGGTGCCCTGCTCGGTGATCGCGGCAGTACAAGATACTTCGGTGCCTTTGTGAGCGGGATTGGGATACGTCTTCACGACGATGAAGACGCGCTTGGTTTCCCAAGCCATAGGTCGCTATAGGTCGAACCCTTGCAATCCGTTTTTCTCAAGCGCACGGGAAAGGCGATGACGATGACATTCTGTGGGGTCGGCTTCCACGCACATTAGCGCCACTGGATGATTTAAGTTCATAAACTCGTGCAGGTTTCTTCCGAGAAATGGTTCCACAACGGTCTTGTCGTACCACTCCCAGATCACTTCACGGTTTCCGGTAGCGATAGCTCGCGCGCGAATATCGCGTGGCACGCCCAATTTGGGAACGTGCATGTAATCGAAGCCTGCGGCTTCCAAGGCGCGTTGAAAATTCCCACGGCTAAACTCGGGCTTGTACATGCTTAGTGGGGTGTATCGAATATCGACGACGCAGCGAACACCAGCCTCTGACAGCTTTTCCAAAAACCGCTCGATGCTATAGCCGGAATAACCGATAGTGAAAAAGGTGGCGGTTTTCACTGACCGTGCCTCATTCCACAGCGCCTTACTTTCTGCCTGCGCGCGTGCGGACCGGCTTGGAAGCTTTAGCGGGCGTTGGATTGGCGACATCGGTCAGTTGCCAATGAATTACCCCATGCTGATCTCGTTGTCTACGTAGGCCCGCATCCTGTTCCATCTTGTGAACCCATCCATTGTTCGGAAATAACTGCGGCAGCGCAGCCCGCGTGCGAATCTCTGTCCAAGTGAGCGCACCGTTCGCGTCTTTCAGCGTTCCGACGATTTTCGCTTTGAAATCGTCGTAGCTCATCATGCTCTTTCGCGGCTTGTTCCAGTAAGCACTTTTGCATTTAGGGCAGACTCGCGGTTCGCTATCGAAATCGCGCGGTATCCATTCATGGTTGCAACGCTCGCATCGGTAACCCATGACTGTAATCGGTACCCTTCCCATGCGAGTAATATACGCGCAAGTAGCTTACCTGTTAAGTACCCCCGCACCAATATATTATTGGAGGATATATTACTTCAGAAGTAAACAACAATTCTCCTCAAATTGTCGAGAGGGCCCACCGAATCGCTGAAAACAAAAACGGTAGGGAGCCATCCTCAGGAGATCAGCTGGCTGAACCGTGTCTGAAAGAGGTCGCCGGGAGCCGCCCAGTGTCTCGTCCGAAAGAACTTCTAGCGTGCCGTCCAACAAATGACTTGACCAACTTGTCCGTCATCCTGAACGGAGTCCTCGGAGTGAAGGATCTCGCGCGGCATTTCTTCGCCGCGTGATTTCCTTCAAGGGTGTGGCGGTGCAGCGAAGCTAGCTTTCGTTCTAACAGGTGAAAGTCCTGTCGGTGGAGGTGCCCAGATGCCACCGTAGATATATCCGACGGCGAGGAGGGTGACCGACTCGGCCGAAAGCTCGGAG
>JBKQNE010000252.1:0-12619 GCA_052146355.1 Binataceae bacterium (SeqCode) | reverse complement strand
TATATCGTAACCCATAAGATGCATTAAGGAGCTTGGAAATGCCGACGGGAGAAAGAACCAAGGAGTTGTCATTTCGGCTTTGGACCGAACGCAAATCTCTCGCCGAAATACACGCCCAAATCTGCCGCGATTCAGAGACCCTGAAGGGCAGCGTGAAGGAGTGGATCGTTGAGTGGGAACGTGGCCGTCAAGGAAAATGGAAGCCTGAAATCTCAAACTGAACCGTGCCCGCGATATCGTCCAGTTCCTGAACCGACCGGCCCAAGGCTAGCGATCAGCCGCGTCGATCCAATTTCGCGGGATCGGAAGCGTCGTCGCGAATCTTCGATAGCAAGCCCCGTCAAACGCGGCTTATCACTTGGTTCGCAGGTACACCCCGCGTGTCTTTTTCTTGACCACGCCCGAATCGATCCACCGGGTAACGGCGGCGAAGAGCTCGGAAGGGCGCTTGCTCTTGAGGCCTCGAATACTACGGATGTCCGAAGCCTTGAACTCCTTGGGGAGCTTCGCGAGGACTTGGCTCCAATCGGTGCGGCCAACCGCTTTGCTAATTCGGTTGGCGGCTGGGGTACTGCCGCGAAGGCTCGCCAGCCCGGTAAACTTCTCGAACTCCTGCTCCAGGCGCACAAGCTCAGTCTTCTTGGAGCGAATTTCGTTGGCGAGACCGGCGACAAGTCTTCGCGCGTGTTGCTGAAGCTGGGAAAATGGGCTTATGGTTTTACGTGGCATCGCTTCCTCCGGACCGAGTGGCTAAGCTGCCAATATAGCACTTGGTACTAACAGGTCGGCAATAGGATAACACTTTCAGCTCATCAGTTACGCACGAACCGTCCCGCCGACTTTCTGTGTCTCCGTTCAGGTGGATCGGGTTTTGAGGAACACAGGTAGACAAGACCACCAGGAAGCAAGCAGATCGACGAGATGGGATTCCGATGCAGAGGTCAACTGACAAGCCAGTCGAATTGGAAAATGTGATCAATCGGATTCTCAACATAGATCGATGTCCTCTGGTTTTGGTCTCCTCTCTTTCCAAATTGGTCGCAATTTAACCCGTTTCAAGTCACGCCGGTAATTTTTGCGGAGGACAGGTCTTGGCTGGTAGCTCCGAGTCCCTGCACCTAGTCCCGATTTTCGTTGCGATGGGATTTTCAGTAAGGACAGGGATCGTGAATCGCGCACGGCTTACCTGGCCTGCCGCAGCGCTCGCACGATTCTCCCATTTCCTCCTTTCGCTTTCCGGCCGTCACGGCGCTGGTCAGCGACCCGTGGGAGGGGAATCATCCACCTCGTCATAACTCCAGATCGTCCCTCACCATGGCGCACGACAGTCCTTTCAGGTTTCGTTGGCTGCTGGTCAAGCCGGTCCGACTACCGGGTCGCGCCCTAATTTGATTTCCACTCACCGTGGAACCATCGCGCCTGCCTCGTTACGAAAAGTATGACGGCAGGGTTGTGGTGGACCACTGATGATGGTGCCGGGACGGAACCTACCGACAGGTTCATCCCATATCAGCAGTTGGTTGCAATGCGGACATTCCCACCTGCAATGCTCGCCGTCTCGTATGGGATTTGGTGAGTGATCAAACCTCTGCATGCAACGTGGACATTGGTAAGTCAAATTCCGACCTCCTCACTCCAGCCCTAGCCGCTGTGAGTCATCTTGGCCCCGTTGCGATGTGATCAGATTAGGACACTTGCCCGACGGCTCTTTGAATTCTTCAAACTCTTCTCGACAGTGTATCCGACGCCCATTCCGAGAACTGCGCCGATAAACGCTCCGATACCTCGTGCGCCGACAATTGCACCTACAATTGCACCCGTGGCGAGTCCAACGCCACCACCGGACCAGGCGCTCAGCGATGAACACACAGCTAGTCCGGCCATTTCAGCTGCAAGGATTCTATTCCGGATTGAACGAAGACGAAGTCGTTCCATAACGTCTCCCTCAAGCCTTCCTGTTCTTACGATTTTTGTGGTCTAGCAGAACGTGGTCAAAGACTAGCGGAAGGGCCACTATCAGGCTGGACAAATTCGGACTCAAGTCCTATATCGATTCCGAATCCAACTTTGACGTTAGATCAGTCTACTAACAAAGTCAAATTAGTACCGCTAATTGATCTCATTTAATACTCGACAAAGCCAAAGACGATTTCATCGACCGTCGAGGACGCTTGGTGGCATGCAATTGTACAATTCGTGCTTATGTTAAGAATTGGGCGTACAATTCGTAGTCACCTCTACACCAAGAGTTGCAAAAACGCCCCCAACCGGTTGAGGAATCACGGCGCAAGGGTCGGGTGACCTCGAAACCCAAAGACAATGCTAACGTGTCGTGCGACGGCGGGAGGTTTCACATGGAACTCGTGTTCGAAAACGGATGGAACGGCAACAGATGGCTCGTGGATCGTCTGAACAGCTTTCGGCGTGATATCGAGCGAGCAACGGGCGGCGATATGACGCCCCGGGCGGACGTGGTCGAGGACAAGGATGCCTACCATTTCTACTTCGAGATGCCGGGGCTCAAGGGTGAGTCGCTCGACGTGCAGGTGGAAAATGATCAGTTGACTGTCGCTGCCGAGCAGAAGCGGCCCGAGTGGCCGCAGGAGACAGAAGTTCATGTCGCGGAACGGACCTACGGCCCCATCAGGCGCGCATTCAGGCTTCCGCTCGACGCGAGCCACGACGGCATCCGCGCGGCCTACACCGATGGTGTACTCGAACTTACGGTCGAGAAGCGTCCCGAGTCCAAGCCGGTCAAGATCCAGGTGAACTAAATAGGTATCTCTCGGCGGGAGACCAAAGACGCTAACGGCCAATCCGGAGAGCATCCGGCTTCTGAAACCGGATGCTCGGCCGCCTGGCTTTGCCTCGGTAAAGCTCAGTAGCGGTTGCGTGGCCGCGGGAGCGGGCCGCGGGGAGGTTGTGTGATGAGCACCAGACACGAGATGAGTTTCAAGCAAGATTCCAGACCCGAGCTGAGTGAGCTCTGAGGTTGTGATAACAGGCGGGGCCTTCGGCTCACCCGTGCCAACCGAAGAAAGCCGTGCCGATGATCGACACCGCGGCGAGATCCTTTTTCTCCTACCAGCGCAGCCACTATGTTTTCGAAACCAACGCCGATAGTTTGATCGACTCCGCAGTGCAGACCAAGTAACCCGGCTGAGAGATCCGTCTCGCGGCCGAAATTCGTCAAAGCTCGCAATAGGGGCGCGGGTTCCCGCGCCGTCTTTTATTCGTAGTCAGGAAAGGCTTGTATCAGCGAAGAGCTCCGGCGCGTCCATCATCGCGGAGTGATACGGGAAACTGAGGTCAGGAGCTCAACCATTCAGGGAAGGCAGTCTACAACACTTTCAACGTGTATCATTGTCGACCGGCAACGCATAGACTGAAATGCAGGTAGCCGTAATTGTGGCCTGCCGAAACACAGCACTGGAGTTATTGTGAAAGCGATCCTCAAGCTTGATGAGGAATATCGATTGACCCGCGCCGCACTTGTTAATGCGGGAGTTGATATGACTGACAGCATGGACGCGCTTTATCGCGACTGGCGCCGGTGGCATGATAAGTTGGGGTCTTTTGCCGTAATCGATAGTGTCGGAGTAGCGAACGCAGACCAATGGTGGGCTCAGCATCTTGCGCAATTTCGGTGCTTGATTGATCCGCGACATGTTACGGCGCGGGCCGAGCGAGCACGTAAAGACCGTAGTGTGGTTCGCTCAAGACCGCATCCTGCGTGAAGCGGGGGTCCCCCTTTGTGTTCGCCAATACCTTAGCGTGAAAAGGCGTGACTTCCCCGCGACCTGGGAATGTCGTTACGCTGCGGAGTTGAGTAGCGGATCGGTAGTCACTTAAGTAGCTCGTTTCCAATTTTCAACCTGTCTGTGCCCTTCAGAAGTCGTGGCTCAGAATCTCGGTCGCGCGACGACAGATCTCACGTCCGTATTCGAGCCACACGCCGTGTCCCCAATAGCGGTAACAACTGGTTTGCGAGACCAACAGATGAAACAGTGCATTGCGGTAGCGGAGTTCGCTGCTGGGTAGCCCTGGTTTGAGCACCTTCTCGTAAAAAAGCGAACTCACCCGTTCCATGGGCCCGAGCAACGCGTCGTATCCTTGCACCCACGAGATGTTGTTGGTCCAGCTTCCACCCTCGACATGGAACCGATGGTCTTCCTTATGCAGCTGATCGATGATTGCGGCGAGCTTTTCCGGTCCCTCTCCCGGCTTGAGCCGGTCCCATATCCGTTTCTGATACAGCGGCTGGAGGACCGGAAAGTCCTGGCTGCGGATACCCATCGCGAAGAGATGTTCCAGATACTCGGTAACATTCATCAGTGGGGTGTCGGAACTCAAGCACTCGCGCACCACCTCCATGTATTTGGGAGGGAATTCATTCATCATCACACCACCGTTCTCGCCGTCGGCGATTTGGGTGACCAAGGGTGCTATCGGCTTGCCATCCACCTCCCATCGCGACAACCCCTTCGCCTCATAGTAAGGCTGCATCTGCCCCACCAGCTTCGTGTCACTGCCCTGGGTCTTGATGATCGCGAGGATACTGGCCGTCTTGCCCTCGGAGTTTTGGCAGACCAATTGATGCGGAATGTGCTTGCGCTGGGGGCTCCCTCCATCGGGCTGCTCGATGCTGTGTTCCTGGACCAATACCCACCGGTAGCCGCATTCGTTGAGCGTCCTCACGAATTCATAGGCAACATCGGGATGGTTGGGCAGAGCCATCTCAGCAGGCGAGAATCCGCGCACGCGTTCGAGCGCCTCCAAGCCGAATATTGCGGCGAAGTGGTGCTGCCATGCCTTGACGTGGAGGCGATAATCCTGGACCGGCATGGATGGCGCGACCGGATGGCCCCATGCGGATCCGAGCCACTCAACCGTACGCCTATAGGCCAGGTCGCAGGTTATCCTCTTCAGGCTCTCGAACACATCGTCGAGTCCCATTTTGCGCAGGCCGTGGAGTAGCGTGCCCGAGTAATCCAGCATTACTCGCGGCTCCTTACCCTCGTCCACCAATTGGGGAATGTATTCGCCCATCCGTTTGTAGCACCAGTGAAAGACGGGCGCGTTGTGATTATCGCCAATGGCGGGGTTGTCCATCATATACTTGAGGTTGCTGATGATATCGGCGGTGCGAAGGTCGCCGCCGCCGGCCGGAATCAGCGGTTGATGCATATGCAGGGCGATCGCCGCGGCGCTCCGCACGCCGCGGAAGTCGGTGCAGCTTTCGGAAAGATACACGCTTCGATCCCGGCCTCTGTCGATCGCGTTCCCGATCGTCGACTCCGACCCGCAGATATTGGGAAGGCCTTCGACGTATTCAGCAAGAGCTTCCATTTGCAGTGCCCTCCTACGGCGGACTCGTGCCGGACCTTACTTGTGACGAATGTACTCGTAGATATTCAGGTAATCCTGGGCGGGGGTAATTCCACGAGTAGTCATAGCGCATGCCATTGAACCTGAGATAACGAAAGTCCCGAGGGTACGAGTACCATAGGCTGATCGCGCGGCGCATCGCCGACTCGATTCCTGCAGGGTCCGATTAAATCTTCTGAAATCGATCGTCTCATCGAGCGTGGCACCGTGCCCGCCCTGCCGAGCGCGCGCGATGAAGCTTGATGACGTGCTCGCGCAGCTCGAAGGCGTGCACTCCTGCCGCGGCTACTTTATCGCCTGCTGTCCCGCTCATGATGATCGCAACGCGTCGCCGTCGATTCGCCAGACCGAGAGCGACAAGGTTCTCATCAAGTGCTTCGCAGGGTGCGAGTATCACGCAATCATCAACGCCCTGGGCGGCCGATCTCGGAGTCCGGCGCTAGGCTCGCGCGTCGCGTCGCGTCTACCGACGAGGGCAATGAACGGTGCGAAGCGAACAGAGTTCGCCCGGCGCATCTGGCGCGAGGCGCAAACCGCAAACGGAACGATTGTGGAAATCTACCTGCTATCGCGTGGCATCACGATGGCCGTCCCGACATCCTTGCGCTTTCATCCCAATCTTAGGCATCCATCAGGCGTCTCTTTGCCCACCATGGTCGCGGCAGTCCAGAACGCCGACGGCGCGATCGTCGCGATTCATCGCACCTTTTTAGAAACCGATGGGAGCTGCAAGGCGAACGTCGAACGACAAAAGATGATGCTCGACCCATGCGCCGGTTGCTCAGTGAGATTTGCGAAGGCGAGTGAGACCGTCCCAATCGCGGAGGGCCTCGAGAGCGCATTGAGCATCGCGCAAGCCTGCCCGGACTTGGCGGTTTGGGCTGCGCTGAGCGCGTCCGGGATGCGCGGGCTGCGGCTGCCTGACGTGGTGCGTGAAGTGATTCTCTGCATCGACGCCGATGCAGCCGGCGAGCAGGCCGCCGACGGGGCAACGCAACGCTTTGTGCGCGAATGCCGGCAGGTGCGCATCGCAAGGCCGGCAAGTGCGAAAGACTTCAACGACGTGTTGAGAATCTGAGCACGTAAAATCATATTCAAGAATCCTTGAAAGCTAGTGGATATCAAACCATCTCCGCTCCTGAGCTGCCGCACTGGCCAGCGCTCGACCAGACCGTGCTCTACGGCCTAGCCGGCGAGTTCGTCAATCTCGTGGCACCAGAGACCGAAGCCGATGCGGCGGCGTTGTGTGGTCAATTCCTGACCGCGTTCTTTTCATACTGCTATGCGGTTCGTCATCGAAGGCGCGGAAGGGGTCGTCGTGGAGTCTCGTGAAGGCGATGTTTGACCGCACGGACCTACGGGCGCAAAAAGCTGGCGTCACGTGAAACGGGCTAAATGGTGACGAATTTGAAGGGAGGAGCGCGAAAATCAAGGACGTCGGTCCATGATAAAATCCTGCCTGCTCTGGTTGAACCTTTGCCGATTTGCTTCGCTTCTTGGTTCTCCGTTTACGATCTAAAAGCTCGCTTGCAGCTGAGAATCTCCGACCTCAACCAAAACGCGAGTCGTCCCTACTCGGCATCGGGGTCTAGAATCGAGAGTTCGATCCGCTAGTTGCCAAGTTCCGACTGGCGCTCGATCTCGCCACGGATCTCCAACAGAATCGTAAGCTTTTCGACCAGGGAATTGGCCGCTCGCAGGATCTTCTTTTGTGCTTCAACGGAGATCTGCGCGTCGAAAGCGAAGCCGAGAACGCGGGCACCCTCGATGAACATCGCTTCGCACAAATCCTCAAGATTCGGTGAATGACCTTCGGCGCACGACACTGATATGCAATTCTCTCGCATGATTCGGTTATTACCCGTTCTCCTCTAAGCGGCAGTCGAGGTCGGTAACCGCACGCAGCGTGCCAAGTACCGGACAGCCAATCCCAGACGAAATACCCAACAAACCCGGCAATTTCAGTGCGAGGCCAAGCTGAGTTAAACCTGGCGGCGGCAGGGCGCACAGCGATGGAAAGTACCGGAATTCCTCAAGGTCCAACTGCGCGGCGAAAATGCCACCATCTATTTGAGGCTTTTGTGGAAATTCCCTACTCGGTGGTACCGGGAGTTTTGGAAAGCCGAACAGGGAATTATTCCACAGAGGCGTAGCTTGATGGGTTAATCGAGGAACGCGTCGCGCGGATCGAGCGATTCCTTGGCGGAGCGGAGTGGACTCGAACCTGTAGATTCTCTAAACCTGGTCCACGCGAAAAGTAACATCCTGAGTCGCGCGCGATCGCAGCTTTATGATGCGCGAGGTTCGCTTGGTGGACTTCGCCAAGGACGGTTGGAAGCCGCTTACTGCGCGCTTTCTGGAGGCCACCGACCAATTGAACGTCATCGCTGCGCCGTCGGCGCCGCCGTTTCGGCCGCGTAGCGATCTCCCCCCGAGGTCGCCATCCCGACGGTCAGCAGCTTCCGGCCCGCAGGATAGCCCGACTCGACGGCCGATCGGCTATAGTTGCAGTTCATGGCACGGCGGCACGAAAGTCTGATTCCGCTTTCGCACGAGCATCATGACGCGCTGCTGCTGGCGTGGCGATTACGCAGCGGCGACTTGTCCAAGCGTGAGCCCCAACTGCGCGCGAAGCACGTCAGTGCATTCTTTGAATATCGGCTGATCAACCATCTGAAGCTTGAAGAGGAACTGCTGTTTCCCGCATTCCGCGCTGTGCTTGGTGTGGAAGCGTCGCTGATCGACGTACTGCTGAGCGAGCACCACGAGCTTCGGGCGAAAGCCGCCGCGATCAAGGCTGGCGCGAACGACCAGGTGGACAGTTTCTGCGGTTTGCTCGAGCGCCACATCCGGACCGAGGAGCGTCAACTGTTCGTGCTCGCGGAGAATCGGATGAAACCGGCCGAGATGGCGGAGCTGGGGCGGCAGATAAAAGCGCGGCTGATGTGATGGGGGCGCTCCAACTGCTTCTCTCTTTTTGAGCAGATCGACCTCCGTCGCCACGCGAAGTGTGTGATTGCTTTTCCAGCTCATAGAGAGGATAGAAGAAGGTGGTCATGTTGACGATGTGTTAGATGTGACCGATCCGGCATCGTAGTACCCGCCCGCCTTCGCGCGACGACACGACGCCAGACCCCACCTCACTCGAGCCGATCGAAGGCCTAAAGAAAACCTGTTGCCGGGCGTTCTGTCATTAGTCCGGTGCAGGGAACTCGTTTTGTCCTCGCAACGAGGAAAAGCAAATGCCGAGCGCCTACTCCGCTGAAAATAACGTAGCATTGGTTGCGGCTTGCACTGCTTGCCAAAAAACCATACCAACTGCTGGAATGGTCAGCCTGACCGGCTACGAGAATGGTGGTCACACCTACTCCTCTGTTTGCCTCGCTTGCGCAAGCAAAGGGTGGCGTCCGCCGGGTTTCGCTGGAGTCTATCAGCGGTTGCAGGGGTGATCCCCGGTGATGAATCACCACGGTGGTACTGAGGAGTAATTATCATACACGAGGCAACTCTCCGACCTATACCACAATAAGATAAGTCCGCGCGCGGGCATTACCGCTGTGATTGACCGGCTGGAGGCATCTGATGGCTTCGCGCAATCATGAGAAGGATATTGCGCACTTTTTCCATGAAGTGACCAAGCACTCGTACACGAGTGTGCGTAGTGATGGTCACATGCTCGACTGGGAGAATAGGCCGCTTGCGTACAAGATATATCCGCAGGCGGGTGCATTAGCGCTACCGCGTGACCTTGAACTCTCGGCGAGGCCGGCACTGGAAACAATCGTTGGCGGCGAGCAGTTGCTGGAGGACGGCGAGCTTACAGCGCGGGTGCTGGCGCGGCTGCTGTTTTGTGCCGGCGGACTTACCAGGAGCCGGCGCATGGGCGACGAAACCTACCACTTTCGCGCGGCGGCCTCTGCCGGCGCCCTCTACCCGATAGAAATCTATCTGGCGGCAGGTGAGGTCGAGGATGTGGAACCGGGCCTCTACCATTTCTCACCCGCCGACCTAAAGCTGCGCGGGCTGCGGACTGGCGACCAGCGCGGCGCCCTGGCACGCGTCTGTGACGGTCGGAGCAGCGTTGCCCAAGCACGCGCAGTGGTGGTGCTTTCGTCGATCTATTGGCGCAGCACATGGAAGTATCGGGCCCGCGCGTATCGATACTGTTTTTGGGACGCTGGCATGATTGCCGCCAATCTCCTGGCAGCGACCGCCGCGGAGGGCCTGCAGGCCGATGTGGTTACACTCTTCGTCGATTCCGAACTCGAGGCATTGCTGGGGGTAGACGGAATTACCGAGGGCGTGAACTGTCTGATCACACTGGGTCGCACGCAGGCCACGACTGAACATGCTACGAGCAGACCGGACAAATTGGAGTTGGAAACCGTGCCGCTTTCAAGGGATTCGCGCGCCTACGAAGACCTGGCCCGGATTCAGGCAGCGTCGCGGCTGGAGGAGGTCGGCGAACTCTCCCAGATTGTAGCGCAGGCGACCTCTGCTGAGTTGTCGTCACAATCCTCAGGAACTGCTGGCGATGCGGCCAGCCTGATTAGTCTGCCAGCGCTGCACAGCGCCAGCCTGAGCCTCGGCGACACAATACTGCGGCGCGGTTCGACACGTCACTTTACCCATGCGGCTGTCCTATCCGGCGAGCTTGGGGCCATACTAGACGCTTCGAGCGCACCGGTATCTTCTGATGTCCTGCCCATGGTTCATACCTACCTCATCATCAACGGGGTCGAGGGACTTGAGCCGGGGGCCTTTTATCACGATCAGCGCAGGCATGCTCTGGAGCGGTTGCGCACAGGTGACCTGCGCGCCGAAGCCGGCTACCTGTGTCTGGAACAGCCACTGGGTGCCGACTGTGCTGCGCTGCTCGTCTATATGGCGAGTCTTGAGAAGGCCCTTAGCCTGCTCGGCAATCGCGCCTATAGAACACTGCACCTCGAAGCTGGAATCCGTGGCGGCCGCGCATACCTCGCCGCCTATTCGCTTGGTCGGGGCGCTACCGGACTGACTTTCTATGATGACGACACTACCGCTCTGTTCTCACCACATGGGGCTGATATGAGTCCGTTGCTGATGGTCGCCGTCGGCGTGCCTCGACTGTCCTGACCGGCAAAAAGAGCGGTTGGCCCGCAAGCCGTCGTTGCCTTGGCTGACCTCCTGCCCGTCTGTGGCGATTTGTTGATTTTCAAGCGGAATCAACAATTCGCCACAGACACGTGCATCTGCACCCGCTCGCGCCCGCGATAGCGGGTCTTGCGCATGCCGCCGATGGTTTTCATCCAGCCGAACGCCTCCTCCACCCGCTTGCTGATCCGTTGACTGTCGCGTAGCCGGGATGGCGTGCGGTGCGAGCGTCGAGCGCGGAGCCGCCCCTACGCCCCTGGTTCTGCGCTACGTGCGGAGTGACCTTGAGAAAGTGCGGCAGTCCGCAACAAACTGGCCAGTGTCGTAACCCTTGTCTGCTCCCAGTGTGATGGCTCGTGTGATGCTTCGCCAAACTGGCGGACCTCGCGCTTTGTGTAGCCTTTCTGTTAAAGACTCGAATCGATGACGAAGAGACGAATGATGGTTGGAGTGCGTCGCGCGATTTTCGCCGCAAGTCCTTGAAGAAGACTCTCCCGCCCAGAAGCTTTTTTCGCGAGACGATTCAGGTGCTGCTGCTCCAAAAGTCTAAGAAACCCGAATCGGACTAAGTCGATTCATCAAAAAGGAAGATCACCATGATAGGTAACCCTCTAGTCGATAAAGCGCGGGCCGGGTTTGTCACGACCGCACTGCTGGGCATGTTTGTCGCAGGCGTCGCGCTTGGTACAACATCCTGCGATTCGGGTTCCACAGCCGAGGCCCAGCCGCCGCCACCACCCCCGCCGGCGACGGTGGTCGAAAACACTCGCGTCTCCGATCCAAATACCGGCTTCGCTATTAACGACGATTTCACGCGCGTGCTCTTCCTTGCCACCACCGCCCCCGCGAACGCAGTCAAAAACATCGGAAAGACCTCGGTCTATCAGGGTAAACTCATTCAGGCCCGCGCGTTCATGACCGCTACCATTTTGTACCAGCCGCCGCTGCCGGCAATAGACGACGCGCATTTTGTGGGCGCCGACGACCCCAACTCGAGCACCAACGACCTAGTGGCGATGCGTTGCAGACCCGCGGCGCCCAGCCTGCTTAAGGCAGCGGTAGCCAGTTGGCCGAACGTATTCGCGGATGCAACCGCGGATCTGGCCAACTTGATGGATTACACGCCCGCCGACTGCCCTACGCCCGATCTCGATCCTAGCTATCCGGTTGACCAACGGGTTTACTGTGCTTCCGAGAGTTTTTCCGACCAGCCAATGATAACGGTTCCACTGGTGTTGCAGAACGCCATCAATACCGGCGCGACCATCTTTCAATTTACAGGCACCGCCTTTACGCCCACGGGAAGCACTACGGGGGCCAACGTTCTCTACGATTTGTACGGGATCGGACTGGGCTTTTCCGGCCTGGGCTACTCGGTCGAAAACAGCTACCTGGTAAGCCAGGGAGGAAACGTTGCCCTCACCGCCGCGCAGGCACTTGAGCAGTCCGTCGTCACCGAATACCTGGTGTTGAACGTGCCGTTAACCGCAGCCGACTGCCGATGTGTCCGGGTGCCCCCCTACGATGGCCGGGATGACAGTCTGCTGAATTGGGATCACGTTTGGTCCAAGGGCAAGCTTAATCCGACTGATGGCAGCTGCATCACGCGGGCAAGCCTGCCCTAAACCAGATACGTGCTGCGCGAGCCGCCGCGATCGATGAGTACGCGGGCTCTGTCCGTCTGATCCAGTCTGTGGCGAATTCCAACTCAGGCGGCAATTGGGGTATGAAACAAGCCATTGCAGTGCTGGCGCCAGCGAAATGAGTCGAGGCGTGCGAACGGCGGTGCGGGTGCGCCATTCCTTTCCGCGGGCGTCACTCCGGCCAGTCCGGTGTGACCGCGATACTGGTCGTAAAACGCTTGGTAATCCTCGAGCTTCCGTTGGAGATCGCTCTGGTGCCAGAACCAGATCCGATCCAGATACTCGCGCCGAATGGTTCCGATCAGCCGCTCGACGAACGCATGCGAACGGGGCGTACCGGGAATGGTTTTGATCTTGTCTGTGGCGAATTGTTGATTTTCAAGCAAAATCAGCAATTGTCGGGTGGGACGATGGCGCGGACCGGGCTTCGAATGATGCCGACGTTTCCATCGTCC
>JBKQNE010000251.1:0-30116 GCA_052146355.1 Binataceae bacterium (SeqCode) | reverse complement strand
GCCATCACCCGCTTCCTGGCCAACTGGAACGACCACGCCCAACCCTTCCGCTGGACCAAAACCACCGACCAGCTCAGACGCAGCATCCGTAACGCTGCACTTATTTACGAGACATGACACTAGCTAGGGCGTAACTGGAGCGAGCAACTAACCGGTTCGTCGAACTGGAACCAAAACGCCAGTCCTTCGTCTGGACCAGGACCTCTCAACACATAAGACACTCATCGGTAACTCTAAACTTATTTTCTGAAGCGTGACATTAGAGCTACCGCAGACCCAGCCCGGATCGCCGTAGAGATGGGGCGCGCCTGCCACAAAGTTGCTGATCAGGGCGTGAGATTGCCCAGAGGACGGAGGTGCGGTTGTTGTGGTCATTTCCGCCTCCCCACAGTGCTAGGAAAAAAGAAAGTCGTGGTCATCGCGATCGCGTCACAATTTCACCTCGCCATTGGCATCCATGATCGCCGCAAAAGTGACCTTTTAGCGATGACGACAGACAACGAGATCCTGAAGGTCGTTTATCCTTCTCTTCAGTATAGCTTCGATCTGGAAGAACTTTCCCCAATGCTCTTCGATGTAGCGCTCGGTGTGGTACGTCATTTGATAGAAATCCGGTAACCCGTCGGCTGAATGCCCGGTTTGATAAAGAAATCCAGCCTGCACCAACCGTTTCCTGGTGTTACCCTCTGGTAAATGATGCTCTCCATGCACAGACAAAAGAACCAAGGCACCCGGCCTGGATGCGCGCCGTAGTTCCTCAAGCCAAGCAATCTGCATCTTCTCTGGTAGGTGAGTGAAAATCGAGACCGAAAAGATGAGATCAAAAAAGCCGTCCTCGAATGGCAAGGGTGGCCAATCGCTATTGACAGTAAAGCTGGCGAACTCGGCTAGGTTCTCTTTGCACCAGGCGATCGCCTGTTCATCAATGTCCGTCCCATAGAGCAAGGCCGACTGTAAGTCGCGAAAGTAGGTCATAACGCGGCCGCAGCCGCAGCCGAAGTCGAGCACCCTACTCTGGGGTCCGAGCTGCACCCGCGTGCGGATTGCCTCAAGCAAATCCCCCGCTACGATTTCTCCTACCGACTCGAACGAGGCTCGATCTTCGGTGCCATGCACCCTTTTCCGAAGATGTGCGGGAGGTACGGGGCTTGCCAAACGGAAATAAGGCGATCGCCGAGGCGGCGGGGTGCCCTCGCGATTCTCATACTGGCCGAAGCGGCGGTAGTGCGACCGACCGGAGGTGAACTCGTTCCGGCGAACCGCTTCACGTACGTCAGGATTCTTTTCAAGATAGAGCGATTCGTCCAGATCGTCGATCGAAGCTCTTACCTGGAATGAGCCGAAATCGTCGAGATCCACGGACTCGCCGTGTTTCAGCGCACCGCGAATGGTGTCGAAAATCATGTCTACCACCTTAGCGGTACTAGCCTCAGCGAGACCCGCAGACCCGGAGACGATACGAACTACATCCTGCTTATTCAAAGACACCCCCACACCGCGAGTGCATGACCGAGCGATCGCCTCAGATGCGATCGAAGTGATCCCGGTTCGATACGCTAACCTAACCCTAATCTCAGCATACCGTTCACCATATTCTCAGGAAATGTCCCGAAGCTTGCCGAAATTGAAGTGGGAACAATCCCCACCCAATCGAAAGATCAGGCTGCCATTAGAGGGGATGCCGCCACGGAGAAGAATGGCAGGAGACGTGGTCGAGAGCAAAGCGCGCACCGGTAACCGATGTTGCCGGCGGCTGTCTGGCGCACGAAGCGCTGTGGGACACGGTAGTATCTCGGGTCCGGCGCTTGCAAAATAGAAGTTGGAAGTGGTGCGGGCCGCGTTGTGCGGGCCGCGCTACGTGCATCTCGCTGAGCGCCAGGCGTTGCGTACCGGGCACGTGCCGAGTTCGCTGGCGCTGGGAGTCCAGTGAAGGTCGAACGCCCGCGGGCGCGCAGCATCACCGGAGATAAGTTGAGCCTGCCGACCTGGCGGACCCGGAGTTCGCCCCGACCCGCTGGATAAGCGCGCCCTCGAGCAGATGCTGTTAGGGAGTCTCGACGCGGCGCTACGCGCGTTCGTTGGAACTGTTGCCGAGCGAACTTGAGGTCGGGGGTACCGGCGAGGACGCATTCAGCGAACGCTTGTGGTCAGCACCCAGCGCCGACTGACGGAACCAGTCGGTCGTGCTGATTCTCGGGGGATCCGGAAACACAACCAACCCTCCGCCGTGCGACATTTGCCACATCGGAGACGGGCTAGATGAATAGCAGCAATTGTCGACAGTTGTGTGGGCTACGATCTCTTAACGCAGTCAGCTGCGTCACCGGGCCTTGGGGGCGAATCGCTGGATGGCACTCCAGACCGAAAGCAAGGGCGCAATGCACGATAGCGGATATGCCGGTAGTCTATCGTGGCAAGCCCCGTGGCGGTGATCAGCGCAAGCAGCATGATAAGGCTGAACATCAGAACCCAGGTAGATCCCGCTAGCAGCAGAATCGGGTCGGTCGCAGCGCGCCTCGCGCCCATCATAGTCGTACTAACCAGCATTGCCGCTAGTCCGGACCAGAAGAGCACTGGCATCAGCAACCCGTAGGCACTGTCCCGCAACCCGCGGAGCCATACCGCCAATCGCACGCGCGAGCTAGTGGTGATAGTGTCCACTGGGTCTGGTGGCGCCGAAACGATATCGAAGCTTTGGTTTAACCGGCACGCCTCGCGACCGCCTTTGATCACGGCATAGGCTGTACCGTCCACCGAAACGGGGTAGCTCCGGGGTTATGTTGTCCCGAGCCCTCATCGCTTATTCGGCCCCATCCGCCCCACTGGCTGACACGCCTCACCTTCCCCGCTCCGCGGGTTATATGCGGCGCCTTTGCTGTGCCGGCTCCTCACCAGCCTAGGCCGTCCACCAGTGGTTCCAAGCTTTCGCATTCCGTTCCTTCCCAGCCTGTCATCCTCGTATGTCCCCGGAGCGTCCCGCGACTGCTTTCACCCAGTCTTCGTCGATGGGCTTCGCCTTCGTCCACCCTTCCTCGGACTCGGCACTCTCGATTCTCCACTTCAATCCGCTTCCTGTGGAACCCTATTTCTGGGGCTTCCTGGTTCGCTCTCTTGCTACGACCGGCTGAGTTGCTTGCCTCTCTGGCGAACCTGACGAGTTATTTTCCAATGTTGTGGATCGGGCGGTCATGATCAGGCGGCTTCCCTTGGTTGATTGTCAGTTGACTGAGTAACATGTTTCGCAGGATCGAGCTGTACTCCATCGGCGAACTTCAGCCCGGCACCAACCAACGGCAATAGCTGAGCGCCATCGAGGCGCCGCCCGCGAAGCTGCGCCATCTCGAGCAGCTTGAACGCCATCAATAGCCCCTTGGTTCTTGAACCGGCGCCCCTGGTCGCGCGCTCGCGCAGCCGCACCGTAGCGAACGGCGATACGATCACGTTGGTGGTGCGCAGGTGCTTCCAGTGCTCGGCCGGGAAGTCGAAGAAGGTGACCAGACGTTCCCAGTGGGCGGTAAGCGACTCCACCGCCTTGGGGTACTTGGCCTGGTATTCCGCCTCGAAACGCGATCGGGCGGCCGCGCAGTCGGCGCGCCGTTCGGCGTACATCATCTCGTGCAGCGCGCGCTTGGCGCGGGGCTGAAGCCGCTGGGGTAGCTTGTCGAGTACGTTAACCAGCTTGTGGCACCAGCAGGCCTGCTCGCGGGTCTCGGGCCACACCGCGCGTGCCGCGGCCCAAAATCCCAGTGCGCCGTCACCCACTGCCATCACCGGGGCGGCCATCCCACGCCGCTTGAGCTCGCGCAGCAGCGTCTTCCAACTCTCGGCGCTCTCGCGATAGCCGTCCTCGACCGCGAGCAGCTCCTTCTGGCCGTTTGGCCGCGCCCCGATCATCACCAGGGCGCAGAGCCGATCGTCCTCCAGCCGGATGTTGAAGTGCACGCCATCGACCCACACGTAGACGTACTCGCGCCCGCTCAGGTCGCGCTGGCCAAACGCGGTATACTCTTTCTCCCAGCAGGCGGTAAGGCGCGCGATGTTGGTCGGCGACAACCCGGCCGCCTCTTCGCCCAAAAGCCCTTCCAGCACGGGGCGGAAATCGCCAGTGGACAGCCCGCGCAGGTACAGAACCGGCAGCACCTCGGCCACCTTGGGCGAGCGCCGCATGTAGGGCGGCAGAATCCGGCTGGTGAAGCGCTGCCGCTGGCCCTGCTCGTCACGGCGGCGGTCGTTGACCCGCGGGGCCTTAAGCTCCACGGTTCCCGCGCCCAAGGTAAGCTTGCGCGATTGCGCGCGCCCGTTGTGGACCACCAGCGCCCGTCCCGTCTCGTCGCGCTGCTCGCGATGACGCGCGACGTACTCGTCGGCCTCCGCCTCCAGCGCCCCATCAGCATCCGCCGCGCTCCCATCCGTCCGCGCGATCTCGTCCAGCTCAAAAAGCCAGTCGCCTGCTTCCCTTTCGGCCCCATTCTCCATTACCTTCAACATCGGTGGCGTCTCCTTCCACCCGGCTCCCACCGGGGTTCGCGTGGTCTACGCGGAAGGGTAAAGCTGGTCAGGTTCGAGCTATTACCGAAAGTTGTGGATCAGGTGCGGGAATGAAAAAGGCGGCGTATACTGGCCGACAGAGGCTTTTACCTCCGAAGCTTGCGGTCGAGTCGGTCACCCTTCTCGCCGTCGGATATAACTACCGTGGCATCGGGGTACCTCCACCGGCAGGACTTCCACCCGCTCGAACGTGTGCTAGCTTCGCTGCACAAGGGGCGTTGGGGTTGGAAACCGGGGAAGCGTTGGAAGCCTATCGGGCCAACTGCGCCGAGGCGCGCAATCTGGCGCTCGAGGCATCGCCGCTGCATGAGCCGCTCATTGCGTTAGCCACCGAGGGCTTCAACGGAACCACCAGCGAACTGCTCATTCGACTTAACGCTATCTCCGGCGGAGGCAGTCGACACTCGAACCGCTGGCCCAAAGCCCCGAACGTGCTGAGCAATTCACTGCGGCGAATGGCGGGGAGCCTGTGCTCGGCGGGGATCGAAATCGATTTCAGCCGCCCAGCACATGGTGGCAGAAGACTCGTCTCCGCCCATCGTGCATCTATTTCGGAAACATCGTCACCACCGTCACCATCGTCACCAGGCCCTACCAGAGATGCTCAGGTTCGCAGCGGTGAGTACACCAACCCGATTCGCTAAATCGAGCAATCCTGTTTCTACGGAATCTATAACGGCAGGCCGGTGACGATGGTGACGGTGGTGACGATGATTTACCACATCTATCGCAGTGCTAGCGAAGACAGCTTCACCACAGCTCAATTGAAACGAATCTTCGAGGCGGTGAGGTCCACGCTTCCATCTGGCGGCGAATGAGTTTGTTTCCCAATTTCACTCCGGAATTCCTCTACTGCCTATTTGCTCGGTTAACGGAGCAAGTAGAATCAAGCTCTCTGCTCAGGACTCTATGCACTGTTAATATTTTCGGGTTCAATAACTTTCGACCTAGCGGGGTTCCGGACTGATGCTCGTCACCAATTTCAAGCTCAAATACTTCCTCTATAAGGTGATCTGCGGCATCTATCAGGCTGCCGACGTGGGGCGGGTTCACCCGATGCGCGAACGTTCCTTGCGCGCCTTGCAGCGTACAGTCGACTATATCGAAAAGGTCATGCCTGATGCGCTGGGTCTCGAAACCCAACGCGACCTCATCGACTTCGCCCTTAAGGCCGTTGCGATTGATGGCCACTACCTTGAGTTCGGCGTCTTCACCGGCGGTACGATCCGATATATGGCTAAGCGCGTCGGTGGTCACGTCATTCATGGTTTCGACAGTTTCGAGGGCCTTCCAGAGGCTTGGGGCGGATTCAGTCTCGGAACTCGTGCCTTCGACAAGGGCGGTCAGCTTCCGCGTGTTCCGGCAAATGTCCGGCTGCATCGTGGCTGGTTCGATCAGTCCTTGCCACCATGGCTCGAGCAACACTCCGGCCCGGTTGCGTTCATTCACCTGGACTGTGACTTGTATAGCTCGACGAGGGCAATTTTGACCCTTTTGGGAGAGCGGATCATGCCAGGCACCGTGATGCTTTTCGACGAATACTTCAACTATCCAAATTGGGAACGCCACGAATATTTGGCGTTCCAGGAATTCGTTCATGATCGTGGGATCGTTTACACTTATCTGGCCTTCGCCCGACAGCAGGTTGCAGTCCGCATCGATTCGATCGGGGCAAACCAACGATGACGTTTCCCGAGCTGTTTCCCGCAGAAGTTATTCTGAGTGAAGCTTCGGCGCGTTTGCATGATCCTGGTTCCATCACGAACCCCGGGCAGGAGGCGCCGCTCGACCTTACAATCTTTGTTTCGTGCTATAACGAACATTCCTATATCATCGGCACTCTCGAAACGATCCAGGCGGCGCTAGCCGAAGTCGGTGGCGTGGCCTACGAAATCATTGTCATCGATGATTGCTCATGCGACGGGTCGGCGCAGCTCGTCGAAACGTACATCGCTGCGCATCCGGAAAAGCGCATTCTATTACGCCGGAACCGGGTGAATCGCGGCCTAGCTCAAAATTACCTCGACGCAGCGTTCATCGGCAAGGGCAAGTACTATCGTCTGATCTGCGGCGACAACGCCGAGCCACAGGATACGATGGTCGCAGTGTTCAGCCAAATTGGCCAGGCAGACATGCTCATTCCGTACTATGTGAGGGCCGAGGGCAAAAGTCTCTTTCGGCGCTCGCTATCAAGCGCCTACTCACTCCTGATCAATGCGATCACTAAGTATCGGCTGCACTACTACAACGGCTTAGCCGTCCATCTTCGCTATAACGTTATGCGCTGGCATCCGAATACGCGTGGCTTTGGCTTCCAGGCGGAGATTATCTGTATGCTTCTCGATGAGGGTTTCAGTTGTAAGGAAGTGCCAGTCAGGACCATCGAGCGAAAGAAGGGCGACTCTAAGGCCCTTACGTTCAAGAACATGCTCTCCGTAGCTCATACAATCCTTGAGATCGCAATCCGACGTATCTCAAATCTTGTCTACCGGCAGGCTCAAAAGTGAATAGGTCAAAAGAATCGAGCCATACGCCTGCTCTGCTATATAAGTGGGTTTAGAGGATATGTATAGGCTCCGCTGGGGAGCTCTCCGGTAATGGCGATCCGCTTATCGACGTGAACGATATAGCCCGTCAGAGCGAACATCGACGAAACGACAGCTCGCCGGTGTTGGCGGCTACGTTCGGCCGAAGGTCCAACCCTATCGATGCCCTGGCGCCCTTCTTAGCGACAGACCGCTTTTCGGTCTTGTGTGCGGCCCTTGCCCGCGCCAAAATCATCGTCGGAACGCCCCATACTTGGGGCGGTCCGCCCGTGCATTGATATCTAAAGAGGAATCCCTCATGGGTCGGCTTTTGAATATCGTGACACCCTTGCACAAGGTGACCAAGCGGGACTATCTCGGCCGAATGAATGACGACAAAGTTCATTGCATGGTGAAGGCCAAGGAATACGAATTCGACTATTGGGATGGCGATCGACGCTACGGATATGGCGGATACCGTTACATCGAAGGCCGCTGGACGCCGGTGGCGCAGTCGCTCATCGATCTATATGGATTGACGAACGATTCCAGAATTCTCGACGTCGGCTGCGGCAAGGCGTTTCTGCTCTACGAGATTAAGAAGCTCCTGCCCGGCGCCCAGGTTGCAGGGTTCGATATTTCAAAACACGGACTTGCGAGCGCCAAAGAGGAGGTCAAGCCCTATCTATTCGGCTACCGGGCGCAGGATCGATATCCGTATGGCGATAAGCATTTCGATCTCGTCATTTCGCTGGGAACGCTGCATAATCTTCGCGTGTTCGAACTGCAGACGGCGGTCCAAGAGATCGAGCGTGTCGGCAAGAACAAGTACATCATGGTCGAGGGCTATCGCAACGAACTCGAACAATTCAATCTCGAGTGCTGGGCTCTAACGGCCGAATCCATATTGCACACCTCCGAGTGGATCTGGCTTTACAACCACTTTGAATATACGGGCGACTATGAGTTCATCTACTTCGAGTGAGCGAGCGAAATCGTGCAGATAAAGAGCGCCAAAGCCGCGATCCTTGCACAATCGCGTGCACCGCTCATCGTTGATGAGATCTCCATTCCTGACGTACTCGATGTCGGCCAGGTCTTCGTGAAGGTGCTGCACACATCGATCTGCGGCGCGCAAATCAACGAGATTGCAGCGGCCAAGGGACCCGACAAGTTCTTACCGCATCTGCTTGGGCACGAAGCGTCTGCGCGAGTGCTTGAAATCGGCCCGGGTGTTAGCCACGTAAAGCCGGGTGACACAGTCGTGCTGCATTGGCGTCCGAGCCTCGGCATTCAAAGCCCTACGCCTGCCTACAAATGGCGTGGTGAGAAGCTGAACGCCGGCTGGGTGACGACGTTCAACGAATATGCAGTGGTGTCCGAAAATCGGATGACTCCGCTCTCGCCCGAATATGACCTCAAGGTAGCGCCCCTTTTGGGATGTGCCGTCACGACGGCCGCCGGGGTTATCAACAACGACGCCAAAGTGAAAATTGGCGAGTCGCTCGTCGTGTTTGGAGTTGGGGGCGTCGGGATCAACGTGGTACAGTTCGCCGAGCTCGCCGGCGCCTATCCAATTGTTGGTGTCGACCTCTTCGACCACAAGCTCGCGATGGCTAGAGAGCGTGGGGCAACGCATGTTGTGAACGCGTCCAAAGTTGGTGACCTCGCAGCCGAACTGCGCAATATAGTGGGAGCCAGGGGGCCGGATAAAGTGATCGAAACGACCGGCACCAAGTCCGTGATCGAGCTTGCCTACGATCTGACCCATCCCGATGGCACCTGTGTCCTTGTCGGCGTCCCATCCGAGAAGGTCACAATCTACACTTTGCCCATTCATTTCAAAAAGGTGTTGACCGGCTCACATGGCGGCGACGCAGCACCGCATGTTGACATCCCGCGCATTGTTCGACTCAACAATGCCGGCCGGCTGTCGTTCGATGGTCTCATCACGCACGAGTTCACGCTCGATGAAATCAATACCGCGCTCGATGTCGTCCGTAGCGGCGGTGCAGGGCGGGTGCTTTTGAATATCAGCGCCCAGTGACGTCTCGCGCTGCGCATTGGCGGAGATGGTGTCCAGTCTTAAATAAATGCAGCATTCGTCTGATGCGTGCGGGCGGACTTGGTCCAGCGGAAAGGCAGGACGCTCTCCAAGCTGCTGCGGCGGATGGCTTGCTCGGTGACCAACCCGAACCAACACTCGACCAGGTCGAGCCACGAGGCGCCGGTGGGAGTGAAGTGGAACTGGGGACGCAGACGCGCGGCCAGCCACCGTTTTAACCGCCGGATGTTTGTGGGTGCCGTAGTTGTCGCAAGTCAGGTGCAGCCCCCCGCTCCGGATGACACCGGGTGAGCGCGTTAAGGAAGGAAGCCGATGAACGGCGATGGTGCACGAAAGCAGCGCGCGTCAACCTTGCCACTGGCCACCTCCAGGGCCGCAAACAGGCTGGTGGTCCTATCCTGGGTCCTGCGCGCGGGCGGCCCCGGCCGCATCGGCAGCGACCGCTGGGTCCGGTCAACCGCCTGAATTTGCGACTTTTCGTCTAGCGCGGTCGGCGGGCGAGCGGGTCTTAACCTTGAGGACACTTGGGGGTACCTTAGATGTCAGCGATCAGGTGGACGTCGCCGGGGCGTTCGAGGTGATTCAGAAATGCGAGAAGTTCTGGGTGACGATGGCGCGGTTTGCGTAACGCAATCACCTTGCCCCCCTAGCCCATCGAGGATGTTGAGTGCGGCGAGCATAGGTAGCTCCAGTATCTGTAAGCACGGGCTTGCCACCGCTGGGTCGTGGGTTATTAATCGCGCCTACGCTGAGCCAGGGGGAGACAGTTTCCTAAGGAGAGTCTGAGTGACATTTGGGGGAAGGCTAAACCTTGTTACAGGTGGAGCGGGCTTTATTGGCAGCCATCTTGTTGACTACTTGCTCAACCGTGGCGAGAGGGTGCGGGTTATTGATAATTTTGTGGTCGGAAGAAGAACTAATCTGAAACACCACGAGGAAAATTCTGATTTGGAAGTCGTGGACGCGGACGTCGAGGACGGAGAGGCGGTCACGGCGGCATGCGAGGGCGTCGAGCGCGTTTTTCATTTGGCCGCTCGTGCCGACATCGTTCCCTCTATCCAACAGCCGCTCGTTTACTTTAGGTCGAACGTCGATGGGACATTTGCCTTGCTTGAAGCCGCCCGGCGGCACGCCGTCAAGCGATTTGTGTACGTCGCCTCTTCATCCTGCTACGGCATTCCTAAAGAATATCCAACCCCTGAAACCGCTGTTCCCAACCCGCGCTACCCTTATGCGCTAACAAAGTATCTTGGCGAGCAGCTCGTGATCCATTGGGGGCAGGTTTACCATCTGTCAGTAGTTTCAGTTCGGTTCTTCAATGTCTATGGCCCACGCGCTCGAACGAGTGGGACATATGGAGCAGTTTTCGGTGTTTTCTTAGCTCAACTTTTAGCCGGCAAGCCATTGACCATAGTTGGTGACGGAGAGCAAAAGCGCGACTTCACTTTTGTCAGCGATTGCATCGATGCGCTGGTAGCCGCTGCCGAGAAGGGTCGATCGGGTGAGATCTATAATGTCGGAAGTGGAGAGCCAGTTAGCGTGAATGACCTAGTCCGGCTTCTTGGCTCACCACCAAGCGTGCACATACCGAAGCGCCCTGGTGAGCCAGATTGCACCTGGGCCGACATCACAAAGATTCGGACTGATATTGGATGGAAGCCCAAGGTGAGCTTTGCTGAAGGCGTTAGAATTATGGTTAAAAATATCGATTACTGGCGCGACGCGCCCGTTTGGACTGAATCCGCGATCGCGGAGGCGACCGCTGAATGGTTCAGATTCCTGAATTAAGAGAGGCTCAGGTGGGGAGGCCGCGCGAGAAGATCCGAACAATTGGCGAGATCGCTGACATCGCGGGGCAAGCGCGCCTTGCCGGCAAGACTGTTGTCCAAGCGCACGGTACATTTGATCTCTTGCATTTGGGCCACGTTCGTCATTTAGAAGCCGCGCGTGAATTGGGCGACATCCTTGTGGTCACGATCACCGCCGACAGGTTCGTCAACAAAGGGCCTGGCCGGCCGGTCTTTGGCGAGGTATTTCGAGCGGAGATGCTCGCGAGCCTTCATTACGTTGACTGGGTTGCGATCAACGACTCGATGGATGCTGTAAGCGCGATTGAGGCCATCGCTCCGAGTATCTATGTCAAAGGGAATGACTATCAGGATCCTCAGGGCGACATCACAGGCAAGATCACGCTTGAGCGTGACGCCGTGGAAGCGCGTGGTGGCCGGATTCACTTCACTGATGAAATCGTGTTCAGTTCAACCGAACTGATTAATCGTCACTTCAATGTGTTCGAACCGCATCTTCGCGATCATCTGAATGGTTTGAGGACGGGCAACGGCCTTTCACAATTGACCGACCTGATTGATCGAGTCAGCGATTACCGAGTCGTTCTGGTCGGCGACGCTATCATTGATGAATACCAATATGCATTGCCAATAGGCAAACCACCCAAGGAGAGTGTTATTGCGGCTCGACTTCAGGATCTCGAAACTTTTGCCGGAGGGGTTTTTGCGGCTGCCAATCACGTCGCCTCCTTCTGTGCTGAGGTCGACGTTATTACTTCGGTGGGAGCATCGGCGAGTTATGAGGACCTCATTTGCAGAAGCCTAAAGCCGAACGTGCGGTTGCATGCGATTAAGCGCACCGGTGTTCCGACCACGCTCAAACGGCGGTTCGTGGACCCGTCGTACATGCGTAAGCTCTTTGAAGTCTACGTGATGGATGACGAACCCCTGACGCGAGACTCACGGTCCGAGATCGACGGATTGATTGCTGACATGGTTCCCAAAGCCGAAGTGGTCATCGTTACGGATTTCGGTCATGGTCTGATCGCGCAATCGTCGATCGAAACCCTGACAAGGTCCTCGCCGTTCCTCGCAGTGAATACACAGAGCAATACCGCCAACATGGGGTACAATCTGATCACGAAATATCCACGGGCGGACTACGTCTGTATCGACGCTCCCGAGGCCAGGCTGGCCGTTTCCGATAGGATATCCAGGATAGGGGACATCGCGCGTCGGCTTTCCGAGGAAATCGACTGTTCGAAGCTGATCATCACGCAGGGCAAGCACGGTTGCGTGACCTATGAGCGAGGGCAGGTTATTCATACGATTCCAGCTGTGGCGCGCAAGGTGATCGATACCTTAGGGGCGGGCGATGCCTTCTTGGCCGTTACTGCTCCTCTGGTGGCCGCGGGCGGCCCAATGCACATGGTTGGGTTTGTAGGTAATGTCGTCGGCGCGTTGAAGGTCGAAATTGTTGGCCATCGACAGGCGGTTGAAAAAGCGGCGCTGATCAAGGCTATCACTGGGCTCCTCAAGTAAAGGAAGGTTCGGTGCAAGGGCGTTTAGAAAAATATTTTGAGACGTTGGCCTCTCTGATCGCTAACGTCGAGGCAACGGATACGACCGGACGCGAAATCTCCGTGGGGCAGAGCTTCGAGCAAGTTCAAAAGTTGGCGCATGCGGCGCACGATGCTCGCCGCAAGATTATGTTCATCGGTAATGGCGGGAGTGCCGGAATTGCCAGTCATCTCGCGATCGATTTTTCTAAGAATGGTGGGTTGAGATCTCTGGCATTCAATGACCCCTCCGCTCTGACCTGTCTTGGTAACGATCTAGGATATGAGGAAGTTTTTGCAAAGCAGATCGATTTCCACTCCAACCCAGGCGATTTATTGATTGCGATCAGCAGCTCCGGGCGTTCGCGCAACATTCTTTCGGCCGTCGCGGCGGCGCGCGCCCGTGACTGCAGCGTAGTCACGTTTTCCGGATTTGACGAAGGCAATGATTTGCGACGCGCCGGGGACGTAAACTACTACATTCGATCGAACGAGTATGGTTTCGTCGAGGTGGCGCATCTGGCTATCTGCCACGCAATTCTCGACCTCGACATGGGCTGGGACCAAGGCCGTTAGTGCCCTGACACGCAAATTCGGAGATGGCAGTATGACGAACCGGTTTAAGCGGGTTTTGGTCACGGGCGGTGCGGGCTATGTCGGATCGAGCCTCGTTCCAAAACTGCTTGGTACGGGTTACGAAGTAACTGTCATTGACCTCTACATCTACGGCGAAGATATCTTGGCCGACTATCGCGGCAATCCCAATCTTCGTGAGGTCAGGGGCGATTTGCGTGATTCGGAGGCCACTGCAAGGGCGCTCGCTGGCTGTGACGCGGTCATTCATTTAGCTTGTATCTCCAATGATCCCTCGTTCGACCTCGACCCGACGCTCGGTCGGTCAATCAACTATGACTGCTTTCGACCGCTGGTGCGCGCCGCCAAGGACGCGGGGATACGGCGCTTTATTTACGCCTCTTCTTCTTCGGTATACGGCATCAAGGCGGAACGAGAAGTCACTGAGGAGCTGCCCCTGCAGCCTTTAACGGACTATTCAAAATATAAGGCGCTTTGTGAGGATGCGCTGATTAACGAGCGAACATCCGATTTCTGTACAGTCATCATCAGGCCCGCCACGATCTGTGGTTTTGCTCCGCGCCTTAGATTGGATCTTACGGTTAACATACTAACAAATCACGCAATTAATAATGGGAGGATAACAGTTTTCGGCGGTGATCAGCTACGGCCGAACCTTCACGTCGATGATATGACGGACTTATATTTGAAGCTTTTGGAAGCGTCGGACGACCGCGTTAAGGACAAGATTTGGAACGCCGGCTATCAAAATCTTAAGGTGATGGAGATAGCCGAGATGGTCCGAGAGAAAGTAGGATTGAATGTGGAAATCGTGGCCACTCCTACTGACGATCACCGCTCGTATCACGTGTCGTCACAGCGCATATTGAGAGAATTCGGGTTTGTCCCGCGTCGGACAGTCGAAGACGCCATTGTCGATCTGAAAGCAGCCTTCGTGGGCGGCAAGGTGCCCAATGCAATGTCCGACGATCGCTACTACAACATCAAGCGCATGCAGAGGTTGCAACTGCGGTGAGGATCGCAGAAAGCCCGTGCGGCATTCAGCCGTTGGTCGGCTCGTTCTCCACGGACATCGGTCGAGCCGCTGTTGCCCGTCTGGGGCTTTTCCAAATCCGGGCGGTTCTGGAGTTCAGTCTTCCAAACCTGGGCCAGGAATATTCCAACGAGGTGCGTGTATTGCCATTCAAAATCGTCTTTCTCGCGCGCGCCGAGGATCTTCCAATCGTGATTGGTCTTCCCGGTTGGAAGCATGGAGCGCCCCGCGGATTTGGCGGCCGTTCTCTATGCTACGCGGATAGCGTGTCGCAGCTGAAGCGGCAGGTGCGCAATTTAGATTGTTCTGACTCTGCTGTCGAGCGAGGTACGCAATAAATGGCCGAAGCAACACGAGAACCGCAATACGCGCACTGTATTGAGCTGAGGAACGAGGCCGGCTTGACACCGCTGGGCCTTATGACCAATCAAGTGTGGCACGATGACCCGCGCCGCCTCGGCATTCTTCTAGCGCGCTACAAGTTTGTCGCCAAGATGCTGAGCGGCAATAGGCATGTCGGCGAGGTGGGCTGCGGCGATGCCTTTGGTTCTCGTGTAGTGCTGCAAGAAGTCGAAAAGCTTACTGTTTATGATTTCGATCCTGTCTTCATCGAGGACATTCGCAGTCGCTTCTCAGCGCGGTGGCCTTTTGACGCGTTCGCGCATGACATTCTCTCCGGCCCGCTACCACAAAGGCACGATGGCATTTACAGTCTTGATGTGCTGGAGCACATCCCTCCACAAAAAGAGCATGTCTACCTTGCTAATCTGAGAGATTCACTGACTCCTGACGGCGTGTTCATTGTCGGCTCGCCGTCGCTTGAATCGCAGCTTTATGCCTCGTCGCAGAGCAAAACTGGCCATGTTAACTGTAAGAGTGGCTCAGAGATGAAGAAGCTTCTTCAAAGCTACTTCAACAACGTTTTTCTGTTTTCGATGAATGACGAGGTCGTGCACACAGGTTTCTCCCCGATGGCGCATTACCTTTTGGCCGTGTGCTGTGCACAGAAGGGACGCCCATAGAATGCCGGGAGGAGTGCATCACGATAGGGCTTCTTAGCGCCTTCAAGCACGGATAAGAACCTGTTCAACCCGCTGGCTGCAACGAGGGGATGAAACGGGCGGACCGACATGCTCATGACATTTCCCAAGCGGATAGGCATCGATTTTGATAACACAATCGTTGGGTATGATGAGGCATTTCTCGCCGCTGCAAAAAAGAGAGGGCTGATATCAGAGAATTTTCGGGGGAGCAAACAAGCAATCCGGGATGCAATTCGTCTCCTGCCCGAGGGGGAGCAGGCATGGCAGCTTCTGCAAGGATTTATATATGGGCAGGGCATGGCTGAGGCGGTGATGTTCGACGGCGTGGGGGCATTTCTGTTACGCTGCCAAGAAGAGGGTCACGTTGTCCATATTGTCAGCCATAAGACCGAGTACGGCCACTTCGACCCGGCACGAGTAAACCTGCGGCAAGCCGCTCTCGACTGGATGGATCGACAAGGGTTCTTTCGCGAAGACAAGTACGGCGTTCCTATTGCGAATGTCCATTTTGAAAGTACCCGCGCCGATAAACTCGACCGAATCGCCGCACTGGGGTGCACGCACTTCATTGACGACCTAGAGGAAGTCCTGGGCGACCCGGGATTTCCGCGAGATATCGAGCGGATATTGTTTTCGCGTGAAGCTGTACAAAAGGTGCTGCCATATACCGTCTTCTCCACATGGTCGCAAATCGAGGAAGCGTTGTTCGATGCGCTCGCCTGATGAACCAACGGCGGCGCTCGAAGCCGCGAGGAGGATGATAGCTGCGCCGATTGGTAAGCTTGAGTCCGTTGGAGGTGGTCGCAACAGCCGTGTCTATCGAGTTCGAGCCGCTAGCGGCGACTTCGCCCTGAAGGAGTACCCCTCTCGCCGCGGTGACCCACGTGATCGCCTTGGCACGGAAGTAAGGGCTTTGGAGTTGATGGGTGAGCATAGGTTCGATGCCGTTCCTCAGGTCATCGCCGTAGATAGGAAACGGGGATTCGTGCTCTTCAGCTGGGTTGAAGGCGCGTCGGTCGACACGGTGGGCGAGTCTGATATTGACCGGGCGGCCGCGTTCCTGGCCGCGGTTCATCGGCTGCGGCATACGACATCCGCGACAACGCTCGGACTGGCGAGTGAGGCCTGCCTCTCGGGGTCGGAAGTTGAGCGGCAGATCAAGGCTAGAACTGACCGGTTGCTCCAGACCTCGCAGGACAAAGAGCTTCGCTGCCTTCTTGGCGGACCTTTCGCAGAATCTTTTGCGAGGCTTGACGCCCGAGCGAAAGAGCGAATGGCCGCCTGCAAGCTCGACTTCTCGACCGAGCTATCTCCGCACCGGCGTACGCTTGTGCCTTCGGATTTCGGCTTTCACAATAGCTTGCGGCGAAAGGACGGATCACTCGTCTTCTTAGATTTCGAATATTTCGGCTGGGACGATCCGGTGAAACTTACTGCCGACGTGATGCTCCATCCGGGCACTCGCGTCGCTCCACTGCTTGTCCGACGCTTTCGCCGCGCCGTTGAGAGATTTTACGGCAATGATCCAGGCTTTGCAGATCGTCTGGATGCCCTGTATCCGTTGTTTGCTCTGCGATGGGTTCTCATTCTTTTGAACGAGTTTCTTCCAGATCGGTGGCAACGCCGCGTCGAAGCCAGAATCGGAGAATCATGGGAGACTGTAAAAACAAGACAGCTCGCGCGAGCGCGCGCCCTACTCGCACAAACAGAGGAAGCTGACGGTGGAAGCGAAGGTAGCCACTAGGCCAGAGTCGCTCGGTAGCGGGCTTGTCCCGGATCAGCTCGATGACCGCTCGAAGCATCTGCGCCGCCTCATCGTTCGCGCACTGGCAGGCGGTGAACGAGGACACATTGGATCGTCGATGTCCCTCGTGGAAATCCTCCGGGTGCTTTACGACGACGTGCTGCGATTTCGGCCAGCGGAACCGAAGTGGCCAAATCGCGACCGCATGATCCTCAGCAAGGGGCATGGCTGTCTGGCGCTCTATGTCATGCTCGTTGACAAAGGCTTTATCCCAATTGAGACCCTCGATACGTTCTGTCGCCGCGACTCAATCCTAGGGGGGCATCCCGAGGCTGGCAAGGTTCCTGGCGTCGAAGCGTCGACTGGGGCGCTCGGGCATGGGCTGTCAATCGGCGTCGGGATGGCGCTCGCCGCACGAATGCAGCGGCGTGACAGCCGGATCTATGTCGTGCTTGGCGACGGGGAAATCGACGAGGGCTCCGTGTGGGAAGCGGCCATGTGCGCTGGGAAGCATCGACTCTCGAATCTGACCGCGATGATCGATTGCAACAAAATCCAGTCCGCCGGGCCGACGCGTGAAATTCAGGATCTCGAGCCGCTGCTCGACAAATTGCGGGCTTTCAATTTTGCAGCGACCGAGGTCGACGGGCACGACGTGCTCGCGTTGCGCCGAATCTTTGGGAACCTGCCACTTGCCCCGGACCGTCCGACGGCCATCGTTTGCCATACGGTGAAGGGCAAGGGCATCGCTTTTGCCGAGAATGACGCGAATTGGCACCACAAGGCCAAGGTCGAAAGCGATCTCATTGCGAAAATGTATGCAGCATTGGAGTAAGGCGATGCGCAATACCTGTCTCAATATGGTTTACGAGCTCGCCAAACGCGATCCTCGTGCCGTGTTTATCGGCTCCGACCTCAGTCCCGGTCTGCTCTCTGACATGAAGCGAGACATGCCCGATCGCTATTACATGGAAGGCGTCAACGAGGCCAACGTGATCGGCATGGCGGCGGGTCTGGCCATGGAAGGATACATTCCGTATGTCAACACCATTGCGACCTTCATTACGCGGCGCTGCTACGAACAGGTGGCCGTCGATCTTTGCCTGCATGATTTGCCGGTGCGGCTCATCGCCAACGGTGGCGGGGTTGTATATGCACCATTGGGACCCACGCATCTAGCCATCGAGGACATTGCGATCATGCGTGCCCTTCCCAACATGACGGTCGTCGCCGTGTGCGACGGGCCGGAGATGATTCGGCTAATGGACCAAAGCCTTGACTGGCCAAAGCCGATGTACATCCGTCTTGCAAAGGGTGGTGATCCAGTGGTCAGCGACGCCAAGAACGGATTTAAGATCGGTAAGGCGATCCCGTTGCGGCGAGCACGGCAACGACACGGCGTGTCATTGATGGCCACCGGAGTGATGACTACCAATTGCCTACGCGCCGCGGAGATTCTTGCCCGCGACGCAATCGACGCTTCGGTCTTGCACGTCCACACGGTAAAACCACTCGACGAAGAAGCAGTGCTTGAGCATGCAAACGGTGCCCAGCTTGTCGCAACAGTCGAGGAAGGCATCGCTATCGGAGGTTTTGGCAGTGCCGTCACCGATCTCCTCGTAGCTGAACTTGGCCCCCGGATGCCCTCAATGCTTCGCCTCGCGCTGCCCGATGCGTTTCCGAAGAAATACGGCGTGCAGAACGATCATTTTGAAACCTTCGGACTGACCCCAGCCCAAATCGCTGCTGCTGTCATGTCGGCCATCCGCAGGAGGGAACTTGTGGCCTGATAGCGCACCGGGGTCAGCAACCCGGTTTTAGCGCTGAGCGCACCTTTGGCAAAGAGGAAATGATCCGATCATGTTCTTGCTCGTCGGTGTCGATTCGGAAATTGGGGCCGCGACGTGTCGACATATGAAGGCGCTCCGGCACGCAGTCGCCGGAACGACCCGTCGCGCCGAGCGCGTCGCCCCCGACCGGCAGTTACTCGATCTCGACCGCCCGCTTGGGAACTGGACGCCGCCGAGTGGCACACAGGCGGTCTGCATTTTTGCCGCAGTGGCGCGCCTCGCAGCGTGTGCGGCCGATCCGTCTGCCTCCTCTCGGATCAATGTGGACCAGACCGTTCTGTTGGTCGAGAGGTTAATTGCGCACGGAGTTCATTTGCTGTTCTTGTCAAGCGACAAGGTCTTTGACGGTAGCGTGCCGAACCTGCGCGCGGATGCACCGACATCGCCTGTGAGTGAGTATGGGCGTCAGAAGGCGCGTACTGAAGCCGCTTTGCGCAAAATGATGGAGCGGGGAGCTCCCGTCGCTATATTGAGGCTGGCCAAGGTCATATTTCCGGAAATGGCGCTGCTGCGTAACTGGGCGACCGCGCTGGCGGACCGGAGGCCGGTCCGGGCCTTCCATGACATGACGGTGGCGCCGACGCCAATTGCGACAGTTGCGCGTACCATCAACATTCTATTGAGCGAGCGGGCGTGCGGAATATTTCAGCTGACCGGCCCGCTCGACGTCTCCTATGCCGACATCGGTCGATATATTGCCATGCGCCTTGGTGTTTCAACCGACCTAGTCGAGCCTTCATCCGTTGTCTCCGCTGGGATGCCCGAAGGGGCAACGCCCCGATACACAACGCTCGATTCCGCGCTTCTTCGCGATCGCTATGGTATCGCCGCGCCGGAACCCTGGGCGGTGATAGATCCGATCATTGAGTTGATGGCTTCAGCCTGATGGACTAAGGTTTAACCGATTCACGATTTAATGTAGGCGCTTTCAAGAGGTTCCCTGGACTATCCGAGAAGTGACCTGGCGATGCGTTTGCGATTGCTCCTCTTATGAGTGAAATGCAAATGCGGCCTGCTACTTATGGCATTTTATTGATAAATGTTTTACATCACCAGGATGAAATGCCTAGTGACATATCCCATTAATGACTTTACAAAGCCGTTGCAGCGTTGCGAGGATCGAGTCGGCGGTAGCGGTCCGCACGAAGGGACGCCAATGCAGATTGTAGGTGGCGACGTAGACGTCGATTTTCTGTACCAACTCGCCGAGGCTGCGGAACCACTCCGCACCGAATGGCCTGCTGGGTGATGAGACTGAACCAGCGCTCCACCTGGTTGAGCCAACTCGCGTGGGTGGTGGGAGTGTATTGGAGGTGGTAGCGGGCCGGCGCGCGAGCCAGACCTTAACCCTCGGATGCTTGTGGGTGCCGCAGTTGTCCGCGATCACATGGATATCGAGCCCCGACGGGACGCTGCGGTCGAGATGATTAAGAAGCGCGAGAATTTCTGGTTGCGATGGTGCGTTTTACACAGCGTATCTTTGCCATCTCGTGAGTCAATCCTTTGACATAACCCAATCCCATGTGCAGCACCGGCTGGGTAACGGGACAGACACACGATGTCGCGCGCCCTCTCTAAGAAGAACGGATCAGTGGAGAGCTTGAAGCTCTTGTTGCGATGCAAAACAAACAGCGCGAAATAGCGGCCCACCGTGCTCGTGGTGATGCCGGTGACGGCGGCTGCCGAGCGCACGCTCCACTCGGTGGCGTGTTCGGGCTTGCGCTGCACCACCAGCTTAATCAGCTCCACCACCTCTTCAGCGTCGTGAGCGCGCGGCCGCCCCGGCCGCAATTCGTCGTGCAAGCCAGCCAGCCCGCGTTCTTGATAGCGGCGCCGCCAGTGGCTAACCGCCGGCGCGCTGACCAGGCACCGCCATGCCAGTTCACGATGGGACTGGCCATTCCCCGAGCAGACCGATGCATATCTGTAAAGTCATTAATGGGACGAATGCTAGAGGATTAGGAAGCGCAGAATGAGTGACGAACAGACAGGGGTGGTGGGGAAAAGAGTTAAGAAAGGTCAGGCCCTATCGGCCACCAATCCCTTGGCCCAGAAGGCCTATTGGGAAGAGGCCGGAGCAAAGGGCTACGATCGGCAGATGTTTGCTAGCGCTGCCGTCGAGCGCCATATAAACAGGCGGTTATGGCATGTCGCTGTTGAGATCGGATTGCAACTCGGGATGGACCCGCAATCTCACGTCTTAGATCTCGGCTGTGGCGACGGCAGCTTCGCTAATACCGTATTGGCTCGGTGCTTCCGTGCTGTGGATGGATTCGATTTTGCCGAGGCAGCGATTCGCCATGCCCAGGCAAATGCGATTAAGCCGGACATACGTTTCAATGCATGTGATATCACTCAACTCGACTATTCACAGTTGCCTCACTATGATGGCGCGTTCCTGATCGGCATCTTGCACCATGTAAAGCACGCGACGCCGGCCATTATCCGCTCATTGCGCGCGGTCACCTCACGGGTCGTGGTGCTGGAGCCTAACGGAGACAATATCATACGCAAGTTACTCGAGCTCACGCCGAGCTACCGGGCGGCAGGCGAAGACAGCTTCCGTACGAGCGAGGTGGTCGGCCTTTTCGAAGACGCGGGCTTTCAAAATAGGACTTGGCGACGCCTGAACCTTTTTCCAAATTTCACGCCGCGTCTCGTTTTCGAGCTGCTACGGCCGATCGAGCCGCTTGTCGAGGCTACACCAGGCCTGCGCGCACTCTGCACCGTGAATATGTACGGATTTACATTCGATGTCACTGAAGAAACCGTTAGTGCTCCGTCTCTGAAGTAAATGGAGTTTTTGTTCGTCTATCCATCGGCTATTTGTGCGGGAGCTTTTACGTGCCGCTGCCGAGCCAGCGCAGCTCGGAAGGACTCAAGGAGTGGGAGGCAGCGCCGCCAATGCTTCGCACGCTGTCAACGACTTTCATAAAATTAGGGCATCGAGGCTTACGCGCCAACCGACAATGTCGCTGAGCTCACTGCAAGAACAAACGACGAGGGATGGGCGCGTTTTAAGCCTGGCTTCGAGTGAGCCGCCTAAAGCCGGAAGACTCGATTTTGGTATTATCGGTGGAGTATCGCAAACGACATCAGTCCATTTTGGTCTCGGCTTTTCGGTTCGCTAAGAGCGTGGGATCGAAGATCGCGGGGATTGTCGGACGCGACGGAGGCTACACAGCTCAAGTGGCGAACGCCCGTGTGATTGTTCCGACCGTGAATCCTTTTCACGTCACACTGCATACGGAAGCGTTTCAGGCAAGTAGTCTGGCATCTCATCGTTCCCCACCTGAACTTAAGCGAGTGCAAACGACGTGGGAATCAACTTCGCAATACCAACTCCGCTGTGGTGCTTTTACTCGGGTAGGGATTTCGGATGCGAAACTGGTTCCTCGACGCGCTTCTTGCGGGATCTGCTGGGCGCCCAGTCGGTGCTCGGGGCGGATCGCTGTGCTGAGGTGCGTCTGGAGGCGGTGGTGAGCTGTCTTCCAATTGGCGCCCAGTACCACGCGCTTTGTGGTAAGGTATCGCCGCGATGCTAAGGGCTGGGGGCATCATCTTCAGGCCATCGAAAGTCGAGCCCGCTGTGCAAACCTCAAGCGATACTTCACATCGCAATCGCATAATTTCGTATTCGTTGGTGGCACTGATATCCGGGCTCTATGTCGCTGTCTGTGCATACACACCGATTACGATCCTAACGATCGCGCCCCACGATGACGGCTTGTTCATGTCTCACGGACAGCGGCTTGCCGACGCTCACTGGCTTGGCCCGTTCAGCCAGTTCACATTGATGAAGGGGCCTGGGTATCCGGCGTTTCTCGCCTTATCGGCGTGGAGCGGGCTTCCCATATCGATCACCCAGTCGATCTTCAATTGCGTCGCGGTCGGCGGACTGTCCTGGGTCATCGGGCGATTGAGTGGTTCGCGCATACTGGCGTTCGCGACCTTTGTTCTCGTCCTGTGGAACCCCGGTCTGGTCCACATGAGAGTGAACCGCGAGGCGATAGCTCCGGGACAGGTGTTGCTATTCATCGCGGCGCTCTCCTGCGCCTTGTTCTGCGTTACCAGACGGGGGCAAGTCGTGCTCTGGGGATCAATCGCCGGCGCCATGCTTGGCTGGTTCTGGCTGACCCGTGAGGAGGGCGTCTGGATCCTTCCAGGCGCGACGCTTCTCGTTTTAGGGGGCGCGCTGAATGTGTGGCTCCGGACGCGCACGATACGGCTTCCGGTGACGGCCGCCGCCTGCATGCTGTTCGTCTTCGTGCTGATGATGGTCGGCTTCCGTCTCGTCAATCTAATCGCTTACGGCAGCTTCGTTGGGGTCGACTTCAAAGAAGCCAACTTCGAGCGTGCACTGGAAATCCTTCAGAGCGTGCGTGTGGGAAAGCCGATTCCATTTGTTCCGGTCTCCGCGTCGACGCGCCTGGCGATCTATAAAGTTAGTCCCGCCTTTGCCTCACTTCAAAAATACCTCGACCCTCCTGGGGGCTCGCCCTGGTCAAAGTTTGGGTGCGAACAAGGGTTTCCGGGGACCTGCGGTGACATCGCGGCAGGTTGGTTTCCGTGGGCACTGCGTGACGCTGCGGCAGCGGAAGGCTTCTATCAAAGCCCCACGCGCGCAAGCCGCTTCTTTGGCGAAGTCTGGACTCAAATCGATTCGGCGTGCAGACAGGGTCGGCTCGTTTGCAGCTTTCCGCTGCTCCCGTTCATGCCACCTATCACCGAAGAGCAGGTGTGGCAGGTTCCGGGTAACGCCGGAGTGGCGTTGTCCTACCTGCTATTTCGGAAGCTCCCGCCCTTGGTGTCTGGGCCGAGCACCGGCACCCCGGCCGATCTATCTGCGGCCTGGCGTTTCCTTAACTATCCTTTTCGCATGCCGCTCGCGGAGGCCCCCTCCATTCAGCATGATCCCTCGATGTTTTCGGACAAACAGCAGAGCTGGTTGGGGCGGCATGTTAGCGACGTCGCGAGCGTTAGCCCCGCCGGCTCCTGTCTGGGTTGGTTCGAGGGGGTTTCCTCGGACGGAGTTACGGGTGGGGCGAAAGTAGGGGGATGGGCGTGGTCTTCGAAGGAAAAGGTTGCGCCGAGCCAAATTCTGCTGGCCGATGACGCAGGCACTATCGTCGGATTCGCGTCCGGGGGACTCGACCGCCCTGATGTCGTTACTGCATTACCTGCGGTCACAGATAAGAAAACAGGATGGCGAGGTTATTCGAAAGAAGCTCGCTCGGTTTCAGCATATGCCGTGATCAAAGGCGGTCGCGAGGCGTGCCGGTTAAACCAAAGCTTCGATATCGTTTCGGCGCCACCGGCCCCAGTGGACACTATCGCCACTGACTCGCGCGTGAGGTTGGCTCTATGGCTCCGCGGGTTCCTGGACAGTGCCTACGGGTTCCTGATGCCAGTGCTCTTCTGGTCCGGACTAGCGGCGATGGTGGTTAGTACGGCTATGCTGGGCGCGAGGCGGGCTGCGGCCGACCCGATTCTGTTGCTTGCGGGATCCACTTGGGTCCTGATGTTCACCCTTATCATGCTGCTTGCGCTGATCGCTGCCACGGGGCTTGCCGTAGTAGAATCCAGATACCTTCGTCCGGCATATCCGCTATCGTGCATTGCTCCCTTGCTCTCGATCTGGAGTGCCATTCGAGCGATTCGCCCCCGAAGGTATGGTGGCGCAGCTGACTCAGCACTAAGAGGTCGTAGCCCACAACTGTCGACGTTTGCTACTATTCATTTAGGCCGTCTCAAATGTGGCAAATGTTGTGACCCGCCGACGAAGGTTTGGTTCTGTTGGTTCGAATAGAATCCGTCAGGAATTGTTCCATGTAACTCTGCTAAGGTTGCGCCGAGTGCGAGGCTGCAAGATCGCGTTTCGGAGCGGGGTATCAGCCGGTGCCCCAGGTGGTCCGAGTCGCTGGTCGCCAACTGGGAGCGGCTGGTTAACCTGCTTCGACTTAACCGCCGAGCATTGGAAGCACCTGCTACCACCAACACAACCAGCCGCAGGTGAGCGCTACCGAGGCGCCCCAGCAAGCTGAGCCATGTCGGCAGTAACCCCTTGGTCCTTGAGGTGCGCCCCCGGTCGCACCTTCGCGCGGCTTCCGTGCGGGATCGGGTCGCCGTTCGCGAGTGTTCGGCTACCGTAGTGGCATCAAGCCCGTGGACGGCGCCCGCCAAATGTCGACCATGGGAAACCAAGCGAGACCGAGCCAAAGGAGCGCGCCCATCATGACGTTCCGGTCCATAACATTTGACAAGATCACTTACTTGCGGTTACCACGTTGGGCTGTGAAGTACCATTGAGTTGAGGAGCAAGGTTCAGATGGGAGGTAACGGACAAAGAGCAATTGTGCTTATAGGGATGCACCGAAGCGGAACCAGCCTCATCACTAGAGGGCTAAAGGCCCTCGGTGTGGAATTAGGCGAAGACCTGCTTCCGGCATTGGCGGATAATCCTACCGGCTTTTGGGAGGACGCCGCCATTAACAATATCAATGAGCGCCTTCTGGCATCCATGGGGCGGGTTTGGCATAGCATCGCTCCAATCCCCAGCGAAGTCTGGAATTCGCCTGAACTGCAGGCGTTCAAATTAGAGGCCGTCGAAATTATCAGGACCCATTTCCAAGGCTTTCCACTGTGGGGCTTCAAGGATCCAAGAGCCGCCCGACTGCTACCCTTCTGGCAGAAGGTTCTTAAGCATTTGGACGTTGCCGATAGCTACGTGCTGATCATCCGCAACCCGATAAGTGTCGCCTGCTCATTGAGGGTGCGCGACCACTTTGCATTCGAAAAGTCCTATATCCTCTGGCTGGAACACACTGTCGAGGCTTTTACGCACACGCGCGGCATGCCCCGCGTTGTCGTCGACTACGATACTCTGATGGCTCACCCAGTGGAGCAGCTCCGTCGCATCGCCGAGAGGCTGACGTTATCGTCGGACCCCGCAGTAGAGGGCGCCATTAAAGATTACGCCTGCGGTTTTCTCGATAACGGGCTACGTCACAGCGCTTTCGAGCCGACAGATGTTTACCTAGACATTCACGCGCCTGATTTGGTCAGCACGGCCTACGACGTTCTCAGGAAGGTCGCGTTGGATCGACTTGATGCGGATAGCAAAAAAGTTCAATCCGCATTGTCGTCCGCGCGGTCTGGCTTGGAACGGTTTGGCCCATTTTTCTTGTATTCGGATCTCCTGGAGGCAGAGAGGGACTCGATTCAGCGCGATCTTGAGGAAGTTCGAGTCGGATCAGCGCATCTGACAGGTGAAGTTGCGAACCTCAGGGAATCAATAGTTGGGATCGAAGACGCGCGTAAGTCGGAGTTGAGCGAAAGAAATCGGCAGAATGCCGAGCTCGTCGAGGCATTACACCTGGCACAGACTGCGCGTGACGACGCTCGCGGCGCATTAGGCATAGCAGAGTCTAAGTTGAGCGAAAGCGATCAGCAGAATGCCGAGCTCGGCGAGGCCTTGCAGCTGGCGCATACTGAGCGTGACAACGCTCGCGGCACATTGTGGATATCAGAGTCAAGGTTGAGCGAAAGAGATCGGCACAATGCCGAGCTCGCCCAGACCTTGCAGCTGGCACAGAGTGCACGTGATAACGCCCAGAGCGCATTGGAGATAGCAAAGTCTACGTTGAGCGAAAGCGATCGGCAGAATGCCGAGCTCGCCGAGGCCCTGAGCCTCGCCCAGAGTGCGCGTGACGAGGCTCACAGTGCTTTAGGAATTGCGGAGTCTAAGCTGAACGAGAGGGACCGGCAGAACGCCGAGCTCGTCGACGAGGTCCGCGGAGCGGAAGACAAGCTCGAGCAGACAAGAGAAGAATTGCAGCGGACTTTCGCCAAGCTCGACACCTTGAAGGTTGAGAATCAAGTCCTTGCGGCCTCGACAGAATCGTTGAAGGCCAATGAGGAGTTGCTAAGGTCGGAAAATGAAACCTTGAAACCGCACGTCCAATTGCACGATGACACGAATGCAATCTTGCGGTCCGAGCTCCACAATCTGTGGAACTCCTGGTCGTGGCGGCTCTTCAGACCTCTCCGCAACTTTGTTCGAAAACTGCAAGGTCTCGCAAAGGAAACTGAGCCAGTTTTTGATTCCGCGCCCGAGACGATTCGGATCGTAATCAAGGTTCGTCAGTCATTGTCTTGGGAGCTGACCACACCTTTGAGGTTAATCTATCGAATTCTCCCTCGACGCCGGCGATCCACTCCAGCCGGCTACCTACCAACGGCCGGAGGAGAGCGCATACTACCCGAACAGAAACCCAATAGACATGGTCATAATAGCAAAGCCAATAGTAGGTTGCATTGTTGGCTGGATACCGACATATCGCGGCCCTTTACAATTGGCAATGGAAACGTCCTGTATCTAGCCGGCTGGTGCTTTCATCCTCACAGGAGAATACGCCGACTCTATCTCCTGGTCGATGGTGTTTCACATAGGATTGACAACTATGGACTCGCCCGACCGGAAGTATTCGAAACCTATGCACCTCATGTGGATCGCAAGGGCTACAGCATCAATAGTGGCTTCTACATCCGCCTGCCGATCAAAAACGTCAGCACGCACCAGGTGGTTGCCCTGAAACTTCTCGCTACGACCGGGTTTCGCAAAAGATATGAGATAGCCCTACCGAGCGTGACAATCCAACCGGCCCAGACAGACACGACTCCACTCGTCATGGAGCCGCCGGTAGTGAATTCTGGTCCGCTGGTCGCTATTTGCATGACGACCTATAACCCGAGATTTGACCTGTTTATCAAGCAGTTGGACTCGATCTGTCAGCAAACTCACGAAAACTGGATTTGTATAATCAATGACGATTGTTCGCTTCCGCATATTTACGAGAAAATCGAGGAAATAGCAAACCGGAATAAGCGCATAGTGCTCTATCGAAACAGCGAGCGGAAAGGATTTTATCATAATTTTGAAGTTTGTCTCAGCCGAGTCCCACCTGAGGCTGATTTTGTGGCGTTGTCAGATCAGGACGACTTTTGGCACGTGGAAAAGTTGGCGACCTGCTTAGCGGCTTTCCAGCCGAAAACCACGTTGGTCTATTGTGACATGAACATCGTGGACCAAGACGGCAATCTGCTGGCTCCCACATACTGGACAGCGCGCAAGAACAACTATACGCACTTCACGACCATGTTGATCGCCAACACGGTGACCGGGTCGGCTTGCGTGTTCCGCTCTAGCCTGCTGCCCGATATTCTGCCATTTCCGCCGCGTTTTGATGATCTGTATCACGATCACTGGATCGCCGCTGTGGCCATGGCGAAAGGCCGCCTCGGCTATGTCGGTCAACCTCTGCAGGATTATGTTCAGCATTCCAGTAATGTAATAGGCCAGTGGTCACCGGCACGTGTCGGATTCGGTCTTCTCAGATTGAACGAAGTCAGTGCAAATGGCCAGAGCTTGAAAGAAAGGCTGTTTGCCAACTTATGGGATCAGCACAAAATCTACTATCGAAACGTGCTGCGTATTTCGGTAATGGCCCAAACAATCCACATGAGGGTGGCGACACTATCGGCGAGTAGACGCTTCAGCCTGGGTCAGTTTGCCAAGGCTGATCGTGACCTTCGGGTTTTTGCTTGGTTCGGCCTACTGCATCAGCTCCGGAGCCGGTCAACCTTCGGCATCGAGTGGTACTGCCTGAGCGCAGTGGTTGGGAATCGTTTGTTGAATCTTTATTACCGGCACGTGCGGAGACGTCTAATGCGCGGCAAGTTGCTGTCGGATATCCCTGCCGGCGCCGCACAAGTTCTCACCGCTTCATCGTCTCGCGAAACCGAACCAGTAGCCGAAGCACTCGCTCAAGCCTCTTTTTTGTTAACAAAAACCGCACCACTTAAGCTGGACATCTCCTCAAGGTCGGATCGCCGCGTAAACATCCTGGTGTCGCAAATCGATTTCAAATACCTCTTCGGTGGCTACCTCTCAGTGTTCAGCCTAGCGCTGAGACTAAGCGACAGTGGATACCGCACCCGAATTGTGCTCGTGGATCAATGCGACTACAAACCAGAACTCTGGCGTAAAGAGATCAAAGGCTATCCGCCGCTGGCCGACCTATTCGACCGTGTCGAGGTCGAATATCTCTTCGATCGCTCACAGTCATTGTTAGTGAGCCGCACCGACGCCTTCTTGGCGACCAGTTGGTGGACCGCACACATCGCTCATCACGCGGCAGCCGAACTGAAACAACGGCGCTTTGTCTATCTCACTCAGGATTACGAGCCGCTCTTTTATGAGGCAAGTTCGCTCCGAGCATTCGCTGAGGAGTCGTACACGCTGCCCCATTATGCTCTCTTTTCGACGGAGCTTCTACGAGAGTATTCACGGCAAAATCGGATCGGAGTATTCGCCCAGTCGGACGGTTCAGGCGATGAGTACTCAGTCTCGTTTCAGAATGCTATCAACGCCGTTGGAGTGAGCTTGGAACACTTGAAGCAGCGCACCTCGCGAAGGTTGCTGTTCTATGCGCGAACAGAATCGCACGCAGCGCGCAATTTATTTGAACTGGGCATTCTCGGTCTCTCTGAAGCTGTTCGGGAGGGACATTTCGACCTAAAGAAGTGGCAATTTGATGGCATCGGCTCGTTGGGCGCGTTGCGCCCCGTAGACCTCGGTGAACAGACAAAGCTAACACTTTTGCCGCGCACGACACTCGAGGAGTACACAAACCTGCTCCCTCATTATGACTTGGGGCTTGGCCTCATGCTGACCCCACACCCGAGCCTCGTCCCGCTCGACATGGCTGCGGCGGGACTCGTGACTGTCACTAATACGTACGCTAACAAAACCGCTCAAAAACTGAAAAACATCTCAAACAACATCATCGCAGTGCCAGCAACAGTCAAGGGCATTAAAGAGGGGCTGGTGCAAGCGCTAAGCGATGTGGAAAATTTCGAGAGCCGCGTCGTGGGGGCGCAGATCCACTGGGATACGCGATGGTCCGACGCGCTTGGAGGAACGGTCATGTACAAACTGAAGCAGTTCATTGACCATCCGAACGTCGACTAGTATTTTTGAAATTGTGCCATTGCATGACTTCACTCAACATACCGAAGCTTCGTTTCGCGCGACGGCGCCATTGTATTTTACTCGATCGACTTCAGCCGTCGGTTCTCTTCCTCCTGCTGCCGGGACTCGCGGGCATGACCGATATACCGCTCAAGGGACGGGTCTATCAGGCTGTCTGTGGCGAATTGTTGATTTTCAAGCGAAATCAGTATTGTCGGGTGGGACGATGGCGCGGACCGGGCTTCGAATGATGCCGACGTTTCCATCGTCCTCCCTAAGATTCCGTACGGCGGGTTTTCCCCAGTACGGCTCCAAGGCCGGCGTATCGGAGGGGGC
>JBKQNE010000250.1:0-4327 GCA_052146355.1 Binataceae bacterium (SeqCode) | reverse complement strand
GCGCGAAGCTGTCCGGAGGCCAGGAGCCATGTCGACTTCGTACAGAAGCTCCTTCGTCACGTGCGTTCCTCAGGACTCCTCGCTAGCTCGTCGGCAGCTCACTTCGCTCAGGATGACACCGTGGGGCACCGGGCGCGCTTCGACGGTTGGCGCCGCAGGACCGGTGCTGCATTGAGCAGGCCCGGTTCCGCGCAGTAAACTCATCGTCAAGCTTGGGTGCGAAGGGTATCTCTGTGGTCCCTGTTCGCTACAGCGTTCGAAGTCTCGGGCAGCGGATGACGTCGTCGGCGATGACGGCGATGAGCGTCGCGCTGGTCGTGATGGTTCTAACGATCCTGCTCGGCTTCATCCATGGAATGCGCCAAACCGTTACGAGCGCCGCCGAGCAGGGGAATTGGATTCTGCTCCCTCGCGACGTGAAGGACGAAGCCGGCTACATCAACCACGAGAACATCCAGATTTTGCGGACGATGCCGCAGATCGCGACGGATGCGGCCGGCAATCCGTTGATGTCGCTCGAAGCTCCGATAGCGTTCGATCCCAGTCCAGATTCGCCGCGCGCTTCCACCGCCTACGTCCGGGCGGTGCGTCCGATCGCCTACGAGGTGCATCGCAGCATCCGCATCGTCGAAGGCCGCCGTCCCGAACGTGGCAAAAACGAATGGCTGGTAGGACAGCGGCTCGCGGCGCGGCATCCTTCCTTCAAACCAGGCGCGACATTTCGCTGGGTCCGAACCGATTGGCACGTGGTGGGAATCTTCAGCGACAACGGCAGCGGCCGCGAGTCAGAAGCATGGGCGGATTTCGATGACATCATCACCACGTTTCATCTTCCGCCGGGCACGGTGGGCGCCCGCTCGATTCACGTCATTCTCAAACCGGGAACCGAGGAAGCCTTTGCGGATTTGCTCCGAGCCGATACCCGGCTCCGCGTCGATATCATTTCGGAACGAGACTTTTATGCGCGGGCAGCGGGGTTCAGCGATCAACTTCGGAAGCTCGGGCTCGTGGTCGCCTCGATTCTCGCGATTGGCGCCGTGTTCGGCGCGATGAACACAATGTACTCGGCGGTCGCGCGACGCAAACGGGAAGTGGGCACTCTGCGGGTATTGGGGTTTGGGCGCGGCAGCGTTCTCAGCGCTTTCATTTTGGAAAGCGCAATTCTCGCGATGGCCGGCGGCGTGATCGGCGAAGTTCTCGCGGTGGCGGTCACACAGGCGATAGGACTAGATAGCCGCCTGATGAACGTCGGAACGGTGCTGTTTTCGTTTAGGCTTCCAGGGTCGGCGTTCCCAACGGGAATTCTCGCAGCAATGGTTATCGGCATCATTGGCGGGTTGCTCCCGGCATGGCAGGCGGCGCAACTCAATGTCGTCGATTCATTGCGCGACTGAGCATCGGGCGGCCAAATGAAGTTTCTCGAATTGATCGTAAGAAACATGGTAGGCCGGACTCGGCGCACTGTCCTGACCGGCCTGACGATTGCCGTCGCTACCCTGGTTTTTGCGATGCTGGTCGCCGTGCCCTCATCGATGGACCGAATCATAGACACCGCCGCGAAGAACCAGCGCTTGTTCATCAGCAATCGCGCTGGCCCGTATAATCTTCCCGCGAAATACTGCGTCGACATCAAGAAACTGCCTCACGTCACCGGATGCGCGGCCGACTGGGACGTCTATTTTACCTATCGCAGCGACACCGACTGGTTCGGCGTCAGCGCCGCCGACCCGGAGATCTTCGACCTCAGTCCGGATGTGTCCGCATCAGCCGACGACGTAGCGCGCCTGCGGCACGATAAACGGTCGGCCGTGTTGGGTTCGGAGGTTCTGAAGAGATACGGCTGGCACGTCGGTCAGCAGGTCACTTTGCGCTGCCAGGTAAACGCCGTACACTTCACGATGCCTTTCATCATCGCGGCGGAAGTTCCGACCCATACCTATCCGAACCTGTTTCTGATCCGGCGCGACTACTTTACCGATACGATCAAATCGCTGGGCCAGAACGGGCTTGACGGTATCGCAACCAGGCTCATCGTGGGGGTCGACACCGCAGACAACCTTGGCCAGGTCGCGCGGCTTATCGATGAGACCTACCACAACTCCGATAACGAGACCCGCAGTCAGGCTGAAAGCGACTTTATCGCAAGCGGACTCGCGAACATCGGGAACATCCGCGCGATCATCCTGAGCCTGATCGTAGTGGTGATGGTAACCGTGCTGCTGATCGCTGGAAACTCGATGGCAATGACGGTACGCGAGAGAATACCGGAAGTGGCGCTGCTTCGGACCTTGGGCTTCGGCCAAGCCCGAATTGCGTACCTGTTGTTTGGGGAAGCGATGCTCCTGGGATTGATGGGAGGCGTCCTCGGTGCGGCGGGTGCGATCTATCTGTTCGCCGGCGGAATGGACGTGGGCACCATCACGAGCGGCCTTGCGCTCATTTCGATTACCCCGGCTGTCGCCCTGGCGTCTGTCCTGATGGCGATCGCGGTAAGCCTGATCAGCGGAACGCTGCCGATCGCCGGCGCGCTGAAGACCGCCCCCGCGATAGCGCTCCGCAAAGTCGTGTAGCTCCGCCTCACTGCGCGAGCGATGCCAGCAGGCCGCGAGTTCGGCGGGCCGAGTCTTCGTCGGGACATAGCTCGGCCACCAGCAAATCCGTAGCGCCGGACTTCCCGAATTCCAGAAGGCCGTCCTTGACCTCGTCTTCGGTTCCGACGAGCAGAAGGTCGTGCGGCCACATGACGCCCTCGCGATCCAGCATCGAGCGATATGACGCCATCGAGCCGAACACCGATAATCTTTCGCGGGCCGAATCGATCGCGTGATCGGCCCTGGTGGTCACGCATGCCGCCACGGCTGCCAGCACCCGTGGGGGAGGCCGCAGGGCGCTCGCCGCTGCGTGCTTGACCTGCGGGACGATGTAGTTGGCGAGAGTCTTGTGTCCCACCATCCAGGTGACGATGCCGTCGGCTTCCTCGCCCGCAAAACGCAGCATCGCGGGCTTGAACGCCGACATCAGGATGGGCGGTGCCGATGCTTCCACGTCGGCACGGCCTCTTACCGCCATCGTCAGCCCCATGTCATCCATCAACTCGCCGCGCAGCAGTTTGCGGAGAACCGTCACGACCCTGCGTACATGAATGACCGGCTGCTCGAATATATATCCGGAAAAAGATTCTCGATTATGCGGAAGCGGCGGACCGATGTTGAGCACCAGGCGCCCTTCCGTCGCCTGCTGCACGGTCAATGCCTGCACCGCCAGCGTCATCGGGTGGCGCAGGAAGGTGGGAGTCACCGACACCCCGAACTCGAGATCCGATACCGTGTGTCCAATGACCGCGATAGCCGTCAGCAAATCGGCCCCGGTGTCCTGGGATAGCCAGTAGCTCGAAAGCCCGTCGCCGCGGGCGCGGTCCGCTTCATCGAGCAAGTCACCGAGGAGCTTTCCGGGGCCGCCGCCGATAATACCAATGCGCATGCCCTGCTCCTTTCCAACAACGATCGGTTCGTTACCCAAGCGACACTGCGATCGATCCGTCATCGCGCCATTGCGCGGGATCGTGGCCGAAGATCAATCGCGCGCCGGCGCGCTCCATCGCACGGAAGCGCTCGATCACCTGGCGCATCGCGTCGTAGCTGTCGGCGAACGGCGGCAGCACCATCTCATCGAGCACTTTGCGCATGTAGCAGGAATCGGCAGTCAGCACGGTTTCGCCGCTGTCCAGGCGGACTCGCAGCGATTGATGGCCGGCGGTGTGGCCGTAGGTCGGAATGCACACGACGGTGCCGTCGCCGAAGAGATCGTGCTCGCCATCGATCAACTTCAATTGATGGCCGAGATCGAAATCGGCGCGGTTGTAGCCGTTCTTGCGAATCAAGTCGGGATCGGCGCCCGCTTCCCATTCACGGCGCTGGATGACCAGCTTTGCGTTTGGAACATCCGCGTTGCCGCCCGCGTGATCGAAATGCAGATGCGAGTTGATCAGGTAGTCGATTTTTTCCGGCTCGAAGCCGCGCGCACGCAGGCGGCCGCCGAGGTCCTCGCCCGGCAGGTAGTGAACCGTAAAGACCTTGGCCAAATCGCCAATTCGGTCGGAGTTGGTTTGTAGCGAACGATGAAGTCCGGTGTCGAAGATCGCCAGCCCCTTTGGGTGTTCGATCAAGAAACTCGGAATGGGAATTCTTACGCGGCCAGGCTGCTTCTCGAGCAGGAACTTCGTGTCCACCTCGAGCCATCCACAAACCATCGGATGAATCCGAACCGACATTTGTTCTCCTTACACTTTGGGGGGACGGTGGATGGCGCGATTGCTCGCGCCATCCAC
>JBKQNE010000249.1:0-40066 GCA_052146355.1 Binataceae bacterium (SeqCode) | reverse complement strand
GCGCGAAGCTGTCCGGAGGCCAGGAGCCATGTCGACTTCGTACAGAAGCTCCTTCGTCACGTGCGTTCCTCAGGACTCCTCGCTAGCTCGTCGGCAGCTCACTTCGCTCAGGATGACACCGTGGGGCCGCTGGCCCGTTCCGCAGTTTTGCAAAGGTCTCCTTAAGACAGCGGCGATCCATGGGCGCCGCTTCAGCTCAGCCTGGGGCGGGGTTTGGGCTCCAAGCAGGGTTGGTTCTCGTGCCTAAATTTTAGGCAAACCCAAAAAGATCTAGGAAAATCAAGGATAAATTGGGTTTGTTTTGTAAAAAATTTTTTTTGCTTCCTCCGGTTCGGTCAATTCTCGCGATCTATCGTTTGAAATAAGCGGCCGCACAACTTCGTGGAGCGGCGCCATCGTGGCAAGAAAAGCGGTGAACATTCTGAGCCGGTAGCGACCATGTGCGGGAGCCTACGCGGCTCCGCATTACATATCAACTTTTAGAAAAAGTTATCCACAGCCGGCAGCCCATGTCCCTTTTCTCTCATTGGTTTGCAATGGGTGTTTATCGATAGCCTCACCAAGCGGGCGAGGGGCGGAAATATGTCGTTGTGTTTGTGAAACGGAGTACTAAATGAGCTTCTTTAGGAATTCGACGACGCGTCCAATTTCTCTGTACCCAAGCCGCTCGTGAGCCTTGATGCTCGCAACGTTGTCGATCTCGGTATCGGACGCCATTTCGACGCATCCGCAGGACTTCGCCCATGCTTCGGCGGCTTCAACCAGGCGCAGTCCCACGCCCTTTCTTCGCGATCCCGGAACAACGTACCAGCCTTCGAGGTAGCCAACAGGGGACCAACAGGCCGCTTCCGCGAATTCGCGCAGCCGAACTTCGATCATTCCCGCTGGCTCACCATCGAGGAAGGCAACGAATACGGCCCATCGTGAGTCCCTCAGAATCCCCTCGACCTCGCGCAAGTTCTCTTCTTCCGGCATCGGCCAGAGTGCGAGCCGGAGCCCGCGATAGGCGGCCACTTCTTCACCACCGACTTCCACCTTCGCGATTCTGAGACGCATTGGAGATGCCACAAAGGGCATTGCAGACAAGACGTTAAGCGAAATGGTTGCGGAGTTTGGCGATTATTGCTGCGTGATGCGCGCCGGCGGCGCTGAACTCGATGCGGCGGGCGTTGGCTTCCGAGTAGCTGATTCGCACTGCCAGGTAGTCCAGTTCTTCGGCTTCGCGGAGGCGCTCGAACCATTCCACCGCGGCGACGCCGGCCGAGAACAGGTACTCGCGAAGGCCGAGATCATCGAGACCGGCCTCATCGAGACGATAAAGATCGATGTGGAAAAGCGGCAGGCGCCCGTGATGCTCCTGAATGAGCGTGAAAGTGGGACTTAAGATGTCTTCTTCGCGTAGTGCCAGCCCGTGCGCCAGACCCTTGATGAAGCAGGTCTTGCCCGCGCCGAGTTCGCCGATGAGGCCGAGCAGTTCGCCCCCTTCGAGAAGCGAGGCCAAACGGCGCCCCCACGCCTTGGTTTCGTGCGCCGATCGGCTCTCGACGATCAGCGTCACCGTACCGGACACCGAAGTTTCACCTTCTGCGCGGCTCATAGGATTAATTCAATTATAGCGCGGGCACCGCGTTAGCGCGTGGGATGAGTCAGTGCTTCGATCGCCGCGGGCAGCTCATTTATCAGGTCGCCGGCTAAGTACCCCACTCTGCCGATCCGGGCCGCGACCCGGTCCGCCGCATAGCCGTGGAGAAAAACGCCAAGCGCCAGCGCGTGAATCGGAAGGATTTTCTGTGAGAGCAAGGTTCCGACGATTCCGCACAGCGCGTCACCCATTCCCGGCGTCGCCATGCCAGGGTTTCCAGTCGAATTTATGTAGAGCTGACCGTCCGGACCCGCGATCACCGATCGCGCTCCTTTGAGCAGGACGCAGGCACCCGTTCGATCGGCGAGCTTGCGCGCCGCGGAAACGCGATCCGCATTCACTTCGGCCGTGCTGATTCCGAGCAGACGCGCCATCTCCCCCGGATGCGGCGTCATGATTAGCGGGCCGCGCGCGGCCACCGCTTTCTCGCATCCCATAGCCGCGAGCGCATTCAGCCCGTCCGCGTCAATCAGCATTGGACGCTGCGGCGTTGCGCCTTCGGCCAGCAGCCATGAGAGCAGTTCTCGCGTGTCGTCATTCACATCGACGCCGGGACCGAAAACTAAAGCGGTCTTGCCGTCGATCAGATGTCTGAGCGCGTTGGCGGCCGCTCCCGCGAAATGGCCGTCGCGATCGGCGACCGGTTCGGTCATCAACTCGGCCTGCGCCGATGCGACGATTGGCTGCACCGATTCGGGGACAGCTGTCGTGACCAGGCCGGCACCGGTCCGCAGCGCGGCCCGTGACGCGAGAATCGCCGCGCCCGATTTACCCCGGCTGCCCGCGATTATCATCGGATGACCAAAGTTGCCCTTGTGCGAATTCGTGGGACGCGCGCCGAGCAGCGGCCGGACATCGGCCGGTTCGAGAAAACGCCCGCGCGGCGCGATGTCATCGATCGCCTTGGGCGCGAATCCGATATCAGCGACCTTCACCTCGCCCGAAAATTCGGCTCCCGGGTAGGAGACGTGTCCGTGTTTCGCAAAGCCGAACGTCACGGTCTGCGTGGCCCGCACCGCGATTCCCATGATGGCGCCGGTATCGGAATTGACGCCTGATGCGATATCGACCGCGATCACCGGGACTTGCAGCGAATTGATTATCTCGATCGCGCGGCGCGACGTGCCGCGAACTTCCGCATTGAGGCCAGTCCCGAATATCGCATCGATAATGGCGCCCGGCGGCTCACCGAAGGCTGCTTCCAGATCGGATTCTTCCGGCGCCTGAATGATCGTCCCGCCCGCAGCCACGAACTCATCGTGTGCACGGGATGCATCACCCTTGAGATCGCTGCCCCATCCGAGGAGGACGACACGAGCCGCCACTCCGCCCTCCCGGAGCCGGCGCGCCGCCACCAGGCCATCGCCGCCGTTGTTACCTTTGCCGGCGACAATCAAAACCCCGGCTCGAATGGCAGCAGGAAATGAAGCGGCGGCGCTATCAGCTACGGTCTCGCCCGCACGCGTCATCAGGGCGTACGAGTCGATGCCGTATTTCTGCTGGCTAAGGTGGTCGAGTTCGCGGCTCTGCGCTGCGGTAAGAAGAATCATGATTCCTGCCGGAACCGATATTATCAGAGCGGTCGATTTGTGGCATCGCAAATGGCCCGGAGTCAAAATAGCGCCGATGGGCAAGCCCGTTTACAGCGAAATGTGGAGAATCGGTCGATGATCAAGTTGAGCGTTAATGTCAACAAGATCGCCGTGCTGAGAAACTCGCGCGGCGGCGATCGCCCGAGCGTGGTTCAGGCCGCCCGCACCGCTATCGAGGCAGGATGCCACGGTATCACCGTGCACCCGCGCCCGGACGCCCGCCACATCACTCGTCAGGATGTGTTCGATCTGGCCGCGATGCTGACGGTTGAATTCAATGTCGAGGGTTATCCGACGCCCGAGTTCCTGGACCTGGTCTGTCAGGTGCGCCCGACTCAATGCACGCTCGTGCCCGACCCTCCCGACGTCCTGACGTCGAACGCCGGATGGAAGCTGGAGTCAGGGAACGAATGGCTGCGCGGATCGCTCGACCGGTTACGGGACAATGGCATTCGAACCAGTCTCTTCCTCGAGCCCGATCTCGACCAGGTGAGACGCGCGCGGAAATTCGGCGCCGATCGAATCGAGCTTTATACCGGGCCTTACGCGCACGCGTTCGGAACAGAGGAAGGGAAGCATCAGCTTGCACTCCACACCGAGGCGGCGCGGGTGGCGCGCAGCGAGGGACTGGGAATCAATGCCGGGCACGATCTGAACCTGGAAAACATTCCCGCCTACGTCAAAGCGGTTAAGGGATTGGCGGAGGTCTCAATCGGCCACGCCCTCTTCTCAGACGCGATCTATCTCGGGCTTAAGCGGACGATCGCGGCGTATTTGAAGGCTCTCGGCTCGAAACCCCTCCGTGCGACGTCGCCGCGGCGGAGCGCATCGAAACGGAAATAGCTGCGGTGCTCACGCGCCCAGATGTTTTTGAATAGCTGCGCCGATTTCGTGGGCGATGGTTTGAATGGCAGTGGCGTCTTCGCCCTCGACCATCACGCGGGCGAGCATTTCGGTCCCGGAATACCTGACCAGCAACCGCCCGTTGCCATCGAGCTGCTGTTCAGCCGCCGTGATCGCATTCTGCACACCGGCGATCTCGGCCAACGGGCGGCGGTCCCGAACCTTCACATTTTCCAGCACTTGCGGAACCCGGCGCATCGCACGGAGCTCACTCAGCGGTCGTCCGGTCTCGGCCATCACGGTCAGAATCATCAACGCCGTCATTAACCCATCGCCGGTGGTCGAATGATCCATGAAGATGACGTGGCCTGATTGTTCGCCGCCGAGATTGTAGGAATTGGTTCGCATTTCGCGCGCGACAGCGGGGTCGCCGACATCGGTGCGCACCAGCTTGACGCCCGCATTCCTGAGCGCAAGCTCGAGGCCGAAGTTGCTCATCACGGTCGCCACGACAGTATTTGCCCGCAGCCGGCTCTGCGACGCCATTCTGATCCCGAGCGTCGCCATGACGTCATCGCCGTCGAAGCTCTCGCCCTTTTCGTCGATCAGGATCACGCGGTCACCGTCGCCGTCCAGCGCGATACCAACATTGGCGCCCCGCGCGAGGACTGTCTTCTTAAGGTTTTCCGGATGAGTCGCACCGCAATTGGCATTGATATTTTTGCCGTCGGGCTCTGCTGCGATCGAAATCAGGTCCGCGCCAAGTTCCTCGAGTACTTCCGGACCGACCTTGTACGCCGCTCCGTTGGCGCAATCGATTACGACCTTGAGCCCATCGAACATCACGGTGCGCGGCACACACGCCTTCAGGAAAACGAGATAGCGCCCGAGCGCATCGTCGATGCGCGCGGCCTTGCCGAGGTCGCCGGCGGCGGCGCGATGGGCAGCCAGTGCGCGATCATCGAAGACCAGCTCTTCGATCCGGCCTTCGGTCTCATCGTCGAGCTTGAAGCCCTCGCGCGAGAAGAACTTGATGCCGTTGTCCTGGAACGGGTTGTGCGATGCGGAAATGACCACGCCCGCATCTGCGCGCATGCTGCGGGTCAGAAATGCGATCGCCGGGGTCGGAAGCGGTCCCACCAGCCACACATCGACGCCCATCGAGCAGATTCCCGATTCCAGCGCCGTCTCAAGCATATAGCCCGAAAGCCGCGTGTCCTTGCCGATCAGGATTTTGCGATGGCGGCCGGCGCTCTCGCGATAGACGTGAGCCAGCGCCCGGCCGAGCTTGAGGGCAGTCTCGGACGTGATCGGTTCGGCGTTGGCTACGCCGCGGACTCCGTCGGTCCCGAACAGCTTAGGATGCTTTGCCATCGCTGAGGTCAGTACGTTTCTCCCGGTAAATCCTGAGTCTGATCTTATCGGGATTTTGCTTCACAAGCTGCATGCCGTCCGGAAGGTCGACCTGCAGGGGCAGGTCATGTGCACCCGGATCGCCGCCTTTTGCATCCACGTAGACAAGCCCTTTCGGATCGAGGCTGTCCAGCTTGAGGACGGGTCCACGCAGCGTGACCGTGGCCTTCTGCGGGGAGATTCTGAATTTGAAATCAGTATCGCGCACTTCAACCGGAATCGCCCGGAACTCGCGATTGGTAATTACCTCGCCGATATGGAGCCGAGCTGCGATGCGGCCGGTGCCCAAGTGCACGAACTGATTCGGAGTGACCAGCGCGAGGCGGGCATCCACATCGGCGGCGTCGCCCTTAAGTTCCAAGGGTTCGGCTTCGACTCTCTGCAACGCCATCACATCGCGGCTCGGCCCGCTTACGGAAACTATCGGCGGCGTCACGTCGACGCCGGTTATCTCGTAGTTCGACGCCGGCTGCCCCTCGAGGTTGAGATGCACCGGCAATTCGCGCATCACGATACGGTCGACGTCGACGTGTACCTGGTCCGGAACAATGCGCGCGACATTGGTCTGGCGCGGCACATTGAACATTCCGGGCGACAGCTTGAAATCCGATTGCCCGGTCGGGACACTCGCAAGATCCAGCCGCAGCGTCATCCGCTCCGGATCAAGCAGTGAAAGCAGCGTGTGTGGGCCCGTGACCTCGACCCTCACGAATTCGGGCGGATGATTGACGATGATCAACCCGGGTGGAATGGCGCGATAACTGAGCGGCACGGAGAGCGTTTCAACCGCACCGCGCTGACCTGCGTTGACGAAGATCCAAAGCCCGATCGCGATCAAGACAGAGATGAGCCGGAGCCCCACGTTGCGGCGCATCCGCCGGGCGAAGTCCTCCGCCCCCTTACGCACTGCGCTCAAATTTATCGCCGGAATTCGCACCGCTTGTGATCCTCAGCCGCTACGCCGGCAATTCCCGCAACGTAAGCATGACCTCGGTCGGGTTCAGATCACGTTCGAGTTGACCGCCCCGCGCCACCGAAATAGTGCCATCCTCCTCCGACACCACCACGACCACCGCATCACTGTCCTCTGTCATGCCGATGGCCGCGCGATGGCGCGTGCCGAGCGCGAGGCTCACGTTCGGATCGGCAGACAACGGCAGCAAGCAGGCCGCGGCAAGAATCTGATCGCCCTTGATGATCACCGCGCCGTCATGAAGGGGCGAGCCGCGCATGAAAATCGTTTCGAGCAGCTCGGGAGAGACTCGCGCATAGACGAGGCGTCCGCTTTCGACGAATTCGTTGAGGCCGTCATCCTGTTCGATCACGATCAGCGCGCCGATTCGCCGCGCGGCGAGCCACGCGACCGCCGTCGCGATTTCCTCGGCTGCGCTGGCAGACGGTGTGCGCGGGCCGAAGAACGATTGCGCGCCGACGCGGGTAAGCGCGCGGCGGATATCGGCCTGAAAAATTACCACCAGGATCACGAACAGCGAGCCTAGAAAATTGTTGAGCAGCCAGTTGACCGTGAACAATCCGAGAACCTGCGAAGCGATGAACGCGACGCCGACGATCACCAGACCAACGACCATCTGAACGCTGCGGGTGCCGCGGATGAGCAGAGAGATCCGGTAGATGACGTAAGCCACGATCAGGACATCCAGAATGTCCTGCCATCGCGGCACCGGTATTGAGCCGTAGTTCGGCATCGCGCTTTCTATTTCGTGCCGTCTCTCATAGCCGCCGCCATCCGCACCGCCGCACGCGCAGCGCCAGGATCGTGTACCCGCACAATCGACGCGCCCGCCGCCACCGCAAGCGCATCGGCCGCCGCGGTTCCGAACTCGACCTCGCGCGCGCTCTCACCGGCAATACGCCGGATGAAGGTCTTGCGCGAAGTCCCTACTAATACGGGATAGCCGAGCGCACAGAGGGTGGGCAAGGCATTGAGCAGCGCCAGATTGTGCTGGGCGGTCTTGGCGAAGCCGATTCCGGGGTCGATTATGATCCGCGACTGCGGAATTCCAGCCCGGATGGCATGCTTGACCCGGGCGGCAAGATAGCCCGTTACGGCGATGACGACGTTGCGATAGCGCGCAAAGCGCATGTGATTTTCGGCCGAGCCGCGCATATGCATCAACACTACGGCCGATCGCGAACTGGCGACGAGGGCCGCCATCTGGGGGTCGTAGCTGAGCGCGGTCACATCGTTGACGATGGCGGCGCCATGCTCCAGTGCGACTCGCGCAACCGGTGCCTTGCGAGTGTCGATCGAGAATGGAATGCGCAGCCGGCCCTTCAACCCGCGCAGAACCGGAACCAGGCGCCTGAGTTCCTCTTCGACCGCGACCGCCTGCGCGCCGACCGGGCGGGTCGACTCGCCGCCGATATCGATGATATCGGCGCCGGCGTCCTGCATTTCAAGCGCATGCGCGATCGCGCGCTCGGGATCGAGATATTTGCCGCCGTCGGAAAACGAATCGGGCGTGACGTTGAGCACGCCCATGATGGCGGGAAAATGAATGACGCGCCCGTCGTGAAGGCGCATCCGCTCCGGATGAGGCTTCGCCGCGACGATTACGGACGAAGGGCGCTTCAGTCGCGATTGATTTTCACGCGCGGCGGTCATTCGCGAGCATCAAAGCGGCCACGCGCTCGTGTGGGAGAGATTGTTGCCGCGGCTACACGAGAACGGGCTTGGGCGGTAAGCCAGCTGCACCCGGGGCTTCTTCCGCGGGCTTTGGCTTCCCGATATCGCGCACGGGCCACCCCGAATCTGCGGGAACCGGCAGGCTGGCCGGGATGGGCCGGCCTTCGCGATAGGCAGTCACCATGGACTCCACTTCGGCGCCGTCGAGCACTTCCTTTTCGAGCAGCCGTTCCGCCACTGCGTGGAGAAGCGGTGCGTTCTCGGAGAGAAGCTGGCGAGCCTTTTGATAAGCGTCGTCGATGCAGCGGCGCACCTCGCGGTCGATCTCGATGGCGGTGTGCTCGGAGTAATCTTTGTGATGCGCCAAGTCGCGGCCCAGGAAGACCTGCTCTTCGCGCTTGCCAAAAGTCATCGGCCCGAGTTCCTTGCTCATTCCCCACTCGCAAACCATCTTGCGCGCAAGCTCGGTCGCCTTTTCGATGTCGTCGCCGGCACCGGTCGTCATGTGGCCGAAGACCAGCTCCTCAGCCGCGCGTCCCCCGAACATCATCGCGAGCCGGGTCATCAGGTAGTCGCGCGAGTACGTGTAGCGATCGTCGAGTGGAAGCTGCTGCGTAACGCCGAGCGCCATTCCGCGCGCGATAATCGTGACTTTGTGCACCGGATCCGCGCCGGGCAGAAGCGTGGCTACCAGCGCATGGCCGCCTTCGTGATAGGCGGTGTTCTTGCGCTCAGCCAGCGACATCACCATCGAGCGCCGCTCCGCGCCCATCATCACTTTGTCCTTGGCAAGCTCGAAGTCGGACATCTCGACCTTGTCCTTGTTGCGGCGCGCCGCGAGCAGCGCAGCCTCGTTGACAAGGTTTTCGAGATCGGCGCCGGCAAAGCCGGGCGTGGAGCGGGCGAGCTTGTCGACATTCACATCATCGGAGAGCGGAACCTTGCGCGTGTGGACTTTGAGGATGCCTTCGCGTCCCTTGAAGTCGGGGCGCGGAACCACGACGCGGCGATCGAACCGGCCAGGGCGCAGCAGCGCAGGATCGAGAACATCGGGGCGATTGGTCGCCGCGACCAGGATTACGCCCTCGTTGGCCTCGAAGCCGTCCATCTCGACGAGCAACTGGTTGAGGGTCTGCTCGCGTTCATCGTGTCCGCCGCCGAGGCCGGCGCCGCGATGGCGTCCCACAGCATCGATTTCATCTATGAAGATGATGCAGGGCGCGTGTTTCTTGCCCTGCACGAAAAGATCGCGCACGCGAGAAGCGCCGACGCCAACGAACATCTCGACGAAATCTGAACCGGAAATCGAAAAGAACGGGACCCCGGCTTCGCCCGCGATAGCGCGCGCGAGCAGGGTTTTGCCGGTCCCCGGAGCGCCCACCAGCAGAATGCCCTTGGGAATTCTTCCGCCCAGGCGCGTGAACCGTTTCGGATCGCGCAGGAACTGGATTATTTCTTCCAGCTCGTCCTTGGCTTCATCTATTCCGGCGACATCGGCAAACGTGACTTTGTGCGTATTTTCGGTGAGAAGCTTGGCGCGGCTCTTTCCGAACGACATCGCCTTGCCGCCGCCGATTTGCATCTGGCGCATGAAGAAGATCCACAGCGCCGCCAATATCAGCACCGGGAACCATTGCATCAGCGCCGTCATCCACCAGGACTCGCCCTCGGGCGGCTTGGCGGCGATGTTCACTTTGTTCTCGCGCAGGGTTTTTACAAGGTCGGGATCGTAGGGCGCGTAGGTCTTGAAATGTTCTCCGCTGACGTTCTCCTCTTTGATCTGGTTACCCTCGATGGTAACGGTCTTGACCTGGCCCTTTTCGACCTGGTTCAGGAACTCGGAGAAGATAATCTCCGGCTCACGAGGCTGCTGCCTGCTGAAGATGTTGAACAACAGCAGGAACATCAGGCCCAGAACGAGCCAGAGCGCAATACTGCGGGAAAACTGATTCATTCCCTTCATAAAAAGCGTATCACGCCAGTTAATTCGCGCGCAATCATTTGTCTAACATTCTGCCATACGCCGCGCATCGACTCGAAGGACTGTCTCGCTGGCGGTTCCGACCGCCGCGCCCTCACCGCGCACCAATCCGGGCAGCCACACGATCTCATCGCCCGAGACCACGACCGGGAATTGCGCCCGATCGCGCGGGGGCAGTTTTCGGTCGATAAAGACGTCTTTCACTTTCCGAGTGCCGCCAAGTCCCATAGGACGAATTCGATCGCCGGGCCGAAAGTTCCGCGCGGTCAGCCCGTGCGCCGCGATCACCTTGACGTCGAAAAGCGCCGATGCACTGTCGGTCGGCATGACGACATCGCCAGCGCCGATTACCATGGTATCGAAAGCGAACCCGGCATCAACGATCTCGGTGGTTCCTTCGAACGCGAGCGGAACGGAAAACCGCGGCCGCCGACTAGAGGAGGCCTTGCGCAATTTCAGTAGCCCATATTCACGGACCGCGCGCCATCCGCCGGGGAGCGCAATTTCGCCATTGGCGGGACCCGACAGGCACAGACTCACAATGTCCATCAGATGGGCTCGATTGAACCGGCGCAGATCACCCAATCGCGCCGCAAGATAGAGGCGCAGGACGGGAGCCTGCAGAGCGGAATCGATCGCGCCGAAGCGGGAGATATCCAGATCATCGCCAGTGGCGGTCATCCGCGCGAGTTCGACCGCCGCCGTACGCGAGACAAAAGAATCGAGCGCGCGCATCTCGGAGGCCAGCTCGGCCAGCCTGCGCGATGCGCCCGGGGCGTAGTCACGATCCAGCGCCGGGAGCAGCTGATGGCGGATTCGGTTACGCAGCATCGCGGTTGAAAGATTGCTGCTGTCGGTGACGAAGTTCGCGCCAATGGCGCTGAGATATTCGAGGATGTCGCTTCGGCTCAGCGCAAGCAGCGGGCGGATGATGCGGCCTGGGCCCGATTCCGCCATTGCCGAAAGTCCGGCAATACCCGAGCCGCGCAGCATTCGCATCAACACGGTTTCGGCCTGATCGTCAGCGTGATGGCCGGTCGCGATGTAGTCGGCACCGACCTGATTCGCCGCGCGATCCAGAAAGCTGTGGCGCGCGTGCCGCGCCGCCTCTTCAAGATTCGGCATCGTGGGTTCCAGCCCGGCCGCTCGCTCGGCGATCAGATTGATCGCATACCGCGCGCAAAGTTCGCGACAGAAAGACTCATCGCGATCGGATTCATCACCGCGCAAAGTATGGTTCAGATGAGCCGCCGCCAGCCGGTATCCAGACCGCTCGCCCAGTTCGCGGAGCGCATGAAGCAGCGCGACAGAATCGGGGCCACCCGAGAGAGCGATGAGAATCGAGCAGCAGGGGCGCACCTGTGCCCGCGCGAGCGATTGCTCGACGGCGCCCAGAAAATGCTTTTTGGAACGCAGGCTCATCTAATATAGAGCCTATGCGCTGGAAAATGACTGAGCAACGCTGCCGCCGCGGTCAACGACCGAGTCTGTCGAGCAGATGCAGGATGATGCCGATGCCGGGCAAGTTGACCTCGAGTTCCTGTTCCAGCGTGCGAATTACCCGCGCCCGTTCGAGCGCGCGGCGATCGTAGAGCGGCTGCGCATTGCCCGCTGTCGCAGCAACGCGGGCAGGAAGTAAAAGCTCCTCGTGCTCCCAAATTGCGAGCTGGCGCTCACTCACACCGACCATCGTACAGAACGCGCTGCGGCTGATGAGAACGTTGTCGCCCGCGCGACTTCGAATTCTCCTGTGCGTCTCGCGTCGCGGCATCGTTAATTCCTTGAAATAATTTCCGCCCGGGGATCGGGCACCGAACGGGCGCGCCGCTGATCGGCAAACTGCTGCAAGAGCGCTCGCTCGTCGGCGGTCATATCGGTCGGGGCCAACACTTTGAGCTCGTAGAGCAGATCGCCCGCAGACTCCTTGCCTCGCGCCGGAACTCCCTTGCCCCGAACGCGCAGCACGCGCCCGGTCTGCGATCCGCCGGGAATCTTGAGCGAGATCTTCCCGCCTGCTGGCGTGGGTGCGGTTATTTCGCCGCCGAGCGCTGCCTCGTAATCCCACACCGGAAGCTCGCATCGAACATCGCGCCCCTCGACGCTGAATGGTGGCCTCGCTTCGATCCGGATGGTGAGAAAGAGGTCACCGTTCATTTCGGACTGGGGAGCTCGGCCGCCCTGCCCCTTCAGCCGCAGATGAGTCCCATCCGTAACGCCGGCCGGGATCGTAACTTCCAGGGTTCGCGGAGTCGGGATTACTCCCGCACCGCCGCAGGTCGGACACGGCGTGGCCGATTGGATGACCCGGGTCTTGCCCTTGCGCTGCTCGCTGGTGACAAGGCCTGATCCACCGCAGGTGGTGCATTCATCCTGGGCCATCAACTCCAGGCGACGGCGCGTCCCGTTGATCGCGTCGCTGAGACTGACTTGCACCTCGGCGCGAAGGTCGGGAGCGCGTTCGGGTCCGGAGGCGAACCCAAACCCGCCGCGTCCGCCGGATGCGCGAAAACCTCCGCCGCCGGTGCCGCCGAAAAACTGCTCAAAGAAATCGCTGAAGTCTCCACCCGGCGCGTAGTGCGCCTCGCCGCCAGCTCCGCCACGGGCAGCAGCCTGCTCGCGCGCGTAGCGGCGCATCATCTCTTCCTGTGAGATGCCGTGCTCCCAATCCGCTCCCAGCTCGTCGTATTTCTTGCGCTTGGCCGGATCGCTCAGGACCTGGTACGCCTCGTTGATTTCCTTGAACTGCTTCTCGGCTTCCTTGTTGCCGGGATTGACGTCGGGATGATGTTTGCGGGCGAGCTTGCGGTAGGCGCTCTTGATTTGTGCTGGGTCCGCGGTGCGCTCGACGCCGAGGACTTTGTAGTAATCGCGAAACTCCATCAGATAGTCCGGATCTTCAAGATGCGCACGAATTTGCGGCGCGCAAGAGCAAATGACGCCATTTCAGCCTCACGCCTGCGAATCCTGCGCGTCTTCGTGCGGCTGCGAGGCATTGATGCTCTTGAGGCGCGTCTCCAGCGCATGGAGTTCGGCTTCAAGGCGCGATTGGCGCGACCAGATGAACGCGACGTAAAGAAAGATCGCGACGAAGATGATGCCGTATGCCGCAAACAGGTAGCCGAGATGCTCCATCTGCAAGTTCCTTCGAAAATCAGGCGGCGCCCGCGCGGAAACGCGCGAGAGCAATCTCGCGCGCGACCGTCCCAAGGCGCACTCGCATTCTGAGTTCCGAGAAACGAAGCATCAAGAGCCACGCGAAGAGCAAGGTGAAGGCCGCCAACGATACCAGCAGCGTCACGACCATCCGCGGATCTTCCAATCCGTGGCCGCCCTGGCGGGTGACCAGCACGGCAGGATGAATCGTGCGCCAGAGCCGGACCGAGACGATCACCACGGGCACATCGAGGGCCGCCACGATTCCGACCACCGCCGCGAACTTTGCCACTTGCGGAGTATCGTCAGCCATCGCGCGCAGCATGAGATAGCCGCCGTACATCAACCACAGCACGAAGGTGGTCGTGAGACGCGAATCCCAGGTCCACCAGGTTCCCCAGATGGGTTTGGCCCACAGCGATCCGGTAATCAGCACCAGAGTGCAGAACAACATCCCTATCTCAACGGCTGCGAACCCCAGATCGTCCCAAATCTGTCCGCCGAGCCACAGGTAGAAGATTCCCGCGATAGCGACCAGGCCGAACGATGCGAACGTGACCCACGCGCAGGGAACGTGGAAATAGAAGATTCGCTGCACGATTCCCTGGTCCGCTTCAGTCGGCACCCACACGAACACCATGTAGAGCGCGATCAGCATCGAGACCAGGGTCGCGCCGCCAAGCGCATTGTGCAGCCGCTTGCTCATCGCAGGTTCCTATTCCTCTCCCACGACGTGCTCGAACAGGAGATATCCGGCAGTAACAAAGAGCACATCGAAGGCAACCAGAATCTCCATCCATTCGCGCACCGCGGAAAACGGCGCACCCGACAGCACCGCGGTGCTCGCGCGCACACCGGCAATCAGCGCAGGCACGAACAACGGTACTATCAGCAACGGCAGCAAAAGCTCTCCGCCGCGGGCACGGGCGGAAATCGCCGCAAGCAGAGTCGCGAGAGCGGAGAATCCCAGTGCGCCGAGTATCAGCACGGGCGCAAGCGATGCCAGCGCACCGGAAAATTCCAGGTTGAAGAAAAGCACCGTGAACAGAACCGCGGCCGCAAGCGCCACGATCATGAAGGTGAACGATGCCGCAAGCTTGGCGGCATACAGGGTCGCGCGGTCGATTGGGCAGAGCAGCAGTCCGCGCAGGCATCCGTTTTCCATCTCGGCCAGCACGGCGCGGCTCGCCCCAAGCATCCCGGCGAATACCAGCGCGATCCACAGCGCGCCAGCTGCCGCTTCGGGACCGCTCGCGACGCTGCGATCGATCGAGAACACCAGCACCACCAGCACCAGCAGCGCCAGCGACACGAGCGCGGTCGTGCTCCTGCCGCCGCGCAGCTCGAGCGTCAGGTCCTTGCGCAAAACGGCGGCAAATCCGCTCATCGCGACTTCGGTCCAAGCAGCGAGCGCAAGCGCCCGCCGCGACGGACCTCCTCTTTCTCTTTGAACGGCGCCAGTTGTCCGCGCACGATCTCGTAAGGTTCCAATTCGACCCCTTCGATTTCGAGAGCGGTGTGCGCGGTCGCGATCAACGAACATCCTCCGATCAGGGCCGCCTTGACGATCGTGTTCATCCGCGAGACGCCGTCCGCATCGAGCGACGCGAACGGCTCATCGAGCAACAGCAGTGATGGATCCGCGATCATCGCGCGGGCGGCCGCGAGCCGCTGCTCCATGCCGCGCGAGAATCCGCGCACTCGTTCGCCGGCCGAGTCGGCGAGTCCGACCTGTGCAAGCCAGGCATCGGCTGCTCCGCCTGGATCATTGACGCCATAGACGCGCGCATAGAATTCGAGATTTTCGCGCGCGGTCAGGTTTGGGTAGAGAAAGCTCTGATGGGAGAGCATGCCGATGCGCCGGCGATAGCGCGGACCGAACCGGCACGTGTCTTCGCCAAAAACGAGGGCACAGCCTTCGCTGGGCGCAACCAAGCCGGCCAGAATGGCGAGTAGCGTCGATTTGCCTGACCCGTTGGCGCCAATAATTACCGCGCCATGTCCGGGGGCGAGACGGAAATCAGTATCGCGTAGGACCGGGACGAGACCAAAGCTTTTGCCGAGTCCATGGGTCTCGACCACCGGCGCGGCCATCAGTCGGCCCTTCCTGTCGCTCGATCTCGCGGCCGAAGCGCGGTGCCGCACTCAACGCAGAATTTCGCATCGGTAACTGATCGTACGCCGCACTGCGGGCAGAAATTGATGTTGCGCGGCTGAGCGCCCTGCGCGCGCGCGACCGGCGCGGGCGCGACGCGGGCAGATTCGATTCTGCGGATAGGCTCGACGCGGCGCGACGGCTTGGCCGCGCCGAGAGATTTTTCCAGCGCCGCCATGGCGGTGAGCGCTCGCTCTTCGAGTGCCGCGTGCAATGATTCGTAGTCAGGGTCGGACAGTTTGCCCATCTCGCGGTCGAATTCGAGTTCGCGCAGACCCTGGACCGCCAGTCCCCGTTCGTGTTCGAGGCGTTCGCGATCGAGATCGCGTGCGCCCTTGCGGCGCGAAGGGAAAAATCCTCCGGCGAGCGGCGCTGCAACGAACAACGCTACCCCGGCAATGATCATCGCGGCGGCAAGATAAGCCACGGCTCAACTGCGCTCCCGAATTTCGTCCTCGAGCCGACGCCGCAGGGCGGCATCGAATTGTGAGGAAGCTTTCTTCGCGGGCGGAGCCGGTTGGTCCTTGTCCGGAGCCGGCGCCGAACGCCAGCGGTTGGTAGTGTAGACGATGAACGCGCCGCCGAGAGCCAGCGCCGCGAACGGCATCAGCCACGCGAGAATGTTGAAGCCCTCAGTGGTCGGCGCGGAGAGAACTTTCTCGCCGAACTGATGCCGATAAAAGGCGATAATCTGGGGACCGGACTCGCCCTTTCCGATCATCGACTCGATTTGCTCGCGCACCGGGACGGAAAAGCTGCAGGAAGGGTGATTGCAATTCGCCACCGTCAGGCCGCATCCGCACTGGCATGTGAGACCCTGGCTGACCCCAGCGAGCGTGGGCCGTTCTGTCGCTCCGGCACCCGCCGCAATCATGCAAGGCATGGCGATGGTCGCAGCTAGCAGCACCGCGGCGATCGGCGAGGCTCCTTTCAAGCTCAATCTCCTCCGGGCGCGGGCTCACCGGCCATCTCCCGATCCACTGCGCCACGCAGCGTCGTCGCGATCGCCGCGCGCTCGCGGACGTTGGGCCACATCACGACCACGGTGCCCATCACCATCAGCAGTCCGCCCGCCCATAGCCAAAAGACGAGCGGTGTTAGAAAGACCTCGAAGGTCGCCTGCTTGCCGTTGTCATCGAGCCCGGCGAGCACAACATAGAGATCCGCAAACGGAGTGGATCTGATCGCCACCTTGGTGGCGGGCTGCTGCTGGCGTTTGAAGAGGAGCTTGGCCGGCGCCATTTCGGTAACTTCGCGTCCGTCACGAAGCACCTCGATGTCGGCGGTCGCGCTCTCCAAATGGGGCGTGTCGAGGGGAGTGAGCCCGAGGTAGCGAAGCTGATAGGGACCGACCGCGAAGCTCTGGCCCTCGCGCACAGTCTGTTTGACTTCGGTCTTGAAGAATGAGGAGCCGACGATTCCCACGAACGCGACGATCACGCCGATGTGGATGATGTATCCGCCGTAACGGCGATTGTTCTTTGCGACCAGGTTGACCAGCGCAGCGGCCGGGGCTTCGCCAACCATATGGCGCCGCGCGCTGACACCGCGGCGAAACTCGACGATTATCGTGCCCATCACGAATGCCGCGAGCGACAGCGCCGCGAGTACGTACCAGACGCGGATTCCGTAGGCGAAGGCGATGAGACCGCTCGCGACGCCCAATGAGACGGGAGCGGCGAAACTGCGAATCAGGTTGCGCGGCGTGGTTCGCCGCCATGCGATCAGAGGCCCAACGCCCATCAGGAAAACCAGGCCGAGCGCGAGAGGACCATTGACGCGATTGAAGAACGGAGGACCGACGGTGATCTTCACTCCGCGCACCGCTTCCGAAAGCACCGGAAAAATCGTGCCCCAAAAAACGGCGAAGGCAATTCCGACCAGCACCAGGTTGTTGAACAGAAACGCGGCTTCGCGCGAAAGGTACGATTCGAATTCCGCGGGACTGCGCAGCTCGCCCGATCGAAAGATGAGCAGGCCGGTGTATGAGACCACGACGAAAATCAGGAAGCTCAGGAAATACGGACCGAGGCCCGATTGCGTGAAGGAATGCACGGACGAAATCACGCCGCTACGCGTTATGAAGGTGCCGAAGATGGTGAGTCCGAACGCAAGACCGATGAGCGAAAGGTTCCAGACCTTGAGCATGTCCTTGCGCTCCTGGATCATCACCGAGTGCAGGTACGCGGTCATGACGAGCCACGGCATGAAGGCTGCGTTTTCCACCGGGTCCCAAGCCCAGTAACCGCCCCATCCGAGCACTTCATAGGCCCAGCGCGCACCGAACATGTTGCCCAGCGTCAGGAAGAACCATGAGAAGATGGCCCAGCGGCGCGTAGAGCGAATCCAGGAATCATCGAGTCGGCCCGAGATCAGCGCCGCGGCGCCAAAGGCAAACGGAACCGTCGAGCTGACGTAGCCGGTGTAGAGCGACGGCGGATGAATCGCCATCCAGTAGTTTTGGAGCAGCGGGTTAAGGTCGGTGCCCTCGGCAGGAGCGACGGCGAGCAAATCGAACGGCCGCGTGACGAAATTGAGCATCCCCAGGAAAAAGATCGCAACGACCGCGAGCACGACCATCGCATAAGGCGCGATTTCCGAATTGCGACGGCGATTCTGAAAGCATGCGATCGAAGTGAAAATCGAGAGCAGCCATGTCCAGAACAGCAGCGAACCCTGCTGTCCGCCCCAGAGCGCGGTGATCTTGTACGCGGTCGGAAGGGTGGTGCTCGAATATGCGGCTACGTATTCGAGCGAGAAATCAGAGTTGAGCAGCCCGTTCCAAAGGACGAAGACGGCGATCGTCACCATCGCGCACATCGCCCACAGCGCGTGCCGCGCGCTCGTCAGGAACTCGGGGCGATTGCGGGTCGCGCCGAACAAGTTCGCGCCGATCGAATAAAGCGCGAGCACCAATGCGACTAACAGCGCGAGTCTGCCGAGTTCGGGCATCGGAACCTACTTGTCTTTCTTCGCCTGGTATTTGGAAGGACAGCTCGTAAGGACCTGCGTAGCCGCGATTTCGCCGGACGGCAGCAGCTTGCCCTCCACGATGACATCACGACCTTCCGCGAACATGTCGGGCTTGGGTTCTCCCACACAAGTTACGTTGAAAGCGAGCGGATCGGTTTCGACCACCGGCTTCACGGCGCCATCGGCAGCAGGATCGGGGATCGTCATGATGGCGAACTTGAGCGTGAGCGATGAAGGATCCCACGCTATCGTGCCCGGCTTTACGCGTCCCGCCACCCGCAGCGCCTGTCCGCCCAACTCGGGCTGGCGCGCCGCGGCTTCATTGACCGTCAGGTAGTACTCGGACGTATTGCGGATCGCCGTGGTGATCAAATAGGCGACCGCGGCGACGATGAGCGCCGAACCGATGACGAAGCGCAGCTTGAAACGCATAAGACGACGCGTATTTCCCCGCTCGGCGTGATTCTCTCAGGCTGTGCCCTGGTGGGCAACCGGCGCCAGGAGGGCGCTACTCCTCCGAATCCGATTCGCCCGCCTGACGGGGCCCGAAGGCCACGCCTCGCTTGCTCGCGCGAATGAAGTCGATGATCTCGATGACTTCCGGCGTGAGCGGGCCCGATGCGACCAGGCGGTCGATCGCCAGCTTGAGATTCTGGCGCGTGGCAAACAACGTGACGAACGCCCTGCGCAATGCCGTGATGGCAGATGATTTAAAGCTCGCACGCCGGAGACCGATCACGTTGATAGCCCGCAGTGTATGCGTGCCATCGATGACGCAGAACGGCGGGATGTCGCGGCTCATGCGGCTGCCGCCGCGCGTCAGAGCCAGGCGGCCGATGCGCGTGTACTGATGAACCACGCAATTGCCGGAGACGAGCGCGCGATCACCGACCTCGACCCATCCCGACAGCAGAGCGCCGCCGCCGATTATGGTTTCGTTGCCGATTCGGCAATCGTGCGCGATATGCGCGTTATGCATCACGAAGTTGTCGTTGCCGACAATCGTGATTTGGCCTTTCTCGCATCCACGATGAACCGTTGAGCCCTCGCGAAACACGTTGCGATCGCCAATTCGGACCTGCCGCGGCACTCCGGTATAGGCGAGATCCTGCGGCTCATCGCCGATGACCGCGGTCGGATGCACAACATTATCGGCCCCGAGCTCGGTCTCGCCAAGAATCGTCACATGCCCGATGAGACGGGTGCGCGGGCCGATTTTGATCTTTCCATCGAGCAGGCAGAACGGGCCAACTTCGGCTCCCGGGCCCAGCTCAACGGCGGGCCCGACCACCGCAGACGGATGAACGCGCGGCGCAGCGGCTTCAGGCGGCATCGCGAGTAACCATCAATCAGTGGCGCAATTTGGGCTTCGTGATGTCGTCGGGGTGTTCCTTGTCGTCGGCTTTGCCACCTGCAACCCGGTACTCCTCGCTCGCCCAGGTGCCGAGGTCGACCATGCGGCATCGTTCCGAGCAGAAGGGACGGAACGGGTTTTGTTGCGTCATGTCCGCCGGCCGGTTGCAGATTGGGCACCGCATACGCATTCCGAAAATTGCCAGATCGCAATCGCACGCGCAATGTGACCTGCGCGGCTCCGAATCACGATTCGGGGAACGCCTGCAGGAGAACGCCGTCCTTGGTGATCTTTACGCACTGCACTTCATTGCGCTCGAAATCGGGATCGCATAACGGCGCGTCGATCGCGGGACATCGGTAAAGGCTGGGCTCCAGCGTCTGGCATTTGGACAGGTCAAACTGCGTAATCGCGTGTTTCTGCGCGGCCGTCTCGGGCGGGGGCGTGCTGGTTGAGCAGCCGGCCACGAGTGCGACCGACGCCGCTGCCATCAGGAGGCGCAGACATCGAATCGACCTTTTGCGAGGGCCACCCATCCGCTTCATCTCGTCTCAAATCAAGTGATCGATCAAGACACTAAAATACATCAGTGCCTTTGCACTTGTCGGAGCCGCCTGCGGGACGAAAGGTCGCGGTTCGGTAGTCATACACCAGCCGTTTGGTGCTGCAGTATTGGCTGCCGGCCTGCGGACCTTTGTAGACGAACCTCACTCCGAGTTGCAGGACGGACTTTCCACTGATGACGTCCTTGCACAAATCGGTCGGGATATAGCGGTACACGAAATGCGCGACCTCAGGAGGAATGCCGCCCGTCTCGCTTACGTTCATCAGCGTAGGAACCGGATCTGGAGCGACCTTGCCGTTGATCCAGGCGTTCACGCTGACGAGCCCATCGACGGCGGGAATTCTGCCGAAATTCCGATACTCGACGGCGACATAAGGTTCAGCCGTGTCAGTCGCTTCGAACTGCGCTTTCGCAACCCCGACAAAGGGCCGATCGGCCGTCGCGAAAACGAGACTCGTCACCTGCGCCGTGCGCCAGGTCGCATAAGCGCTGAGCCCGGTCGCCAGCACCATCAGCACCGCCATGAAATCTGCAAATCCGATCGCGCGCGAGACGCGCCGTTCCTCGACGCGCTCGCGGCGGCGTTCGCGTTCCAGCTCGCGCCGGATGCGCACGACATGCTGTTCTTCGCCTTCAGCGTCGTAGCGTTGATCGGCCATGGGCTCTTCTTTCACGTTGCGCGGGCTCCCTCGATTGTCGGCTCTATGGCGCCGCAAACCACAGCGTGCTGAGGGGAGGAAGTTCTATCGAAATCGATTGGTTGAAGCGATGACGCGGCACGGGCTGCGTTTCGACGCCCCCGAGGTTGCCCACATTCCCACCATCATACGAGCTGGAATCGGTATTCATGATTTCGCGATACCATCCGGGTCTCGGCACGCCGATGCGAAATCCGCTGCGATGCACCGGCGAGAAGTTGCACACGCACACGATCGTGCGGCCACTCGACGGCGCGATTCGCATGAACGCGATCATGTTGTCGTCGGCCGCATCCGCCTCTATCCACTGGAAGCCCGAAGGCTCGGTGTCGGCCTCCCACAGCGCCGGTTCCTCGCGATACACGCGATTCAGGTCGCGCACCAGAGCGCGCATTCCCTGATGCGATGCGTATTCGAGCAGATGCCAGTCGAGGCTCGAATCGTGATCCCATTCGTGCCACTGCCCGATCTCATTGCCCATGAAGAGATGCTTCTTGCCGGGGCGCGCCCACATGTAGCCGTAGAGCGAGCGCAGGTTGGCGAACTGTTGATCCATCGTGCCGGGCATCTTGGCGAGCATCGCGCGTTTCCCATGCACGACCTCGTCGTGCGAAAGGGGCAGCGCGAAATTCTCGCTCCACGCGTAGAGCATACCGAAGGAAAGGTTGCGATGGTGCCATTTGCGGTAGATGGGATCGAGCGCGAAATATTCCAGCGTGTCGTGCATCCAGCCCATGTCCCACTTGAGCCCGAAGCCAAGTCCGCCCATGAATGTCGGACGGCTGACGCCCGGCCATGCCGTCGATTCCTCGGCGATCATCAGGATGCCGGGGTTGAGCGCATACGCCTGTTCGTTCATCGCGCGGAGAAACGCGATCGCCTCCAGGTTTTCGCGGCCACCGTACGCGTTGGGAATCCATTCCCCCGCGCGGCGCGCGTAATCGCGATAGATCATCGACGCGACCGCATCGACGCGGAGCCCATCGGCGTGAAACTCCCCCAGCCAATACAGCGCGCTGGCAATCAGGAAGCTGCGCACCTCGTCGCGGCCGTAGTTGAATATGTACGTGCCCCATTCGGGATGATCGCCAAGGCGCGGGTCCGCGTGTTCATAGAGCGCGGTGCCATCGAAGCGGCCGAGGCTGAATTCGTCCTTGGGGAAATGCGCCGGGACCCAATCGAGGATCACCCCGATGCCGCGGCGATGGAATTCGTCGACCATGTAGCGAAGATCGTCCGGGTTTCCGTAGCGCGAGGTCGGTGCGAAATAGCCACTGACCTGGTAGCCCCACGACCCGGTGAACGGATGCTCCATCACCGGCATGAACTGCACGTGCGTGAATCCCATCTCTTGGACGTAATCGCCAAGCTGGCTTGCCAGTTCCCGATAGCTAAGCCAGCGGCCGCCCTCTTCCGGCACCCGCCGCCACGACCCCGGATGCACCTCGTAGATCGAGACAGGAGACCTGACCGGATCGCGTTTCGCGCGCGCCGCCATCCAGCCCTCGTCCTGAAACTGGTAGTGCGACTTGTATACGATCGAGGCGGTCGCGGGCGGCGCCTCCATCTGCAGCGCAAACGGATCGCTCTTCATCAGCAGATTCCCAGCGCGGGTGCGAATTTCGTATTTGTAGAGTGCGCCCGGCTCCAGGCCCGGCACGAACAGCTCCCAGACTCCGGAATTACCAAGCACGCGCATCATGTTGATGCGGCCGTCCCAGCGGTTGAAGCCGCCCACGACGCTGGCGCTCAATGCGCTCGGTGCCCACACGGCAAAACCGACGCCCGCGATTCCGTTCATCTCGGCCGGATGCGCCCCGAGTTTGTCCCAGGCACGCTGATGTTTCTGCTCGCCCCATAAATAGAGATCGAGATCGCCGAGCGTGGGGAGGAAAGAGTACGAATCGCGAACGACCTGCACGGTCCCGTCGTTCAGATGAACTTCCAGCCGGTACGGAAAGACTTCGTTGCGGCCGTTCACGATGATTTCGAACAGGCCGCTTTCAGGCTGCGACATCTCGGACCGCACCGTGCCATCCATCAGCAGGAATACCCGCGATGCGTCCGGCCGGTACGCGCGGACGACAACGTGGTCGCGGCCTGGATGGGCCCCCAAGATGGCGTGCGGGTCCGGATGCTCCAGGGCGAGCAAACGCTCCAGATCCTTGCGATCGACGCCGGCTACTTCGGCTTTGCTGGTTAAAGGCATTTCAAATGGCGCGGCGATCCTGCGCCGACCCCGATCTTAGACCATAAAGCGATGGTGCGCATCGCTTCTGTCAGGGCGTTGCGGCCCGGCAGAAACCTGACCGCGGACGCGATATACCTTCTCCACACGCCTTCACGCGGAGAACTGAAATGGCAGCCAACCAACCCCCATCGCAAATCCCGAACGTCTTCGACCCGATGATGGGGCAGCTTGAAATAATCGAGCCCGGGCTCGCGATGTTCCACGGATTTGCGAACGTCGCCTTCGCCTATGGACGCGGCGATATGCTCGCCGTCGACACGAGCTCGCGGCAGATGGGCGCGATGGCGATCGACGCGATTCGGAAAGTCAGCGATGAGCCGATCACCCTAATCGTCTATACGCACGGGCATGGGGACCGTGCGTTCGGAACGGCGGCCTTCGTCAAGGACGCTGCTCAGCGGGGCTATCCGCGACCTAGAATCTGGGCGCACGAAGACGTCGCCGCACGCTTCAAGCGCTATTCGCGGACCGCAGGATGGCAAGGGCACATCAACCAGCTTCAGTTCGGCCTCAACCCGTCCATCGTGGCCGGCACGTTCTCCGAGGAGTCGTACCAATATCCGGACCTGACTTATCGCGGCCTGCAATTGTTGGAACTGGCGGGCGAGGCGGTCGAATTGCATCACGCGATGGGTGAGACCGACGATGCGACCTGGGTCTGGATGCCGCTGCGGCGCACGGCGATGGTCGGCGATCTGATCGTCTCGTCGCTGCCCAACACCGGCAATCCGAACAAGGTTCAGCGCTACACGCTCGAATGGGCCGAGACCCTCGAGCGAATCGCTGCGCGCAAGCCGCGCTACGTGTTGCCGGGACATGGACCAGCCTATCGTGGAGAAGAGACTTGTCAGGAACTTCTGCGCGAAACAGCGCGGGCGCTCAGATTCATCCACGACGAAGTGGTGAAACGCCTTAACGCCGGAGAATGGCCCGTCGACATCGTGGAAGCGGATATCCGGCTTCCTGATGAGCTTGCGGCAAAGCCCTTCCTCGCGCCGGTCTACGGATGCGTTCCGTTCGTGGTCCGCGACGTTATCCGGCGATATGCAGGATGGTGGTCGGGTGAGCCGTCGCAGATGTTCCCGGCGCGCCGACGCGATCACGCGCAAGACCTTCTTGCTCTCTGTAGCCGCGAAGCATTGATGGAACGCGCGCGATCTCTCAAGGAGAGCGGCGAGCTGAAGCGCGCACTGGCGATCGCGGAATTGGCGACCGACGCGCTTGCGGACGATCAAGAAGCGATCGCGCTGAACGTGGAGATTCTTGAAGCGATGGCTGCGGCCGAGCGATCTTTTATCGCACGCAATTTTTTCGCGGGTGCCGCGCGCGAACTGCGTCGCAAGCTTGCGGAGCGCAAGACCAATCAATGAAATTTGCGCTTCGAACCCCGCAATTTGCGGCTCCGCAAAGTGCTGGATCTGGCAGCCCTTCGCCTGAGTAGCGCCCTCGCGGGTAACGGCAACCAAAAATCCGCGATTTCGCTGACGTATTTCTGATTACAAAGACTTTTCTCTTTGCGAGAAAGGTTTGAACAAGCGGCACGTCTTATGCGTCTCACTGATGGTGTACGAGAAGGAATTCGGGCCTGCCCGAAAACACCTGCAAAAGAGGCCAAAATCGCCATGGAAACCTCGACCAGTACCGCCACGGATAACCCAAACCGCAAATTCTGCCGACTGCTCGAACCAGTGCGGGATCACGAGGGGCGCATTCGATTCGCGGAGGCCGTCGAAATCGTCAAGGAAATTGACAATCTCGACCGGCACATGTATCTGGTGCGCTTCAAAGACGGGGCCACAACCTTCGTCTTCCCGCATGAGGTCGAAATCCTGGCCGAGATGCCGCTTAGCCGGGCGGCCTAGCTAACGCGGCCAAGGGGGGAAGATGGTTTCGACAATCTGGTCGATTGTATGGGGACCATCATTTGTTGCCGCTTCTGCGTCATTTCTTTTTCTTGCCGTCGCCTTGAATGCCGATGCCGCCGCGCAGTTCGCGCCACAGGCGGGGCCGTCGATAGCGATGGAGCCGAGCGCCCTCCCTTCACCCGATAACGCGCTCGTCCTTCCACCGATGAGCGGTCCGGAATTCCCCGCCGCGCCCCCTCGGATCGAAACGCCTGAAATACCTTCAGCATTCATAGGATGCTGGCAGGGCGAGCCAGGCGGCTTCGATTCGGTTGCGACGACCGCTGGCGTCGTGGATATCGGAACTCCAGGCAAGACAACCTTTTGCTTCGATGGTCACTCTGTTGAAGTTCCCGAAGCTCAAGTGAGGGTCAGCGCGAAAGCGCACGCGCTCGATATCTTGGTCCATCTTGGACTTGGGTATAGCACCTACGATGCACATGGAGTTCAGACCGACATCTTCTCGATCGATCCTGGCAGGATATACGCGCGGACCACGTTGGTAATTATCGATACCACGCACTGGCTCTACGTGATTCCTATGCGCACCCCGCAGCCTGCAGCGGCCGAGGAAATCGTCACGCTTGTCGGCACTGATACCCTGCTGGTCCGTGCCCGGATGATTGTCGCCTTCGGCGGGCTCAAAATGTGGGGGACCTGGCACGCTTACTTCCATCGCGTGAGCGCCTGAGAATCAGCTGAATCGTCCAGAAGCTCGGAACTCGCGGGGCTGTATGTCGATGTATAGCGCGCCAGTATGGTGCGTTTACGCGAATGACGTCCCGACTGGCGTTCGGGCCCTCCACCGGCATCTTGTGGTTACTTTTGCAGTAACCGGGAATTGAAGCCAAAATCCTCCCTGGCATCAGGGAAAGGATTCGCCATGAACAGCAGCGGCTACTATCGATTCCCGGCAATTCACGGGAACACCGTCTATTTCGTGAGCGAAGACGACCTTTGGTCGGTTCCCGCCTCGGGCGGGCTCGCACGCCGACTGACCAGCGGCCTCGGTGCATCATCCCATCCGGCGCCATCACCCGATGGGCGTTTGCTGGCATTCAGTTGCAGCGAGGAGGGTGAGGCCGAGGTCTATGTAATGCGGGCGGAAGGGGGCCATCCTCGACGTCTTACCTACGGCGGCAAGTTCTGCCGCGTAATCGGATGGACACCGGCGCAGCATCGCACGCCCAATCAGATCATCTACGCGAGCATCGACGCCCAGCCGTTTCAAATCTTTCACCTGCGTGTAGTTTCACCGAGTCAGGGCGATTCGGTCGGGCTTAATCTCGGCCCGGCGCTATATCTGTCGATCGCGCCCGACGGCGGGGGCGCAGTGTTGGCGCGACTAGCGGTGGAAGCGGCTTATTGGAAGCGATACCGCGGTGGCACCGCCGGGGACTTATGGATCGATCCGGACGGTTCTGGAACCTGGCGCCGCCTGATCTCATTGGAAGGCAATCCGTCTCGCCCCCTCTGGATTGGATCTCGGATTTACTTCATCTCCGACCATGAGGGGATCGGAAACATTTACTCATGCACGACGAGCGGAGAAGACCTGCGCCGCCACACCGATCACTCCGATTTCTACGCACGCAACGCCGCTACCGACGGGAAGCGAATCGTTTATCACGCAGGCGCCAATCTTTTTCTGTTCGATCCTGAATCGAGAGGTGGTTCACAAAAGATCGAGGTCGACTATTCGAGCCCGCATACGCAGCGAAATCGCAAGTTCATCGATGCCGCCAAATACCTCGACAGCCTCGTACCTCATCCAACCAGAGAATCCATGGCGCTGACTTCGCGCGGTAAAGTCGTCGTGATGGATAACTGGGACGGTCCCGTTCGCCAGATCGGCGAACCCGCATCGGGACGCCATCGATTGGCGGCATGGCTCCATGACGGCGAGCGCATCGTCAGCGTTTATGATGGCGAAGGCGACGAAGTACTTGCGGTTTACAGGCCCGACGATCCATCGCAAGTCGACTATCTGCGCGGGCTGGACATCGCGCGCGTGGTGTCGCTCAGAACTTCGCCCCGCCGCGGCCAGGTTGCGTTATCGAACGTTCGCAACGAACTCGTGCTGGTCGATTTGAGTAACCGAACGATGCGGGTTCTTGACCGTAATCCTTATTCGGCGCCGCTCTCGTTCAGTTTCTCGCCGGACGGACGCTGGATTGCATACAACTGGGAACCAACGCAACGCGGCATGATCGTTCGCATCTGCAGGATTGAAGACGGCGCCATCTTCGACGTCACTCGGCCGGCCGTTGCGGATTTCGCTCCGGTGTTCGATCCCGAAGGCGCGTATCTATATTTCCTATCGGCGCGCGTTTTCAATCCGGTCTACGACAAGCTGCACTTCGACCTCGGATTCCCAAAGGGAATGCGTCCCTACCTGGTCACCTTGCGCAACGACGTTCGGAGCCCGTTCCTGGGAGGCCTCGCCAAGCCGAAAGACGCGCCCGCCGCCGGTGAGAATCCTGAAGTCACTATCGATTTCGACGGAATCGAAGATCGAATCGAGCCATTTCCCGTGCCGGAAGGCATCTACCAGCAGATCATCGCCGCCAAGGGCAAAGTGCTGTTTACGTCGCTGCCAGTCGAAGGCTCTCTTGAGCTTCCGATCCTGACCCCACGGGAAGAACCCGAGGCCAAAGCGAAACTAGAAGTCTTCGATTTAGCCACCCGCGAACTACAAACCTGGGTCGACGGGATCACGGCCTTTACGATGAGCCGCGATCGTCAGCGCATCGTATATCGAGTGCGCAACCGCATCCGGGTCATAAAGGCATCGGAAAAGCCCGAGGAGCGAGCGGCGAAGCAGAAACCTGGACGCAACAGCGGATGGGTGGATCTGAAGCGCATCAAGATCTCGATCGATCCGCCCTCCGAGTGGCGCCAGATGTACCGAGAGGCGTGGCGACTGCAGCGCGAACAGTACTGGGTTGAAGACATGGCCGACGTGGATTGGAAGAGGATCTACGATCAGTATCTTCCCCTGCTTGACCGAATTGGCAGCCGGGGCGAATTCGAGGATTTGCTGTGGGAGATGCAGGGCGAGCTTGGCGCGAGCCACGCCTACGCCATGGGCGGGGACTTCCGCAAGGAGCCGAAGTATCCGATCGGATTTCTCGGCACCGATATCCAGTGGGACGAGGAGGCTTCGGCATGGCGGCTCGCGCACATTGTCCGCGGCGATCAGTCAGACCCGCGTTACGCTTCGCCCCTGCTACACCCGGGAGTCAATCTCTCGGAAGGTGGCGTGATCCTGGCGGTGAACAATCATTTGGTGACGCGAGAGGTTTCTCCCCTGCAGCTGTTGGTGCATCAGGCGGAAGCGGAAGTCGAACTCAAGGTGGCAGATCGACCGGGCGGCGAAGCTCGCACCATCGTTGTCAAGACAATCGGCGACGAAAATCTCCTGCGCTATCGGGAATGGGTCGAACGCAACCGCGCCTGGGTTCATCAGAAGAGCCAGAATCGATGCGGCTATGTTCACATTCCCGATATGGGACCGTGGGGGTACGCCGAGTTTCATCGCCTGTTCCTGGTGGAGTTGGATCGCGAGGGGCTGGTCATAGATGCCCGATACAACCGCGGCGGCCACGTCAGCGGCTTGTTGCTGGAAAAACTGGCGCGCAAGCGGCTTGGTTATCGGCACAGTCGGTGGTTCGGCGTGTATCCGTGGCCGGACGATTCGCCCGCGGGTCCGATGGTCGCGCTGACGAATCAGCACGCCGGCAGCGACGGCGACATCTTCTCGTACAACTTCAAGCAAATGAAGCTCGGACCGCTGCTAGGGAAACGAACCTGGGGCGGTGTGATCGGAATCTGGCCGCGCCATCTGTTGGTTGACCATGGACTGACCACGCAGCCGGAATTTGCGTTGTGGTTTGAAGGAATCGGATGGGGCATCGAGAATCGCGGCGTAGATCCGGATATCGAGGTGGAATACGCGCCGCACGACTACGCGGCCGGCCGCGATCCCCAACTGGAGCGAGCGGTTTCCGAGCTTATGAAGGCACTGCCGGGACCGCCAAGCGTCCCGAAGTTCGCGCCCCGACCCAGCCGCCGCCGGCCAGTCTAGAGAGAAGACTTCTAATCTCGCATTCTCGGTGTGCCGCGAGCCCGGCGGCGTAAGCGATCGTCATCCCTGCCCGCGGTGCCAACCTGAAATCTCGCGGCGTTGCCCCGAATTATTCGGCGCCATTGTCGTCAGATATCTATCGGCAGCGCGATCCTTGTGCGCCGCCGTGAAGATTTTTGTTGAATGAGTACGACCGTCATTCAAGACTTCCTGCATCGACCCGTGAACAGGAAACCATGCGCCTGCGCCTCAACCCCTCCCGATTCACCAACCGGCTTCTAGTACTCCTGACGATCGCACTCGCGATTGGATTTGGCGGCACCGCTTCTACCGCTGGCGACGCCTACTGGCACACCAGCGGAAGCCAGATCGTCGATTCGAGCGGCGCCCCGATACGGATGTCCGGAGTGAACTGGTACGGCTTCGAGACTACGGACTTCATTGCGCATGGACTGTGGGCGCAGAGCTACCAGAGCATCCTCAACACGATCAAAAACCTCGGTTACAACGTGATCCGGATTCCGTTTTCGAACCAGATGGTCGAATCGAACCCGGTCCCGACCAACTACAACGCGGCGGACAATCCCGATCTGAACGGACTGACCTCGCTTGAAATTCTCGACAAGATAATCACATACGCGGGCCAGATCGGGCTGCGCGTCATTCTCGACAACCATCGATCCGAAGCCGGCGACAGCGCCGAGGCCAACGGTCTCTGGTACACGAGCGCGTATCCGCAGAGCGCCTGGATCAACGACTGGATAACGCTGGCGAACCGCTACAACGGAAACGCAACCGTGGTGGCATTCGATCTGCGCAACGAGCCTCACAACAGTGCTGGCTGGGGCGACGGAAACACCAGCACGGATTGGCGGCTCGCAGCCGAAACGGCGGGCAACGCCGTGCAAGCGGTAAATCCGAACCTGCTCATTTGCGTCGAAGGAATCCAGACCTACAACGGCGACTCCGATTGGTGGGGCGGCAATCTGGAGGGCGCAGGTTCATTTCCGGTCGTCCTCAGTGTCGCGAATCAGGTGGTGTATTCGGCGCACGACTACGGTCCAAATCTTTCGGGACAGCCGTGGTTCAACAGCAGCACGACCTACAGCAGTCTGGTGGCGACGTGGACGAAATATTGGGGCTACCTCGCGATCGACGGGACCGCGCCGGTTTGGGTGGGCGAATTCGGCACCACCAACGTCGACACCGACATCCAGGATTCCGCGGCCGGTTCGCAAGGACAATGGTTCCAGGGGCTGGTGCAGTTTCTGAGCGACAACTCCGAAATCAACTGGACCTACTGGGCGTTGAATGGCGAGGACAGTTACGCACTGCTCGACAGCAATTACGACCCCACGCCCCTGAGCGCGCTGAAACAGCAGATGCTCGCGAGCATCCAGGGCGCGCAATCATCGCCGGGCGCAACCCCTACGCCATCGTCCACTCCGACCAGGACGCCAACGCCGACCGGTACGCCGACGGCAACACCGACGTCCAGCGCGACGAATACTCCTGTGCCGACCGCGAGCGCGACGCCCGCCCCTACCCCGAGCCCGACCCCGGCGCCCGGTTTCTCCGTCGGCGCATCCAGTTCAAGAGATTCGGTGCGGCAAGGCGAAGCAGCGATTTATGAGGTCACGATCACGCCTACGAGCGGCTTCAAGGGAGCGGTGAACCTGGCGGCGTCGGGATTGCCGTCGCATTCGACCGCGACATTCACGCCAAAATCAATTTCCGGCACGCGCTCGGCGAAGCTGAAGATCATCACGCACAAATCGACGGCTGTCGGCAGTTACACCGCGACGGTGAGCGGCGTCGCCGGAGCCATCAGCCAGAGCACGTCGATTTCGATAGACGTGACCGCGAAGCCCGAGAGGTGAGTGGATCTTCGGGCGCGCCCGGTGGTGACTTCTTAAGCGGCGGCGAAACGTACCGCTGATCCGGGATTCCTCGCTCAGGGAACATCAGAGGTAGACGGAACCCACTTGTGCCCCTTTTTTTGTGACGGGACCCGGGTTCCGCGACCCTCGACTGCTCCATCGCACTCCCCGAAATGGTCGCATCGGTGAGATACGCCGCCGTCGTTCATGGTGGGCATCGCTATCCGCCATCATACTTGGTAAAATCACTACGGAACGTGATATAGATATGTGAAGCATAATATAGATATTTGAAGCATGATTTGGATGTCTGAAGGAGTGTTCTGATGCGGTTGATGAGAAGTGCGAGCGTGTTTTCGCTGTTCCTGTTTACAGCAACGGCGGCCATCTGCGGTGCCGGTAATCATCGCGCTCTGGGATCCAGTCTGGCGGGAACCCCGACCGCAACCGCGACGATATGTCCAACCCCCGCCCCGACCTCGACTTGTTCGGCGCCCACCGGCACTCCGACCGTAAGCGCGATCAATTTCCTGCCTCCAAACCCGACGATCGATAACCCGGAGGTTCAGGGTTCAACGACGAAGGCTCGTACTATCACGGTGAAGATGATGCCCTACGACACCGAGGGCCGTAAGATCTCGCCCAGCGGTCGCAACCCGCTCTACGTCACTATCTTTGGAGCGCCCAGCGGAACTATTTCTCAGACGACGATCAAGATTACTTCCGGCAGGAAGTTTTCGTTTCGTTATAACGGCGGCTATTTGCCAAACGACCTGGTGATGGAGGCCTGGATCAAAAATCCCAACCCTTCGGAGACCCTTGGAGTCTATTCGATTGGCACCACGCTGATCCTGCGAACGAATCGCCAATCGCCGACCGACTGCACGTACCAGAGCGCCAGCTTTGCAATGAGCACCGATTGTCCGATCGGCACGGCGCCGGGCAGTTGCTCAAACATGACACAACCGAACGGGATACAAATCTCCGCGGCGATCGGTGTGGTGCCGTCCGGCGCACCGACCTCCAGTTTCGAGCAGTACACCGTCGATACCGGTTCGCTCGGCTTGCTGGTTCCCCAAAAGCAGGTGCCCGCGGCCAATCCGAGTCCCGGAGAAACCCAGATCATCGGTCCGGGCGGGCCCGGATTGAGATACTACGACAGCAACGGTGGAACTTGTTACCAGGGCCAGTACTGGCTGGCTCCCGTTACCTTCGGTCTGAGCAGCAACGGCGGCACGATGACCAACACGGTGACTACTCATCCGGTCAGAATCCTGGTGGTCCCCGACAGCCATCCGCTGAACTACCTGGGAGTCGGGTACGATCGCAACGGCACCACCACGGGCGATTATTTCGACTCGCCGGCCGACAATCCCTTTCTCAACCTGACCGATAGCGCTTCCGGCACCGACATCAGCCCAGGCTACACCATCACGCCCACGCAGATAACGCTGGGCGTCACTTCATCGGAGGGATTCAACACCACGCCGCTGCAAGCCAATCAATGTGTAGCGGGCGATTATCTCACCAGTGCAGGATGCTTCAGCTTTCCGGCGCTGTCGCCTGAGGAAGGTACTTTCTGCGGCACGATGCTGATGGACACGGGAATCGGCGACATGTACCTCAACCTGTACGCGCTCCTTTGGCCTCCGCATTACTGCGAAGCCGGTTTGGTGCCGAACGGCACGGTGGTGCAGATAAACTCGGGCAGCAGCACCAGCTCGCCCCCGATGTGCTATCGGTACGCCGTCAATAACGACGTGCCGACTCCAGTGCCGACGCCGGTCACGCCGGCGCCCTCGATCACCAATTGCATCGAAAACCCGACTGACACGACGATCAAGTTCGTCAACACGGGGCGCCATCCGCTGGCCTGGTTCGATTACATGTACGATGCGGCGTGCGGCCAGGTCGGCTTTATGCCCAACGCGGAGTATCAGGCGACCTGCCCGTAGGCCGCTCTGAAAGCCCTCGCCCGTTATTTTCGCGGGAGAGGAATCAGATCCCAATCGCGATGGCGGCTCACCGCGGCTTCCAGATTTGCGGCTTTTGGCCTACCCACATCGCGGGTTGCCAGCCTAGATCGACGCGGGTTGGAGTGATCCTCAGGAGCGCGAAGTCTTCCGACCTTGGACCGCTCGGCCAGAATTCCGCGAGGTTGTAGCCGAACAGTCCCGCGTTCCAGAGCCGATCTCTCTCGCTCAAGTCATCTACGATGCTCGCGGTCCCCGTCACGGTCAGATGCGCGATCGGACGTGCGCCCGATGCTTCGTAGAACAACTCGACGCGGGGATCGCGCGCGATCTGGCGGGCCTTGGCGGAAGTGCGCTTCGTGGCGATCCAAAGCGTGCGCTCTTCGAACGCCGGAAAGACCACGCGGACCCTGGGCTGTCCGCCGTCGTTGGTGGCCAGATATGCGCGATTCGCCGACCGTGCGATCGTTCTTACCTGGTCCCAATACGATGCCTCGTCCATCGAGCGAGCGATTTCCTTCGGCACTCGGCGCGCGGCAGGTGCTATGCCGCTTTGAGCTGCTTGATGTCGTCGAGCAGGACGCGCTCGTGGCCTTGCGGATTCACTTTCGCGTACGTCTTGCGCACGGTGCCCTTGGGATCGATCACGAAGCTGGTGCGTTCCCAGAATTTCATGCCGTTCCATTCCGCCTGCGGTATTCCGAGCGCGCCTATCAATTCCTTGTTGGTGTCGGCGAGAAGATCGATCGTGAACGCGAACTTGTTGCAGAAGTTCTTGTGCGATCCCACATCGTCCTGGCTCACGCCCACGACGCTGACCCCGGCCGCATCGAATTCCGCCTTGCTCGCGGTGAACGATTTGCCTTGGATGGTACACCCCGGCGTGTCGTCCTTGGGATAGAAATAAACGACCAGCCACTTGCCCGCGAAATCGCCTAACTGGGTGATTTTGCCGTCCTGGTTCGGGAGAGCGAAACTCGGAAACGGTTTTCCTGCTTCAAGCATGATGTTGTTCCTCGTGGTCGTGCTGCTTTCGGTCGGTCGAAAAAGTTGATGAGCCCAGACTTTACCAGACTTTCGGGCGCGATCGGGAACGGTTTTTTGGCGCGCGAAGGTTTAGCCGGGACAGGAGTCTCGGAGCGGATGAATTTGCGAGTTGCAGCAAGCTTGCTGTTGGCGTGCCACATGTATATCGTCACTATACAAGTGCACGCCGGTAGTAGTGCGCGCAGACTGTCCCGCTTGATGGAGGTCGACGATGAAATATCTCGCCGGGTTCGCGCTCACCGCAGTAGTGTTCGTGGGCTCCGCCGGTTACGCCACCGCCGCAGCGGTCAAGCCTGGTGACCTGATTACGCCCGACAACGCCTCCCTTGTTTCCAATCTCGTTAGTCCTGGCAACTTCATCCTCGTCGAACAGGGCATGCGGATGAAGATTGTTCCGAGCGAACGGCTCGAATGGCCTCCACCATATAAAACCGCAACCGAGAAACATTCCCCGCAGGTGAACCTTAACGACCGTGGCGAACTCGAAAACTACATCGCCGGCCTTCCATTCCCGTTCCTGGATCCGAACGACCCGCAAGTCGCGACCAAAGTGATGTGGAATTTCAGTTACCGGCCGCAATACACCGACGATGTAGACATCCGCGATGTCGAGGTAACCAGCTATTCAGCTAACGCCGGCTCACGCGACCCAGTCGAGCATTTCATGTTTGGCCACTTTGAGTTCTACAACAACGTCGGACGGACCGAGGTTCAGCCGATGCCGACGGATCCAGAAGCCTTTGGCCCCGGCATCCGCTATCGATTCGCAGCCTTTCCGATGCTCGAGCCGATGGAGATGCTCGGGTACGGGATCATCAGGCTCCGTTACCGGGATCCGGCTGAAGATGACAACGTCTGGTTGTTCAATCCGGGGACCTGCGTGGCTCGACGAGTCCGAGCCGAAGAACTCTCCGATTCTTACCCGCATGTTGGGAGCCGCAGCGGGCCAATCGGATCCGCCCCGACTTACGCCAACACACTCGACCCGGATTCCTACTTCGGCTTCTCGGCGAAAATCGAGGACTATACGTATCGACTGCTGGGCATCAAGCCGATGCTCGCCTCTGTAAACGCTGAAAGCACGCCCGCGATGGCATGCCAATATGATGGAGAGCGCACTATCTGCCCGGAGAACTGGGAGGTACGGCAATTGTACGTTATCGAGGCAACCGCCAAGCCTCTGAATTGGCATCAGCGCATCGGCGGTGCCGGCGCGATGATTCCGAAGCGCATTCTCTACATAGATTCCGAAGGGTGGTTCATAACCGCGTCGGATCAGTTCGACTCCGATGGGAAGCTCTGGAAGACGATTGCGACTTTCAACACCTATCGCGATCGACCGGTACCTGACGCAAGGGTGGCGGTATTTCCCTTCAAGCGTATCTTCCAGACCGCGCTGGTGGACGAAAACGTGCAGGACGGGTTTTCAACCGTCCTCAGAATGCCTGGGATCGAGTCGCAGGATCATGAGTCCTGGTATATCAACATGGGAATCGCGACCAAGGCCTTCATCGATCCCCATCAGATGGCGATTCAGGCGCACTATTGAGGATGAAGTCGCGATGATGCGAGTTCTTCTCGGGCCTACGCGTCCAATAACGGCGGGCGCTTGCGCTGCGCCCAGCTCGTCGCTTCATCGTAGGCGTACGCCAGTTGCAGGCAGCTAAGCTCGGCGTGATTCGGCGCGACGATCTGGATTCCCATCGGCAAGCCGGCGGCGTTGAATCCCGCCGGAACACCGAGGGCCGGACAGCCAGACATCGTGACGCCGATCGCCACCTCCATCCATCGATGGTACGTATCCATCGCGACACCATTGATTTCCGCGGGCCAGCGCATCGACGCATCGAAAGGGAACACCTGTGCGGACGGCAGGATGAAGTAGTCGTATTTCTCGAACAGATCGCGCACGGCGTGATACCAGGCGGTGCGCACCGCGGACGCATCCGCAATATCGTAGGCGCTGATCCTGAATCCGTTTTCGACTTCCCACTGAGCCTCGGGCTTGATTAGCGCGCGCCTGGCGGGATCGCCGTAGAGTTCCTTGAGCAACGCGCCCACCTGCCAGGCGCGAATCTTGAGCCAGTTTTGCCAGACCCGATCGATCGGATACGAGGGCGCCGCTTCCTCGACGATACATCCGAGGTCCTCGAACACGTTGAGCGCGCTCCGGCACAGATCGAGGACGCCGGGCTCGAACGGCAGATAACCGCCGAAGTCACCTATCCACGCGATGCGCTTTCCTTTCACATCGCGCTTGAGCGGCTCCGCGAATTGCGCGGGGTCCGGCAGATTGGAGAGCGGCACGCGCGGATCGTAGCCCGCCATCACCGAGAGCAGCATCGCGGCATCGCCGACCGTCCGCGCCATCGGACCATGAACCGACAGCCCGGGCATGAACACTTCGCGCCAATCGGAGGGAACGCGGCCGAACGAGGTGCGAAAACCGACAACGTTATTGAAGGCGGCAGGATTGCGCAGCGAACCGGCGTGGTCGCTGCCATCCGCAATCGGCAGCATCCGCAGCGCGAGCGCCGTCGCGGCACCGCCGCTGCTGCCGCCCGCGGTCTTCGATTGATCATAGGCGTTGAGCGTCGTCCCGAAGACGGGATTGAAGGTATGCGACCCCAGCCCGAATTCGGGAACGTTCGTTTTGCCGACAATGATGCCTCCGGCGCGTTTCATTCGCTCGACGAGGATCGAGTCGGTGCGCGGCACGAAATCCTTGAACAGCGGCGATCCTAAAGTGGTGCGGATGCCCGCGGTCGTTTCCAGATCCTTGATAGCGATCGGAAACCCGTGCAGCGGGCCGAGATATTCACCGCGCGCCAGTTGCGTATCGCGATGCCGCGCCTGATCGCGCAGATGGTCGCCGTCCTGGCGCGACACGATCGCGTTGACGATTGGATTGAGGCGATCGATCTGCGCGAGGAACGCATCCATGACCTCGACGCACGAAACCTGTTTCGATTTGATCGCACCGGCCAGCGCGACCGCATCCATCATCACTATTTCAGACTGGCGCCCCATCAGATCGCATCCGACCACGAAATCGCGCGCTTTCCAACGGGTTGAATCGCGATCGCCGCGCAGCCTACGTCATACGGATGCCCTGGCTCGATTCGGACGGCGTTCGGATTCACTACGAAAGCAGCGGCGACGACTCTCCGCTTACTTTCGCCGGTGCGATTGCGCGGCCCGAGCACCGACGTGATCCGATCATGGTGGTGCACCTTTTTCTGGGTATGCTGCTGATGCTCTTCGTGTCGAGTTGTGGCGCCAGCGGCGGAGATTCCTCGACGCCCGCAGCGCCGTTCGATGCCGCCAAGGGTGAGGGCGACCTGATCGGCACGCAACTGGTTGCGACCTACCCGACCAGCACCGGCGCGAGCATGGGGTTGGACAGCTTCTACACTAAAGTCATTTGCGACCGGCTGGACACGCAGGACTGCGCGACCAACACCGCCAACCTCAACACGCCGCAGTTCGGCAATTTCGACCTTGCAACGAATCCGATTGGAAACAACGCCTACGGAATTGCCTCGATTGACGCGATCAAGCTTGGGTACACCGCCATCAACGTTGATGGGGCGGCGGTGCCGGTCACGGGCGGGCTGCTGGTTCCGGAAATGAATCCGGCGTCAATCCGCGGACTGATCGTTTTCTACCACGGCACGATCGTGGAACGAGACCTCGCTCCGTCGAATTTTCCTGCGCTCAACACCGCCAGCATCTTCGCTGCCAATGTGATGGTGGCGGCGGTTTGGGCCTCGCAAGGGTACGTCGTGGCGATGCCCGACTATATCGGTCTCGGCGACGATACCACCCACGTTCATCCCTACATCACGTATCCGCGGGTGAATGCACAGAGCGGGCTGGCGATGGTCAAGGCGGCGCGCACGTACCTGACGACCGCCTATCACGTCACGGCCGCGCTGCCGCTGTACTTGAGCGGGTTTTCAGAAGGGGGAGCGTACGCTCTGGAAGCCGAGCAACTGATGCAGAAGAACGGGAGGTATGCCTCGGAACTCAAGGTCTCGCTCAAGAAGGTGGCGCCGCTCTCGGGCCTCTACGACGTCTCCGGCACGGAGCTGCCTTTTCTCTTCGACAACATCACCGCCGCGAACAACAAGTGGTTCTTATTCGATCCGGTGGAAGCCGCGATCAGCAAGCCATATGTCAGCGCGTATCTCATGCTGAGCTTCGCCAACTACTCTGGAGTCCCGCCCACCGAGATACTGGCCAGCAGTTTCTATACTTGTCCCTCGAGTGTGAGCGGATGCGGCTCCAGCGGAAACCTGAACGCTCTTTACTTCACCGCGAGCCAGAGCCCCGGGTACAATCTCAAGGTCGCCCTTACCGCCTTCGCGCTGGCTCCCGCGACAGGATGGAGCCTTACCAGCAACTCGATTGCGCCCCTGCTGACCCCGGTCTATGCAAATGCGCTGCAGGATGAGGACCTGGGTAATCCTCTGTACCGGCAGGCGGTCGACGCTAACACCTATCTATTTACACCCAAGACGCCGACCACGCTGGTGTCGCTGCGGGAGGATTCCGACGCGACCAGGGTAAACTCGGATGTCGCGTATGCGTACTTCATCAGCAAGAACCCGAGCGGACCTTACCAGGAGCAATTGGTAGACAACGGAAATTTTCTGGCCGTGGCATCATCAGGTGGTTCCACTCCAATCGACCATTTGGAGGAGGTTCCGTTTCTGATCGTGCTGGTCCTCAATCAGTTCAACTCGGCAAACTAATCACGCGGCCGCAAGATCAACCGGCGATTGAGCCGCGGGAATTTTCGACCGCGTTAAGTGCGCAGGACCGTCGTGGGCGGCAATGTCCTTGACAGTGGTCGGTCCCCTGAGCAGATAGTAGGCGATTTCGAGAACCTGACAGCCGAGCGCCCACAGCGCTCGTCCATGCCGGAGGTGCACGCGCAGGCGAAGATAACGCCCGCGCTTGCACTTATGATAGACCAAAAGAGAACGCTTAAAAGAAAATTAGGCGAGTCTGAAGCCTTTACAATTTGTGCCGTAGAGAACCATCGCGGAGAACCCGCCCCGGCGCCCGGCATGTCAAACTGTCTCAAAATTCCGATACTCGAAGGTAATGAACCGAAGGGGGAGAAGGATGGCAAGGAGTAAAGAATTCGCTACTACGCCTGCCAACTTGAGCCGCCCGCAGAATCAATAGTTGGCGAGACGGAGCGGCGACCACAGCTTGGTATCGGTCAAAAAGCCTTAACCGCGCGAGGAGAAATCTGGCTGGCATAGTCGCGTCTGCCGGCCCGATTTTCTGAGAGTATGAAAAAACTACTGTTAGTTGTTCTGGCGATTGTGGCGACTGGTTTCATGTCCTGCGGCGGCGGTGGTGGCGGAGGCGGTGGCACCCCCGTCGTCGACCCGGCGTGCAAAGCCTTGCCGGCTCTTCCGGATACATCGCTAGCGTATGCAACCGCCTTAGATGCTTTCACCAAGGCCAAGTGCTACGACGTGGCGTTTCACTGGAAGCACGACGCGCAGCGGCGCACCAGCCAGAAACTTCATGACACCCTCATCAGGATGTGGTACTCGCCCGCGCTGTTCAAATGGATGAGCGATCAGAACCCACTGGGCGCGCGACAGGGTCCGGTACCTGACGGTGCGATAGTCGTCAAGGAAGAGTTTCCGGATGAGACTGGCCCCGAAGATTTTTGGAGCGTGATGGTCAAGGATTCAAGCCTTTGGTGGGACGGATTTTCGGTCCCGGCGTCGATGTGAATGACGACACGCGAGAACTGCTCTCATGGATGGCCTGCCAGGTGGAGACGGGCATGATCTACATGCAGTCCATGATCGTCGCCGGACAGCAATCATACAGCGCGCGCGCCAACTGGAAGCTGCTGGTCGAGAACAGCTACTCGCGC
>JBKQNE010000248.1:0-3192 GCA_052146355.1 Binataceae bacterium (SeqCode) | reverse complement strand
GCGTCCGGCCACGCGGATACTGCCTGGTCCAGAATCTCTGGGTTCAGCATCTCTGGTCCAGCCTCTACGGTTGCGGAAGCCAAGTACAGAAGGGCATGGGAACAATGGTTCTCATGCCTCCGAACTTATCGCGGCCATTCGCTCCCGGTGTCAGGATGTATGCGGAATTGCTTCCTCAAGCCGCCTGGCCTTTTGTGATCTTGTGGCAGGTAGAGGTCTCCACGTCGTAGGCGTGCACCGTGGGCTTGCTATGCACCAGGTGTTGAATCAACTCGCTGACCTTGGCGTAATCCGCATGGGTGTAACGTTCGGCGTCCTCCTTCGTTTTCCAGAAGCTGAGCGCCAGGATGCCTTCTGCATCCGACACGAGGACGATCTCATCTACAAAGCCTGTCTTCGCCTTCAACGTAGAGAATATCTTCTCGTGCAGTGTGCCACAAACCTCTTTGGCTTTTCCGGGCTTCGTCTTGACTTCGACAACGCGAACAAACATGGCAGCATCTCCTTGTCCATATGAGTTATGAAGGCCGCAAACCATCGGTGAACACCATCGGTTGGGAGCGGACGCTGGCAATTATACTAGCCCCGCAAGGGACGGTCGACTCCCAATTCCACACCGGCTAGAGTGTGTGCAGATAGGCCAGCAGGTCTTTGATCTGCTGGTCGGTCATGACTTGGTTGAAGCCTTCCATTTTGGCTCGGCCATACTTGATGATGTCGGTCACACGGGCGTCGTTAGCGGGCAGTCCGCTCAGCGACAGGTACTGCTGCTTGAAGACGCCCTTCAGACCCGGGCCTTTCTTGCCGCGCGACGAGTAGGGCTCATGGCACCGGGCGCAGTAGTTGTCGTAGAGTTTTCTGCCTTCGGCCTGCTGCGGATTGAGGCCGAGTTCAGCGTCGGACTTGCGCCGCTCGACTTCGCAGCCGGCGAGCGCGAGAAGCGCGAGGATCCCCACCGAGGCACGGAGGCACGGAGAAAACCAGTTCACGAAGTTCATGATGATTGCGGCGTCGGCAGCAAAACCGGGCTCAAAGGTAGGATAATGATAATACGGAAGTGATGCGAGTTGCCGTCAAACGCGTTTACGAGCCTGCTTCTCCTTCGGACGGAGTGCGCGTGCTGGTGGATCGTTTATGGCCGCGCGGGCTCACGAAAGAAGACGCGGGGATCAAGTTCTGGCTGCGCGACCTGGCGCCTTCAAACGAGCTGCGGCAGTGGTTCCATGCGAATCCTGAGGGCTGGCAGATATTTCGCAAACGCTACCTCAAGGAATTGGCGAATGCCAAAAGTTCCGCGGCGGTGGAGAAGCTGCATCGTCTTGCGGAAGGCAAACGGCCACTCACGCTGTTGTATGCGTCGCGAAACGTTGAGCGCAACAACGCGACCGTGCTCAAGGAATTGTTGGATGGCAAACCTAAGCCTCCGTCGAGCGTGGGCCGCGCCGCGGTGGGGCGAGGACGGATACGGAAAGCTAAGACACAGTAACCGGTTGCCAGCAGAGAGCAGACAGTTCTCAGTTCTCGGTTCTCAGTTCTCAGAAAAACCTACTTAACCATTCTCGCCGGTGTTTCGGTGTAGTGCCTCAAGTGGCGCTGCCGCTTTTACTGAGAACTGAGAACCGGGAACTGAGAACTCCCCTATAATTCCCCAGTCATGTCCAGTTCCGACCCCGACAAGAAGATAGAGAAAAAAATCGAAGCTCTGCGCGAGAAGATCCGGCACCACGAGTATCGCTACTACGTGCTCGACGATCCGGAGATTTCGGACGCCGATTTCGACGCGCTGATGAACGAGCTCAAGCGGCTCGAGGCGGAGCATCCGACGTTGGTGACGCCGGACTCGCCGACGCAGCGCGTGGGCGGCAAGCCGCGCGAGGGATTCGTTAAGGCTAAACATTCCTCTCCGATGCTCTCGCTCGACAACGCTTACTCCGAAGAGGAGCTGCGCGATTGGGAGCGGCGAGTGCATGAACTCAGCGGGCGGACCGACCTCGAATACATGTGCGAGTTGAAACTGGATGGCATGTCGCTGGCGCTTGTCTATAGCGACGGGCGCCTGGAGCGCGGCATCACGCGCGGGGATGGCAGCGTCGGCGAAGACGTGACGCTGAATGTGCGGACGGTGCGCTCCATCCCATTATCAATCGCGAAAGACAAGTTGAAGAAAGCCGGGGTGCCCGGTGACTTCGAAGTGCGCGGCGAAATGCTGATGCCGCTTGCCGCTTTTCGTAAGTTGAATGAAGAGCGCGAGCGGCAGGGACTTTCAGTGTTTGCGAATCCCCGCAACTTTACGGCGGGGACGGTGCGGCAACTCGAGCCCTCGATTACCGCGCAGCGCCGAATGGACTTCTTCGCATACATGCTGTTGAAAGACGGGCAAACTTATTTCGACCGCCAATCGAAAGCGATGGATGCGCTGGAATTGGTGGGCTTCAAGGTAAATCCCAATCGCAAGCTTGCGAAGAATCTCGGCGAGGTCTGGAAATTTATTCAGAGCTGGGAGGCCAAGCGCGAATCTCTGCCTTACGAAATTGACGGGATCGTAGTCAAGGTGGACCGGACGGCGTGGCAGCGCGAGTTGGGCTTCACGGGAAAGGCTCCGCGATGGGCGATTGCTTACAAGTACGCGGCGCGCGGAGCGGTGACATTGCTCGAGGCCATTAAACCCCAGGCTGGCCGGACGGGGAAGCTTACACCCGTTGCATGGCTCACGCCAGTTCCGATTGGCGGCACGACCGTCTCGCGCGCAACGCTGCACAACATGGATGAGATCGAGCGGCTGGGAGTGAAGATATGCGACTTCGTGGAGGTGGAACGCGGGGGCGATGTGATTCCAAAAGTGGTGGCAGTAGTCAAAGACGATAAGGATCCTCGGATTACTGAGTCGCTCAAGATTGCGCAGGTAAATCTTTTGCTCACCCGCCCTGAGAGAGATTTCGAAATGCCCGAGCACTGTCCGGTGTGCGGCGGCAATGTGGTGCGAACGCCGGGCGAGGTGGATCACCGCTGCGTGAATGCGAATTGTCCGGCGAAGCTGCAGGGGACGATTCTGCATTTCGCCTCGCGTCACGTGATGGATATCGACGGACTGGGCGAGGCTCTGGTGAATCAGCTTACCGAACGCGGCCTGGTGAAGAACGTCGCGGATCTGTACAAGCTGACGAAAGACGATCTACTGAAGCTCGAACGCAT
>JBKQNE010000247.1:0-16759 GCA_052146355.1 Binataceae bacterium (SeqCode) | reverse complement strand
TGCGATTTTTCTTCGCAACCCTCGTGCCGCGCGGGTGAGGGTTCTGCTTCCCCACCCCCCGCGAGCACCCGTGCAGCATCAACTCCGCTCGCGCTGCTGATTGTCATCCCCGCGCGTGGTTGCCGCGCGAGGAATCCCGGTCCGCTTGCCTGCCCCGCCGCCGGAACCCCCTCATTTCGATGTAAACTCAAGAATCAATTTCTCACCCGCAACCCCGCTCACCATCATCGGATGCGAAAGGTACAGCCGCACTCCCGGATCATCCGGATGCGTAAGCGCCAGCTTTTCGAGCAGCGCGCGTGCCTCCTCAAAATGGCCCTCCCGGGCCTGTCGGACTGCCGTCGAGAATAACGTGCAAAATTGCTCGTCCTCCCCTGCCAGTCTCCCGTCCGCCTGCGGCGCTCCGATGACTTCCGAAACCTCAACCGGATCGTCTTTCCCCTTCACGCGCACCAAGCCAATATCTCGAACCACAAAGTTCCGCTCGGCTCCTTGCAACGTGGAACCATCGACCAGGATGTGAACATTCAGTTGGCGGGTGAGACCCTCCAGTCGCGATGCCAGGTTGACCGTGTCTCCGATAATTGAGTAGTCGAATCGTTGCTGCCCGCCGATATTGCCGGCTACCACGTCGCCGGTTGCGATCCCGATTCCAATATCGAAATTTGCGAATCGGGAATCCGACCCGCGCAGCCGATCGAGGCCGTCAAGCATCGCCAGCGCGCAATTGACGGCGCTCAATGCGCCGTGCGTCGTGCGCAACGGCGCCCCCCAGAACGCCATAACCGCGTCGCCCATCAACTTGTCCACCACTCCTTCGTGTTGAATAACCACTTCGATCATCGCACCCATGTAGGTATTGAGAATCGATACCATATCCTTAGGCGGTGTATGCTCGGTACGTTTGGTAAAGTCGACGATGTCGGCGAATAAGACGGTAACGTGTCTCAATTCGCCTCCAAGCTCCAGACCGTCCGGGTCGGCTAATACCTTTTCAATGATTTTTGGATCGACGTAATGCTCGAATGCGCTGCGGAATTTGCGGCGCTCTGAAAGCGTACGCCAGCTCAGAATCGAAAATGAGGTGCCGTAAACGATCGCGATGTTCGGCCAAATCTGCGGCCAATAGAAGACCACGTTACGGATGACTTCATCGAAGATCTCCCACGCAATCGTGAGGACCATTAAAGAAGCCAACCCTGCGGCGGACAATAGAATCCCGGTCAACGGCCGATACCGTGACGCAACCCAAAGTATCGTTAACGAACCCGCTATTAAGGTGACCATCAGCCACGACAGTTCCGAAGGCGAGGCAATCCGCTGCAGGGTGCCATCCAATATCGCTTCCGTGAATTCAGCATCGAGGACGACCGGCGATATGGGGTGGCTCGGATTAGGATCGTCGATTTGGTTTTCGACTCGACCCGCGATGACGACCGTCCCCCGAAGAGAATCTTTGGGCAGCGTGTGTCGCAAAACTCCCAACGCCGAATACTTCTGAATGTCTCGAGTCTTTGGTGAAACGATCATCCAGCCGGCGCGTTGTGCGGGAAGAACCCTTTCTCCCATCGTTATTGAGTCAACCCCTGAGCCAGACAACGCAAGTTCGGGCCGTTTGCCCAGCCCGATACTCGCCAATACCATCGGCAAGCACGGGTAATAGTCGCCCTGGTATTCGATCACCGAAGACATTTGATCACGAGCCGCGGTATTGGAGTGAATTCGCCACCCTTCGGCAATAGGGTTGCCGACCTGTTTCGGCGGCTCGAAGTACTCCGAAGATTGTTCAATACGACCGTCGTCCTCGGTGTTCGTCAAGGCCTCCTGGAAAACACGCCACCAGGACTTGGGCGGCAAATTACGCAGACTAACGTTATACGGATAGTGAAGAAAACGTGCGGTTTCCGGAGTTCCGAGGATAATTCGGCCAAATTCGCTCTGAACGAATTCGTAGGCGAACACTAAAGGAGGTTGAAGCGAAGAGCTGGTCTGAGAGTCGACGGGGCCCTGATTAAGTCGCGTCGGAGGCAACCATAGAGATCGATGATCGTCCACCACCGGACCTTGGGTAATTTCCTGAAAGACTCCATCAAATCCGATGAGTGACGCACCCTCCGCCGCAAGCGCATCGATGAGCGCGCGATACTGTTCTGGCGACCAATCCATCGGATCTGCAGCGGCCGTTGCAGGATCGTCTAGCAAAACCACGGCGACTCGTCCTCGTTCGCGATCCCCAAACCTCGCGTGCAGCAGGTGCCATTGGCGCAGGTAAATCGCATCCGTCCATTCCGATTCCCGCCCGAAGTGGACTGTCACGAACAAAGAAACAACGACGGCCACGCTGACCACCACCAGGAAAGCAAACGGCGAATTTATCGATACGCCCCGTAGTCGCGTGGACCGAGCCATGAGATCGCCTGTCTGCAACGAACAAGCGGCCAAACATTAGCACAGACCCACCCCCAGCCGCCGTCAAGCAAATCACCAGCGAACCCCAACGCAGAGGCTCCTCCAAAAGGCAGAACCTCGCACCCGCCAGCATCAATCCATCACGTGAAATTACGCAACGCGATCATTTTCAGTCGCACACCCGCAAAGGGGAGTCGGACGCTGCGTTGAACGTGCCTCGCCCGCTCCTTTGCGGCCCGCCTCCAGAAGCCTTGCGGAGGGCAGGCGGAGGGCAGGGAGAGGGTTAGGGTGAGGGTTCTGCTTCCCCACCCTCCGCAAGCACCCGTGCAGCACCAACTCCGCTCGCGCGGCTGATTGTCATACCCGCGCGGCTACGCCGTGCGCTTCGCGCCTGCCGCGCGAGGAATCCCGATCTTCCGAGGAAGCGCTCTTTCTGGCGTAGGGCCAGCGTCTCGCCGGCCTGACACCGAGCTATCGCTGACCACCGCCTAGTGGATCATTCATCAATCTTCGGACAGCGCGCGACGCGGGTCGGGCGACATCGCCGGATGAGAGGGGACTACTGAACAAAAATGACCGCGCCCTTTCTTGAGGAGCGCCGGCGTCTCGCCGGTGACGCGTAAGCGTCTTGCAGACTGTTCTCGCCATTTGACATTCACCCCGCCCGGCGCTATGAGTTTAAATTCAGAAAATGAATCATCATTCAGCAGAGGCTCGATGAGCGTTCACGAGCGGCATCGGCGCGAGCGCCAGGCCCGCAGCGAGGCGATCCTCGCCGCCGCGCTGGCCGTGTTCTCCGAGCACGGCCTCGAGCACTCCACCATCGAGATGATCGCGCGCGAGGCCGAGGTCGCCGTCGGTACCATCTACCTCTATTTCTCCTCGCGCGACGATTTGTACCTCAACCTGATGGCCGAACGGGCCGAGCAGCTCCGCGCGCGCTATCTCGAAATCCAGTCGCGCGATCTGCCGCCCGTCGAAGAACTCCACAAGATCGCCGGCGCCTATCTCGACTACATCACCGCTTCCCGCGAGATGTTCCTGAGCCAGCAGTCAGTCGCATGGTCGAAGCTTCACAAGCGCATCAAGCGCGCCTCCGAGACTCGCAACTTCAAGCGCGTGATGGATCTGAGCCACGAGATCTTCGCGCTATGGGAACGCACCGTGAAGCGGGTCATCGATGCGGGCCTGATCGCCAAAGAGATGAGCCCGGCCAAGGCTGCGTCCGTGATCTGGGCGAGTATCAACGGCGCTTTCATGCTGATGGGCAATGACAACTTCTTCCGCGATGTGACCGGACTCAACCCCGAGCATTTCATCGAGGAAGCGCTCGATTCGCATCTCGTCGGCGGTCATGCCGCGGGCCAGGCTGCGAACGGCGCCGGAAAATCAAAGTCGAACGGCGGGGCCGCCAACGGTCACGCGGAAAAAATAAAACCCAGCGGAGAGATTGCTGCACGGCCCTGAGGGGGCGGCGCCGACTCAAAGGAGATGAGCGTATGAAATTCACGTGGTTCCATCTGATGCCGTACCGGTTTCTGCCGGAGGACTTCACGCAAAAGTATCGGAGCGTATGGGTCGATATTCCCCGCAAGCTCTACGACCCCAAAGTCGGACACCGCCTTTATAACGACTATCTCGATCAGCTCGAATTCGCCGACGCGATGGGCTTCGACGGTCTCGGCGTCAACGAACATCATCAGAACGGCTACGGCATGATGCCCTCGCCCAACCTGATGGCCGCCACGCTCGCGCGCCGCACGCGCAACGCGAACCTCGTCGTGCTCGGCAACTCGATCGCGCTCTACAATCCCCCCATTCGCGTCGCCGAGGAATTCGCGATGCTCGACGTTATCTCGGGCGGACGCCTGATCGCGGGCTTTCCGGTCGGCACCTCGATGGATGACAACTTCTGCTATGGCGCAGTGCCCGCCACGCTGCGCGAGAAGTATTACGAGGCGCATGACCTGATCGTGAAATCATGGAAGGAGATGGATATCTTCTCCTTCAACGGCAAGTACACCCAGTTGCGCTACGTGAATCTGTGGCCGCGCCCAATCCAGCAACCGCATCCTCCGATCTGGATTCCAGGCGGCGGTTCGGTCGAGACCTACGACTTCTGCGCCAATCACGACTACCAGTACAGCTTCCTCAGCTACTTCGGATATATCGCGGGCAAGAAGGTCGCCGATGGCTATTGGGAAGTGATGGCCAAGAAGGGCAAGGAGCTTAACCCGTACTCGATGGGCTTTGCGCAGGTGGTCATCGTGGCCAACTCCGACGAAGAAGCCGAGCGGCTCTACGGCCCCCACGTCGACTACTTCTTCAACCGCTGCCTGCACGTCTACAACGGTTTTGCGGACGCGCCGGGCTATCGCACGGTGAAGACGATCAAGGCTGGAATGCTGGGCCAGGTCGGCAAGCAGGCGGATCTGCGCCGCGATGGACTTACCTGGAAGGATTTCGTCGAGCAGGGCTTTATCATCGCCGGCTCGCCCAAGACGGTGCGCGAGCGTCTGCGCGAAGCGATGAAGACGCTGAACTGCGGGCATCTGATGATGCTGATGCAGATCGGCTCGATGCCGCCGGACCTGGTGCGCCAGAGCACGGAGCTGTTCGCCACGGATGTTATGCCCTACATGCGCGACCTGTGGAGCGACTTCGAAGATCGCTGGTCGCCCAAGCGTCTGCCGCCGAACGAAATCCAGACACCGGCGCCGGTGAATTTTGAGTCCCGCGGCGCGAACGGCCAGGCGCGCACCCCGGCCGCATCTCATTCGGAGGTCCGCACCGCGAAATGATTACCACGCAAAAATTGCTGGATGGAAAATTCTCGATCGAGCTGCATCAATACGGCTCCAGCGGCGAACCGCTCCTGTTCCTGCATGGCGCTGGCGGACTGACGGGCGTCGATCCGTTCCTCGAGGATCTGAGCAAGGACTTCAAGGTCTACGCTCCGCATTTCCCGGGCTACGGCGACTCGACCGGCAACGAGCATATCGATGACGTCTTCGATGCGGCCCTGTTCTACCATCAGTTCATGGACGAACTCGGCATCGCCTCGGCGCATGTCGTCGGCCATTCGATGGGCGGGATGCTCGCGGCGGAACTCGCCGCGCTCTGCAATCATCGCGTCAAGAAGCTCGTGCTGGCGGCGCCGGCGGGTTTCTGGCTAGAAGCGAATCCGATTCCCGACTTCTTCGCCGCGGACCTGACGGAAATCGCGCCGCTGCTCTTCTATGATCCCTCGTCCGCCCTCGCGAAGATGTTTACCGCCATTCCCGAAGACTTCAAAGCGCTCGAGACGATGTACGTCGAGCGCGTGAAGCGGCTGGCGACCGCCGGCAAGTTCCTGTGGCCGCTCCCCGATCGCGGACTCAAGAAGCGCGCCTATCGAATCTCCTCGCCGACGCTGGTCGTGTGGGGCGAGGGCGACAAACTGATCCCGCCGATCTATGCAAACGAGTTCACCAGCAGGATCAAGGGTGCGAAGTCCGCATCGATCAAACAGGCCGGGCACATGCTGATGTACGAGCAGCAGGCCGCGTTCGTAAAGACGGTCCGCGACTTCCTGAAGAGCTGATTCGCAACAGGACGATTGAAACGAAACGGGCGAGGATCACCCTCGCCCGTTTTTTCTAGGCCTGCGCCGCCGCGGCCCCTCTGGAGCAGGGCCGGCGGCTCGCCGGCCTGACACCGAGCGATCGCCGACCACCGTCTGGAGGATCATGAGGATCATAAAGAAGCAAAGGATCAAAAGTCTTCCCACCATCCTCGCCAAGATCCTTCCGATCTGATGAACGCCCGTTTTTTACTCCGGCCTGTCCGTAACGGCCGGGGCATACCGGTAAAGCACGCCCCCTTTTCTCAGATGGATAAGCTCGAACCTGTAGACCCGGAGCGCAGAACTTCCAGCAGGCGCAGCATCGCGATCCGCACCTCGATCGCGAAAGGCACCGTCGCGACGAGATAGATGACGAGCGTCATCCCCATCACCGCCACTCGAGCGCCGAACAGCCCGGCCACGTGCGAATCGACCGCGACGGCGCCCCACGCCAGGAAAATTATTATGCCGATCCACAACGGCACGACCGGCCACACCAATCGCATGGTCACGGTCGCGATGGTTCCCATGCCATCGCGCCGGAAGTTCCCCTCAATGATGGGGAGGAATGCGCTCCGGTATCCGGTGATTCGATTAATTTTGAAGCGGCTGCCCGCAACCTTGCCCTCGAAGTCCCCGCGCTTCGCCGAAGTTGGCCGTCCCCACTTCCGCGGCGGTTCGACGATCTCCTGCAAAACCCTGGCGGCATGCGCCGGGCTCATCGGCGTTACGACTTCGAATTTACGAAATGGCGGCCGAGTAAACTCGATCAGTCGATCAGGTTCGAAATCAGACCCGGTGATCCGTTCGGCCTCAAACATCACAGCGTCAGCTTGACGCTCGATTTAACCACCAAGCCGCCAACGAACCAACCGCACCCAAAAATTGGAATTTCAGAGTGCGCCCTTTATGTCATCCCGACCGGAGGCTGCCGGGTGAGTCGAGGCCAAGCGAAGCTGGCCGAAGCCCTGAGCGAAGCCGAACGGGGGAGGGATCGTGGCGCGTCCTCGCGCCGCAACCACAGACCTGAGCAAATGCACCACGGCCAGACTCAGTCTCCCGCGCAAGGGGCAACACAAGGATGGACGAAGACTTCGGAGCGCGCCTTCGTGTCATCCTGAACGGAGTCTGCGCAGCGCACCCGCGTGGCACTCCATCTCGCGGCCATCTCCGGGCCGCATCCAGCGCAGTCAGTCGGCGCGACCCCCGGACATCGCGCCGATATTGCCGACGACGATCTTCCAGCCTTCCCCCAGATTCCGGATCGAGGTCTCGTTCTTCGGCATTACGAAGCCGGCATGCACCACACGCAGCCTCGTACCGCCCTCGACCTTGGTCAGCGTGAAGGTGACGACCATGTCGATACGCGAGCCATATTGCGCGTTGTTGTCGTCATGTCCGCTTCGCCACGAATACGACAGGCGCTCGTTGGGAAGCACTTCGAGCACCTCGCAATGGATCACGCCGTCCCAGGCGCCCGCCGCCGTCGTATGCAAGGTCAAGCGCGTGCCCTTCACGGGTTCAAACCCGGCTGACTTCATCAACCAGCGGTTCATATGTTCGCCGCTCGTCAGGGTTTTCCATATCGTCTCCGGCGCGTGCGGAAATATCTCCTCGACCACGATGTCGGCGCTCTTGGTTTCGGCCTGGGTCATCGGTCAATCTCCTTCAAGAGTTTTCTCAGATTGATAAAGCGCTCGCGCCAGAAGATGCCGTAGAGCGCCATCCAGTCAACGAGGGGCGCGAGCCCCTTCGGCTCGGCGCGATAATGGACCTTGCGGCCCTCCGGCCGGTCCGCGACCAGTCCCGCCTCCTTGAGCGACCGCAGATGCTGCGAGATGGCGGATTGCGTCACCCCACTGCCGCGCGTCAGCTCGACCACCGTAATCTCATCGGCCTTGACGATCCGCTCGAACACGGCCCGCCGCGTAGGGTCAGCAAGCGTGCGCATCACGTTAATTTTTTATGCCGACCGCGGGTCCGAAATACGGCCCTCTGGCAGAATGCGAACAGCGCCGGCCGCCACTCGCTGTCATCCTGAGCTACTACTTCCGAGTTTCGTCGCGTGGCGAGAGGATTTTGTCTTCAAGTGCCGTCGAAAGGTGGTGTCATTCCGAGGTTCTTTTCCGAGGAATCCCGTGGGTGTGAGAACCTTTGAACTCGATCGCCGAGACAGCCTCTTTGGGTTGCGGGCGCAAGCCCGCGCTGAGGACCAACGGGACGAAGGATCCTCAGCGCGCAAGCGAACCCGGTACCGCGAAACGCGAAGGTTGACAATCTTGCACGATGTGCTGTAAGCGGATAGTAGTTAGTTGCAGGTGATGGCGGGTATCGGCTGAGACTGCGGATTATCCAACCTGTCAGCCGTTGTCCTTTTCCGGGGACGCTGCTTGTCGGTCCCGTTGTGGGTTTCCCAGGAGTGGCTTATGCAAGACGTTCGGCTGGTGGATCGACGGTGGCATGAGAGGTACTCGGTTCAACGACTCGGCGAGTTCGTCGCGCGGTGTCGTAAGCGCGGGATTGCCGTCACACCCCAGCGGCTCGCAGTCATACGGGCCCTGCTCGCTTCGGAGAACCATCCCAGCACCGACGAGATCTGCGCGGCCGTACGTCGCAGGAATCCCCACGTATCATTGGCCACCGTCCATCGGATTCTGGAGCAATTTTGCGAAGTGGGAGAGGCGCGCAAGGTAACGCTCCTCCATGATGTCGCCCGCTATGACGGCAACGTCGAGCCTCATCACCACATCCTTTGCGTCCGATGCAGACGTGTGCATGACATAGAAATACCCGAGGTGGACAAGCTCCTCGAGGGTAGACCGAGCCTGGGAGAGTTCGCACTGCTGGGCTGTTCGATAGAGATTGAGGCGCTCTGCAGAAAGTGCCAGCTTGCCGAGAAGCGAATGCACGTTCAACGCCCGCACCACACGAATCTGAGACCGCTGGATGAGTCCGCAGAGAAGCGTCAGGGCTAGCAGATAGAGTAAACAGACAAGGAACGTCTCTGAACGAAAATCGGGAGAAGAAGAACATGGCAACAACCGAAACAAATTGCCCGGTACACAGACCCACGGAGGCCGGGGCCCAGACCAATGCGAGTTGGTGGCCGAAACAACTGAACCTGAAGATTCTGCGTCAGAACTCCCCCCAGTCCGATCCGATGGGCAAAGAGTTCAATTATGCCGAGGAATTCAAGAGCCTCGACCTGAATGCCGTGATCAAGGACCTGCATGCCTTGATGACGAACTCGCAGGACTGGTGGCCGGCCGACTTTGGCCACTACGGTGGGCTTTTCATTCGTATGTCGTGGCACGGCGCAGGTACATATCGCATCGCCGACGGCCGCGGCGGGGCCGGAGCGGGCCAGCAGCGCTTCGCCCCCCTCAATAGCTGGCCGGACAACGTGAACCTCGATAAGGCTCGTCGGTTGCTCTGGCCGATAAAGGAGAAGTACGGCCGCAAAATCTCCTGGGCCGACCTTTTTATTCTCGCGGGCAACGTCGCCCTCGAGTCGATGGGCTTCAAGACCTTCGGCTTTGGCGGCGGGCGCGAGGATGTCTGGGAGCCCGATGAGGTCTACTGGGGGCCTGAGCAGACGTGGCTGGCGGACGAGCGCTACAGCGGCGACCGTCAGCTCGCGAATCCTCTCGGCGCGGTTCAAATGGGCCTCATTTACGTGAATCCCGAAGGGCCTAATGGAAAACCGGACCCGGTCGCTGCGGCACGCGATATCCGGGAGACGTTCCGCCGCATGGCGATGAACGACGAAGAAACGGTCGCGCTGATTGCCGGCGGTCACACCTTCGGCAAAACCCACGGCGCTGGCGATGCGACGCTGGTGGGCCCGGATCCGGAAGCCGCCCCTATCGAGCAGCAGGGTTTCGGCTGGAAGAGCAAATTTGGCACGGGCAAAGCGGGTGACGCGATCGGCAGCGGCCTGGAAGTCACCTGGACCACGACGCCAACCAAGTGGAGCAACGACTTCTTCAAGCACCTGTTCAGCTACGAATGGGAACTGACCAAGAGCCCCGCCGGTGCGAATCAATGGACACCGAAGAATGGTGCCGGCGCCGGTACGATCCCGGATGCGCATGACAAGTCAAAGCGTCGCGCGCCATCCATGCTGACCACCGATCTGTCTTTGCGCTTCGACCCTGCTTACGAAAAAATTTCAAAGCGCTTCTACGAGCATCCTCAGGAGTTCGCCGATGCGTTCGCGAGGGCCTGGTTTAAGCTGACGCACCGCGACATGGGACCTGTCTCGCGATACCTGGGCCCCCTTGTTCCCAAGGAGCACCTGTTGTGGCAAGACCCTGTTCCCGCGGTCGATCATGAATTGATCGGGGAGACGGACATTGCTGCCTTGAAGGCCAAGGTCCTCGCGTCTGGCCTGTCCGTTTCCCAACTGGTCGCGACTGCGTGGGCGTCGGCGGCGACGTTCCGCGGCTCCGACAAGCGCGGTGGAGCGAACGGCGCCCGCATTCGCCTTGCGCCGCAAAAGGATTGGGAAGTGAACCATCCGGCCGCACTGGCCAAAGCCCTTCAGACGCTCGAAGCGATCCAAAAGGAGTTCAACGCCTCGCAGTCCGGCAAGAAGAAGGTCTCGCTGGCTGACCTGATCGTTCTGGGCGGCTGCGCAGCCGTTGAAGAAGCTGCGAAAAAGGCTGGGCACAGCGTGAAAGTTCCCTTCTCGCCGGGGCGCACGGATGCTTCGCAGCAGCAGACCGATGTGGAGTCATTCGCCGTACTTGAGCCGGCCGCGGACGGTTTCATTAACTACCACCGGAAAGGACATCAGATACCGGCGGAAGAAATGCTGGTGGATCGGGCGCAGTTGCTGACGCTGACCGCCCCCGAGTTGACGGTTCTCGTCGGTGGCCTGCGCGCCCTGAATGCCAACTTTGGGCAGTCCAAACACGGCGTCTTCACCAAGCGGCCGGAAACGCTGACCAACGACTTCTTCGTCAACCTTCTCGACATGAGCACGCAATGGCAGCCGTCCGCCGGCTCCGAAGGCGTGTACGAGGGGCGTGACCGGAAGACCAACGAGGTCAAGTGGACCGGCACTCGTGTCGACCTGACCTTCGGCTCGAACTCGCAGCTGCGCGCCCTGGCGGAAGTCTATGCGTGCGCGGACTCGAAGGAGAAGTTTGTAAAAGACTTCGCGGCGGCGTGGACCAAGGTGATGAACCTTGATCGCTTCAACCTCGCCTGATCTCTCGGCGGACACGCGCTGAGGTTGGATGCTCATCCGATCTCCGAAATGCGTTCCCCGTAGATTTGCAGCGAACGACTGAAACGAAACGGGCGAGGGTTATTGACCCTCGCCCGTTCTTTTTCTCGTGAAGCCCGCCGGTGGCCTATGCCACCAGGATCGGACGCTTCCTCATTGTCCGGTTCCCGTCAGTGAGTCTCTCACCGGACCGTTGCGCGCGTTGTCGTTCATCATCAGGAACGCCCGCGCCGGCCCGATTCCCGTCGGCGTGAAAGTCGCGGTTATCTGGCAGCTCTGCTTGGGCGCCAGCGTAGGCCGGGGTCGAGCGGTCGAGTTTCTCAAAGTCTGCTGCCACTTGCCGCCGAGTATCCATCCGGACGATAGAGGCAACGTGCCCTTCATGCGCGAGTGAACGGCGTGATCGAGATTCTCCCCACCCTTGTGCCGGAAATTAGCTAGGACAGAGATTTTTGCTGCCTACTCTAATTCATGTTCATCGTCGCCGTTCCCGATAGCCCGACTACGAACTCCCGCCAGATCTCTGACGGATACCCCTGACAAATCTGAAAGAGCCAACGCAGTCTCGAGCGCGACGCGTCGCATGTGCTTTTGCTCGATCCACCTGTACACCGCAGCTGATGTCACTTTGAGATGTGCAGAGACCAGCTTGACGTATTGGCTTTTGTCCTTCGCGCCGAGCTTTGAACCCGCAAGCCGCACCGCAGCAGCCACCATGTTTAGGTCGTGAAGCCGTCTGCCCACATACAGAAGATATTTCGACCCAATCCGGCACGTCAAACCGAGATGTATGGCTCATATATAAGTGAGTTGACGAACAAGCAGAAAGAAAATTCAGGCTTCAGATTCTAGGTTTGTAATATGGTTATTACTTGGCACGTTCCTATCAAGACAGATGACTCGAGAGATCTGCCGCTCACTTATATTTGACTCACATCCGAGCTTATGAAATAACAGGAAGCGATGGATGCATCGTCGAAAGGAATTGCACGGGCGAAATGGTGGAAGGAACCAGGACGGACACCATCAGAAGGAGAACAACGTGAAAATGAGCGCGATTCTAGATTATCGAAAAGATTTCCTATGCGTCCTTATTGATGACGGTATCCAGGAGAAGTGTTGGTTCCCCGTCACCAAAGCTCAGAAAGCAGAGGTACAAACCCTCCTCGGCCGTTCGATAACCCAACTCGACCCGGAAAAAGGAACCTACGTGGACGAAGAAGGAAACGTGTATCAGCTGGCAGACAAGGGCGAGACGAAGCCGATCGCGATCGAGCAGTTCCCCGGGCGGGAGAAGACCGAACTCGAGGCGCTACTCGAGGCTTCGCTGCAAGGCGGGAAAGAATCCCAACCAAATGGGGATTCCAAGCGGGTACATCGAAGGATTCGAAGTAACAGACGTAAACCGCAGCATTCGCTGCATGTGGTAAGCGCGGCACCCGAATCGGCCGAAACACCGAGCGCCCAGGGTAGCGACATTGCAGTCAATGGCGAGGCTGCCGAAAGTCCGGTGCCGCTCAATCTCCGACAGAAGCTCGCCGAAGTCCGCCGCCGCATCGGCTACATCCAAAAGCGCGGACACAACGAACGCTTCAACTACAGCTACGTAACTGCCGCCGATATCGCCGGTGCGGTCGGCGACCTGCTCGCCGAACTGGGGGTGGTCGTCATCCCCAGACTCGAGGAGATCTCCTACGAAACGGCGGCGAGCCGCGGCGAGGCGACCCGGATGGCGCGAGTGGTGATGGCCTACACCTTCGCTGATGTGGACAGCGGCGAACGGCTGGTTGCCAAAGTGGCAGGGCAAGGGCTCGACCCCGGGGACAAGGCGCCCTACAAGGCGATGACCGGAGCTTTGAAGTACGCCTTGCTCCAGTCCTTCCTGCTGGCCACCGGCGACGACCCCGAAGATGAGCGGCCAGAAGCTCGCTACTCGGCAGGAAATGCTGAACGCCCGATCGGCACGGACGAGATTCGGACTCTCAAGACGCTGATTGATGAGACCGAAACTGATCTCGAGCGGGTGCTGTCCTACTACAAGGTCGCTTCGTTGGAAGAGCTGACCGAGAGCGCTTACCGGCGCGCGGTCGAACTGCTGAATCGCAAACTGGCCAAACTCCGCAACCAGGAGACTGTTCACGCCCAGGATTGAGCGGCTGCAGCAAAACACTCCGGAATGGCACCGCTGGCGCAGGCAAGGGATCGGGGCCAGCGACGCTCCGGTGATCATGGGCGAGACCCCGTTCAAGACCCCGCGAACGCTCTGGTCGATCAAGACCGGGCGTACGCAGGAAGGTCCGGCGGGTCCGGCGGCGCGCCGCGGTCGCGAACTGGAGCGTTTTGCCCGGCGCGCGTACGAGCGCCAAACCGGCATTCAGGTGGAGCCACTGTGTCTGGTCCACCAGGAGTTCGAGTGGATGCGTGCGTCGCTAGACGGGTTGAGCTTCGACGGCTCCACCCTCTTGGAGATCAAATGCCCGCTCAGCCTGCGCGATCGCGTGTCAGCCCAGGAAGGTCGTATCCCTCCCCAGTACCATGCACAGCTGCAGCATCAACTGGAGGTCTCCGGAGCAGAACAGGCGCACTACTGGTCGTTCCACGGGACCGACGGAATCCTGATCGAGCTCCGCCCCGACCGGGAATACGCAAAGCGGCTGGTAGAAGCAGAAGCCGCGTTCTGGCAGCGGGTGAAGGAAGACCGCTGGCCCGAACTGGCCAACGAGGAACTGGATCTGAGCACGGACCCAAAATGGCGTCACGCCGCGCTGCGTTACCGTGCAGTCAGGCTCCGGCTAGAGAGCGCAGCATTCGAAGAGCACCAGCTGCGCGCGGCGCTCAAGCGTATGGCGACAGCGAGACGGACCTACGGCTGTGGGATCGAAGTCTTGAGGAGTTCGCGCAGAGGCGCGGTCGACTACTCCGCGGTTCCGGAGCTCCGCGGAGTCAACCTCGAACTCTACCGTAAACCGCCGGTCGCGGTCATAAAGATCAACTTCATCGAGCCCCATCAGCAATAGACCCTCATGCAGGAATATTTCGGCTTTCGTAATTTCCGCCAGTTCGAGCGCACCCGCAGAGAGATCAAGCTGCCCTACGATCTGTTGAACGACCTACGTTTCCGCCAGCTTCCCGACGCCCACAAGGCCCATCTGCTCTGCCTGCTGCTGCTCTCGGCGCGCATGAACAATCTTCTGCCCAACAGTCCCGTCAAGCTGGAGCGGTTGATCGGGGCGACCGAGCCTTTAGAGCTGAGCGCGTTCGCCGAGTTCGTCGACTTCGCCGGGGTGGAAAAGCCGACCTGGCAGGATCGTCTTGCAAACCGCCGCGTGCCCGACAGCGTGCGTGCGGCGGTGCTAGTGCGCGACGGCGGACGCTGTCGAAAATGCAGGCGGGCGATCAACCTGGAAATGGATCACATGGTTCCGGTCAGCAAGGGCGGCAAGACCGAAGAAGCGAACCTTCAAACGTTATGCCGGCGCTGTAACCGGGCCAAGTCCAGAAAGCTGGTTCCCGGATTCTGAAGATGAGCGCGTCAGGACCCCGCAGCCTCGCGGTCGAGCTGGCCCTGCTGTTCCTGCGCGAACTTGAACCCCTGGTCGCAGAAGATCCGGAGCGGCTGGTCTCGACAGAGGCGGTGCTCTCGTTTGCAGCGGTCCGGCGCGCGGATCCGCTCACCTGGCAACGCTGGCACACGATTCTCGAGAAGTACGACAAAGCCGACCTCATCGAGCATATGCTCGGCGAGCCGGTACCCTTGGATCACTACGGCGGCGGGTCCGCTGCGGACCGACTGACAGGATTGGTGCTCGAGACTGGAATCGAGTTCTTTCACGATCCCGACCAGCACGGTTGGGCTTCCATTCGCGTCGATGGCCACTGGCAGAATCACCCCATCCGCTCCCGCCCCTTCCAGCTCTTCCTGCTGCGGACCTATTACCGCGAGACCGGCAACAGCCCCGGCGCGCAAGCAATCCGCGCCACGCTGGAGCTGTTCGAGGAGAAAGCTTTATTTGACGGTGAGGAGTCTCCGGTCAATCTGCGGGTCGCCAATCACCGCGGCAAACTCTATCTCGACCTGTGCGACCGCGCCTGGCGCGCGGTCGAGATCGACGCTGACGGTTGGCGCATAGTAACTCGACCGCCGCCGAGGTTTCACCGCACCCGCGGCTCCCAGCCGCTGCCCGCACCCGAGCGCGGCGGCGGTCTCGACGAATTACGCCGCTTCCTGAATGTCGACCACCAGGGCTCGACTTTGATCAAGGCCTTTCTGGTCGCGGCGCTGCGTCCCAGCGTGCCCTGCCCTATCCTGGTCGCCAAGGGTGAGCAGGGTGCGGGCAAGACCACCGCGTGCAGAATCATCAGCGCGCTGGTCGACCCGCGCACCGGGGCACTGCGGGGCGTACCCCGGGAAGTTCGCGACCTGACCGCGGCGGCAAGGAACTCCTGGATCGTATGCTTCGATAACCTGAGCCACCTGCCAGACGAACTCGCCGACGCAGCTTGCCGCCTGGCCACCGGCGGTGGTTTCGGTGGCCGGCAACTCTATAGTGACCATGACGAAGCGATCTTCGACGCCACCCGTCCCTTGGTGTTCAATGCCATTCCCGACCTCGGTGCCGCGCGGCCCGACTTTCTCGATCGCGCCGTGATCGCAGAGCTGCTCGACCTGAAGCCGGAGATGCGCCGCGACGAGGCCCAGTTCTGGCGCGAGTTCGAGCAGGCTCGGCCTCGCATCCTCGGGGCTCTGCTCGATGCCGCCACTGCGGGACTCAGGAACCTGCCCAACGTCAGGCTCGCTCAGCTGCCGCGAATGGCAGACTTCGCGCTCTGGGTAAATGCGTGCGAGGAAAGTCTCGGAATGCAACCCGGCGAGGCCCTGACTACCTACCAGTCCAACCGTACCGACGCGCACCGCCTGGCGCTCGAGTCCTCACCCCTGTACGAACCGGTTGCCAAACTGGCCCAGGAGGGCTTTAGCGGGACGGTCGCAGAATTGCTCGTGCGGCTCAACTGCATGATTAGCGAAAATATGCGCCGCTCAGTACGCTGGCCCAAGGCGCCCAATGCCCTGAGCGCCGCGCTGCGCCGCATGGCAAGCAACCTCCGCGCTGGCGGAATCGAGATCCAGTTCAGCCGTGCCGATATCCGCGGCCGGCGCGTAGTTTCCCTGGTCTGTGCTTCCGAACCCCGGAAAAGATCGTCAGTTATCGTCAGTGACCGTCAGTAAGCTTCTCGGCACCACATTCGAAAGCCGACTTCTGAGCGGGCTTTGACCCGGTTTTTCCTCGGAAAACATGGAAAAATCCAAGCGATTCAGCGATGGTTGTTCGTCACGGTTACCACTGACGATAACTGACGATCTTTTCCGGGGTTTCAAAATTTCGCCTGTGTGTGGCGAATTGTTGATTTTGCTTGAAAATCAGCAATTGTCGGGTGGGACGATGGCGCGGACCGGGCTTCGAATGATGCCGACGTTTCCATCGTCCTCCCTAAGATTCCGTACGGCGGGTTTT
>JBKQNE010000246.1:0-16201 GCA_052146355.1 Binataceae bacterium (SeqCode) | reverse complement strand
TCGCGAGCGCATGCCGCGAGAGGGGCGCTGAGCGATTGGCTTGCCATTCGCTCAGCGGGTGAGGGTGCTGAGTTGCGGGGAACTTCTCCGCGCACCTGGGGCACGCGCTCCAAGTTGCCATCGAGCTTGTGGAAAGGATACTCAAGAATAGTCCGCTCGCGGTCGCGGCCAGCAGGCAGATCATGCAGCAGGCACGCGAATGGTCCGAGGCTGAGGCGTGCAGAACGTAGATGGAAATCGCGCGCCCGGCCGTAAACTCGGAAGACACACAGACTTGAGGGTCTTCGCCGACGCGTGTGGCGGGCAAAACAAATAGAGCGCGGAGGAAATTAACGTGAGCTGGGATTTTGAAACCGAACCGGAATTCCAAAAGGAGCTGGATTGGGTCGCTCAATTCGTGCGCGAAGAAGTCGAGCCACTCGACTACGTGCTGGGCCATCCGTACGACGTGCGTGATGCCAGGCGCAACGCACTGGTAAGACCGCTCCAGGCTGAAGTCAAAAAGCGCAAGCTGTGGGCGTGCCACCTCGGGCCTGAACTGGGCGGCCAGGGCTACGGGCAGGTCAAGCTCGCGCTGATGAACGAAATTCTCGGCGGCTCGCGTTTCGCGCCGACCATATTCGGATGCCAGGCGCCCGATTCCGGCAACGGCGAAATTCTCGCGCATTACGGAACGCCCGAGCAAAAAAAGCGCTTTCTCCAGCCGCTCCTCGACAACGAGATCGTGTCGGCCTTCTCGATGACCGAGCCGCAGGGCGGCGCCGATCCCAAGGTCTTCACGACCAAGGCGGAACTCAAGGGCGACAGCTGGGTAATCAACGGCCAGAAATGGTTTTCCTCGAATGCGCATCTGTCGTCGTTCCTGATCGTGATGGCGGTAACCGATCCCGATGCGTCGCCATACAAGCGCATGTCGATGTTTATCGTCCCGACCGACACTCCCGGCGTAAACATCCTGCGCAACATGGGCGTCGGCACGCATGAGGGCGAGGGCAGCCATGCCTACATCCGCTACGAGGACGTCCACGTGCCCAAGGATCACATGCTCGGACCCCGGGGCGGCGCTTTCGTTGTTGCGCAGACGCGCCTGGGCGGCGGCCGAATACATCATGCGATGCGAACGATCGGGCAGGTGCGCCGTGCATTCGACATGATGTGCGAGCGGGTGCTGTCGCGCACGACGCAGGGCTCGCTGCTCGCCGACAAGCAGATGGTGCAGGAGAAAATCGCCGACTCGTGGATCGAGATCGAGTCGTTCAGACTGCTGGTGCTGCGCACCGCGTGGAAGATCGATCGCTACAAGGACTATTTGAAGGTTCGCAAGGACATCGCCGCCGTCAAAGCCGCGATGCCCAAGGTGTTTCACGACGTCGCGGCGCGCGCGCTCCATCTGCACGGTTCCCTGGGCGCGACCGGCGAGATGCCGTTCGTCGAGCAGGTAATCCAGAGCTTCCACATGGGACTGGCTGACGGCCCCACCGAAGTTCACAAGATCACGGTCGCACGCCAGGTTCTGCGCGAATACAAGGCCACCACCGACCTGTTCCCGACCGAGCACATTCCCAAGCTCCGCGCGGCGGCGCTCAAGAAATACGCGGGCCGAATCGAGCGCGAGGTGTCGATGCAATCATGACCGCGCCCATTCAATACGATTTTTCAGGCAAGGTGGTGTGCATCACCGGCGGCAGCCGCGGACTCGGCCATGCGATGGCGCTGGGCTTCGCGGCCGCCGGCGCGAACCTCGCGATCGCGAGCCGCAAGATCGATTCGTGCGAGTCGACGGTGAAGGAAATTCGCGCGATGGGCCGCGACGGCTCGGCGCACGGAATCCACGTCGGCAAGTGGGACGATTGCAACCGGCTCTACGATGAAGTGTATGCGAAGTGGGGCCGCTGCGACGTGTTGATCAACAACGCCGGCCTGTCGCCGCTGTATCCGTCGCTGGTGGAGCACACCGAGGATCTGTTCGACAAGGTAATCGGCGTGAACCTGAAGGGGCCGTTCCGACTCTCCGCGCTGTTCGGGGCGAAGATGAAGGAAGGAGATGGCGGCGCGATCATCAACGTGTCGTCGATCTCGTCGATCAGGCCGTCGGCGACCACTGCGCCCTATTCGGCGGCAAAGGCCGGCCTGAACGCGATCACCCAGGCGTTCGCCAACGAGTTCGGTCCCAAGGTCCGCGTAAATTGCATCATGGCGGGCCCGTTCCATACCGATATCAGCAAAGGATGGTCGCGCACCGAGGAGTTCACTCGCCGCGCGCGCAACAACTACGCCAGCGGACGCGCAGGCGAGCCCGAAGAAGTCGTCGGCGCCGCCCTGTACTTCGCGAGTCCGGCGGCAAGCTTCACCACCGGCTCAATACTGATAATCGACGGCGGCCAATCAAATCCAAGAGTGGCGTGAGAAGGAGTGCACCTCGCCCGCGCACGCGAAGCGTCCGCCTGAAAAAGCGGGAGAGGTCGAGTGGCGCGGCCCTTGCGTTTGTTGCAAGGGCCGTGACGCGAGGGTGAGGGTGCTGCTTCCCCGCATCTACAGAGGACATCAATAATGCCGTATCTAAATCGCGATGGCGTCAAAATTTACTACGAAGAACGCGGCAGCGGCCCGGCCGTGCTGCTCACGCACGGCTACAGCGCGAGCGCGCGGATGTGGAAAGGCCAGATGGAAGCGCTCACCGACCGCTACCATCTAATCGCGCTCGACATGCGCGGCCACGACCGATCCGATTCACCCGAAGACCTCTCGCTCTATTCGCACGAGCTGACGATCGGTGACATGGCCGCCGTCCTCGATGCGTGCGGCGTGAAGCGCGCCGTGATCGGTGGGCTTTCGCTGGGCGGCTTCATGTCGGCCGCGTTCCATCTGGCGCATCCGGAGCGAACCATCGCGCTGATGCTGTTCGACACCGGACCTGGCTACAAAAAGGACGGCCCGCGCGAAGAATGGAACAAAATGGCGAACGCGCGCGCGGCGCAATTGGAAAAGGACGGCCTCGATACCGCAACCGCCAGCGCCGAAGTACGAGTCGCACAGCACAGAAGCGCAAAGGGCCTGGCGCTCGCGGCAAAGGGAATGCTCACGCAGAAGGACGGCAAAGTGATCGATTCCTTGCCGGAAATTCGCGTGCCCACCCTGGTGCTCGCCGGCGCCAACGACAAGATGTTCATCCCGTCGGCAGACTACATGGCCGCAAAGATCCCAGGCGCCGAGAAAGTAATTCTCGAGAACGCCGGCCACGCCGCGAATATCGATCAGCCCGATGCCTTCAACACCGCCGTGCGAAAGTTCCTGGATCGAGTAACTCGCTAGAAAGGTTTGTCCCTCGCCCGCTCAGGTGCGGCCCGCCTCCAGAAGCCTTGCGGAGGGCAGGGAGAGGGCTAGGGTGAGGGTTCTGCTAGAGACACACACGCTAAAGCCTGCGCCACTCAGAAAATTAGGAAATAGCTTTTGCCTGCCTTAGTAGCACCGGCGTCTCGCCGGTGACGCGTAGCGTCGGGCTTCGCTGGTCTCCCAGAACAAAAGAGAAGGGCGGCTCGAAATCCAGCCGCCCTTCTTTGTCGCGCGATTAAACTCGCCCAATCGTTACGCCGCCTCAGCTTTGATCCCGTTCAGCTTCTTCAACTCCGGCATCACTTCGCTGGCGAACAGCCTGAGGCTCTTCTCCGCGTCGTCCATCGGCATGCCCGCCTAGCTGAACACTCCCGTAAAGGCATCCGAGCCCATCCGCTTGCGGATGTCGTCGATTTTGTTGAAGCACATCTCGGGCGTGCCCCACACCTGCAGGTTCAGAAAGAACTCGACGGCCGCATCGGCGCCGCCGCCCTTCAGCATCTTCGACATCTGTTCATAGTATTCGTAACCTTTCGCCTTGCCGAAATGATCCGCCGCCATCTCGTAGTGGCGCAGCACGGTCTGCCAGTACCCGCCGATATATTTGACCGCCATCTCACGCGCGCGGTCTGCGTTCGCGTCGCAATACGTCCAGCCGCCCACGATCGTCGGTGGCGCATCGCCCCCGTTCACCTGCCGGTAGATGGTGCGATATTCGTTCAGCTCCTTCTCCACGGCATCCCATGGCTTCTGCGGGATGATCAGAATTCCGATGCCCAGCTTAGCCATGATTCGCGACGACTCCGGTGACACCGCTGCGGCATATGTGCGTCCCTTGAACGACTTGAACGGCTTGGGGCGAATGTCGCGTTTGGGCTGCTGGATGAACTTGCCGTTGTACTCGATGTACCCTTTTTCCAGCCCCTCGATGACCATCTCCGCATATTCCACAAAGCGCTCGCGCGCCTCGCTCATGTTGACGCGGAAGCCATCGTACTCGATTCGCGCCAGGCCGCGCCCGAGGCCCAGGATCATCCGGCCGCCCGACATGTGATCGACCACCGACACCTGCTCCGCCACCCGAATCGGATCGTGCCACGGCAGCACCACGACCATCGAGCCGAGTTGGATATTCTTCGTGCGTCCCGCGTAATAGGTCAGGAACTGCAACACGTCGGGGCACATCGTGTAGTCATCGAAATGATGCTCAACGCTCCAAATCGAATCGAAGCCTAGCGGTTCGTAGAGATCGCCGAGTCTGAGATCATCGCGATAAACGTCGTAATCCGACCGCTGATTCATCGGATTCTGGAAAATTATGGCGCCGCCTACTTTCATGTGAATGCCTCCGTGCGGTTTCCGGGCGCGATCGCCTCGGTTCCGAAGCTCCCAGGCTGCTACCATTGTAGTTAGCGGAATGCAAAGCGCCAAATATACTAAACGGTTGGTATTGCCGCAGGTTGGAAAGCGCGCGCTTGCGCGAAGCGCGGTTACGGGTGATTAGTAGCGGCGCGGGCGAGGAGGATTCTTTTCAGGAGCGCGAGATGAGACGAGAAATTTTCAGTGAAGAACACGAGATGTTTCGGACCCAGGTGCGGCGCTTTGTCGAAGCCGAAATCGAACCCAAGGTCGCGGAATGGAACCGCAACGGCATCAGCGATCGCGCGTCGTGGCGCAAAATGGGCGAGGCGGGTTTTCTCGGCGCGAACGCGCCGGCCGAGTACGGTGGTTCGGGCGTCGATTTTCTCTATGACGCAATCGTCATGGAGGAGCTGGCGCGGGTGCGCGCGCATGGCCTGATGATGGGCCTGCATTCGGACATCTGCATGCCCTATCTCTCGGCCTTCGGCAGCGACGAGCAGAAGAAGCGCTATCTGCCGAAAGCGATCAGCGGCGAGTTGATCCTGGCGATCGCGATGACCGAGCCGGGCACCGGCTCCGACCTGGCCGCCGTGCGCACGACGGCGAAGCGCGACGGCGACAACTACGTGATCAACGGCTCGAAGATTTTCATTTCCAACGGACAGCTCGCCGACCTGATTATCGTGGTGGCCAAGACCGACCCCAATGCCAAGCCTGCCCATCGCGGCATCAGCCTGATTCTCGTCGATGCGACCGCGCCGGGCTTCATGCGCGGGCGCAAGCTCGACAAGCTCGGCTTCAAGGGGCAGGACACCAGCGAGCTGTTCTTTGAAGATTGCCGGGTACCCACCACCAACCTGCTCGGAAAAGAGGGGCAGGGCTTCAAGATGCTGATGGAGAAGCTGCAGCAGGAGCGGCTGGTGTGCGGCGTCGGCGCGATCGAGAGCGCCCGTCGATGCCTCGACGATACGATCGCGTACACCAAGCAGCGGCGCGCCTTCGGTCAGCCGATCTCATCTTTCCAGAACACGCAGTTCAAGCTCGCCGAGATGGCGACCGAAATCGAAGTCGGGCGCGCATTCGTCGATCGCCTGATGGCGGCGCACGTGCGCCACGAGGACCTGGTGACCGAAGTCAGCATGGCGAAATGGTGGACCACCGAACTGCTGAAAAAGGTCTCCAGCCAGTGCCTGCAATTGTTCGGCGGCTACGGCTTCATGATGGAATATCCCGTCGCCACCGACTACGCCGATGCAGCCGTACAGGCGATCTACGCAGGCACCAACGAGATCATGAAAGTGATCATCGCAAGGCGAATGGGTCTGGACAATCGCGAGTAGTTCTCGCCTCTCCCGTGCCGTCCACGGGAGACGATGTCGAGCGAAGCGAGCCCCGGTGAGGGTGCCGTATCAGTCGCGATGCGACCAAAGCACTCGACCCGAATTGTCCGCGTCCCACCTACGATTTTCTGATGGCGCTGTGGATAAACTTTTTTGGAAGTTGATATGTAATGCGGGACCGCGTAGGTTCCCGCACATGGCCGCTACCGGCTCAGCATATTCATCCGTTTTTCTTGCCACGATCGCGCCGCTCCACAAAGTTGTGCGGCCGCTTCTTCGAGTGACAGACCGTCAAAAGTTGACCGAACCGGAAGAAAGCCAAGAAATTTTTTTACAAAACAAACCCAATTTATCCTTGATTTCATTAGGCTTTTTTGGGTTTGCTTAAAATTTAGGCACGAGAGCCAACCGGCCTGGAGCCTAAGCCCTGCTTGCGAGGATGACGGGCAGGCCCCGCGAGGGGGCGAAGGCTATGCTGCGGCGCTCCAGGCGGGCGGTGTAGCCTTCTACCGCGCGAAGCTCCGCGCGCAGCAGAATCTCGGCGAGCACGATCTTCATCTGGTAGCTCGCGAATGCCGCACCGATGCATCGGCGGATGCCGCCGCCGAATGGGAAGAACGCATAGGGATCGATGTGGCCTTCCAGGAATCTGTCGGGATTGAACTTCGCAGGTTCTGGCCACAATGCCGGATGCCGATGGATCAGGTAGATGCACGGTGCGACTGTCACCCCGGCCGGCAATTCGCGCCCCGCGATCGTGACGGGTGCTTGTAGTTCGCGGCCCGCATTTGGGATGACCGGATCGAGGCGCATCGTCTCGTTGATCACCGCCTCGAGGTAGCGCAGCTTGCTAACGTGCTCGGCATGCAACGGTCCCTCGCCCACGACCGATCGCACTTCGTCGCGCGCACGCTCAGCGACCTCTGGATTCGTAAGCATCCGGTTGATTACCCACGAGAGCGATGCCGCGGTGGTTTCATGGCCTGCCAGCAGCAGGGTCAGCAGCTCGTCGCGCAGGGTTTCATCGTCGAGCGGCGCGCCGCTTTCGTCGCGCGCCGCGAGCAGCATCGAGAGGACATCATCGCGGGTCCCATCGTTTGCCTCTCTGCGGCGTCGAAATTCCTCGAACAGCAGCACGGAAAGCGCGCGATGCAATCTGACGGCGCGGCCCCACGGGCTCCACGGACCGAGATTGATTCGCAACGCCGGCAGTGCGAACAGCGTTCCGGCACGGCTTGCGTAGAGGTCGAACAGTCTCGTAAGCATCTCGCGCATGCGCGCTGCGACCGGTCCGTCATCGAGGCCAAAGACGGTGCGGGAGATTACGTTGAGCGTGAGCGTGCGCATCGCGAAATGGACCGGGAACGGCGAGCCGATGGGCCATTGCGCGATCTCGTCATCGGCGGCCGATCGCATCGTCTCGGCGTAGCTTTTCATTCGCTCGCCATGAAACGAAGGCAGGATCAGTCTTCGATCGTGCAGGTGTGCGGCACCATCAAGAAACAGCAACGACCGCTCACCCATGAACGCGCCCAGGGGACGGTTCGCCTTGCCCGCGTGAAACACGGCGCCATCGCCCTGAAAGATTTCCCTAATCGCGTGCGGATCGCAGGTGAAGACGAATGGCGCGACACCGGGAACGCGCAGCGTGAACCAATCGCCGTAGCGGCGCTCGCAATCATCGAGGAAAGCGAATGGGTTGCGAACGAAACTGAAGGTCGCGAAAAAGCCGGGGCCGGGCGGCAGCTTGGATGATTTGCACAGGGAGAGAGAAAGATCAGTGGCAGACGACATCGTAATTTTTCCTGCGCACGCGGAAACCCGTCGGTAAGGTATACAGAAGAAACCACCGGGTCACAAAGACACCGAGTGGAAAAACCAAAGGCACCAAGATGCGTCTTGGTGCCTTTGTGTTTTAGCGGCTAATTTTGTGGTGCGGATGTCAGCCGACTTCGCGGCCTACTACTGATACAAAGCTGACGCAGCGGCCGGGCGCGCCGCCCAGGTTGTGCGTCAAACCGATCTTCGGGTCTTTGATCTGCCGCGGGCCCGCTTCGCCGCGGAACTGCAGCCACATCTCGTACATCATCCGCAGGCCCGAAGCGCCGATTGGATGGCCGAACGACTTGAGGCCGCCATCCGGATTGACCGGCAGCTTGCCTTCGAGGTCGAAGAAACCTTCCATCACGTCCTGCCACGCGGTTCCTCGCGGACTGAAGCCGAGGTCTTCGTACAGCACGAGTTCGGTGGGCGTGAAGCAGTCGTGCACTTCCGCCATGCTGATCTGCTCGCGCGGTTTCGTGATGCCCGCCTGCTTGTACGCATCGATCGACGATGCCACCACCTCGCGGAAGGTCGTGAAGTCATAGTCCTGCGAGAGCGGTCCTTCGGCCGGTCCGGCGACGAACGACAGCGCTTTGATGTAGATGGGGTTCTTGCAGTACTTGTGCGCGTCTTCGGCGCGAACGACGATCGCTGCTGCCGATCCGTCCGATACGCCGGAGCAATCCATGATTCCGAGCGGGTCGGCGATCTTCGGCGAATTCCTGATCGTCTCCATCGAGACTTCTTTCTGGAACTGCGCCTTGGGATTGCGCGCGCCGTTCTTGTGGTTCTTCCACGCGATGCGCGAGAGGACGTCCTTGCCCTTTTCCGGGTCAAGTCCGTACTTCTTGAAGTACGCGGGCGCGAGGAGCGAGAACGATGCCGGCGCGGTCATGCTGCCTTCCGTGCCGTCGTTGGGCGGCGCATGTCCGACGAGTCCCGAGTAGCCCGAGTCCTTCAGTTTCTCGACTCCTATCGCCATCGCGACATCGAATGCGCCGGAGGCCACCGCGTAGGCTGCCTGGCGCAGCGCTTCCGATCCCGTGGCGCACATGTTCTCGACGCGGGTGACCGGCTTGTACTGAATCTTGAGCGGCTCAGAGAGGGTGAGGCCGGAGATTCCCGATCCCATCGTGCCGAGCCAGTAAGCGTCGACATCGTCGGGGCCCATGCCCGCGGATTCGAATGCCTGATAGGCCGCATCGATGAGCAGGTCGTCGGCTCCCTTGTCCCAATGCTCGCCGAACTTAGTGCATCCCATTCCGATGATTGCGACGCGATCCTTGATGCCGTTGCTTGCCATGGTTACTCGCCCTCCTGGCGACCTGTCAGCGCTTTGGCCTCGCCTTCCAGAAATAGTTGTGAACGCCGTCCGCAGTAAAGAGGCGGCGAAACGTCATTTCGACTTCATCGCCGATGGCTACCTTATCAGGTTCGCAATCGGTCATCTCGCCCAGGAACCTTCCTCCGCCATCGAAGTCGATGACGACGTTGACCGTCGGCGGATTGAGCGAATACGCAAGCCGGTCAATCGCGTAGGTCGCAATCCTCGCCGTGCGGTCCGCAAATGGATACGGCTCCATCTTATCATGCGCCCGGCATTTAACGCATACGCGCTGCGGCGGAAGCTGCGGCGTCCCGCACTCGGTGCATCGCGAGCCGACGAAACCAAACTTCCATTGCGCGGCGCGAAACATCGGCGGTCCGGCCGGACGGTCCGGGTCGGGACGGCGGGGAGGCTCGGTCGGAAGAATCTCGCGCCACTTGAGATAGCTGCCGTAAGAAACATCGCCCTTGGATTCGATCATCCTGCCGACCGATCGCACCGGTTTGAAGTTCGCAATCGCGGGCGTGGCGCGCAGCAGCAACGCGTCTGCCCCATCGGCCACCGATGCGACCAGCACGCGGTCGCCCGGTTTCAATCCGGGCAGCGCGCCCGCCAGCATCAGGCCGACATGTGCCGCCCCGGTTTGTCCGACGGTCAGCGCAAAAGTATCGGAGATTTTCGATGGGTCGATTTTCAGCCCGCCAATTATTTCCTGGGCCGCGCGCGGATTAGGTGCGTCGATGACGACTTTGGCGAGATCGCCCGGCGCGATTTTGGCGCGCGTGAGGACATCCTGGATGGTTTTGCCGAGCAGGGGCGAATGCGCTTGCGTGAGCGAAAACCGCTCTTCCCAGGAATGGGCGAAGCGCTCACCAGGTGCGCGCCAGGTGTCCAGGAACTCGCGCGTCAGCGATGCGCTCCCTTCGATCTCGGCGATCACATTTTCGGTCCCGAGCACGAATGCGACCGTGCCGTCGCCGTTCTGTTGTTCGGCCTTGCCCTCGGGCGCGCCCAGCCGCGCATCCGCCATCGCAACTATCGCCTGCGAGTGCGAACTCGCGGCCGCATCTGCCCCCTGTAGCAGTGAAGTCAGCCCTGCGCGCACGGAGCCCGTCATATCCACCGCGCGAATGGCGGCAGGAAGCCGGGCTGCGGCGCCTATCACCGCTGCGTTGAGCTTTTCGGCGTAGGGCGGCGTCGTGGTCGCGAAGAACAGCGTGCTTATAGTGCCGGCGGGTGCGGCCTTGAGCGCATCGCGCACCGCCTCCACCGCCATCGAGGCGCTGTCCTCGTCAAAGCTCGCGACCGCGCGCTCGCCCTTGCTTGCGGCGACGCCCAGCACCTGCGCGATAGCGGCCCGCTTGAGCCGCCGGTATGGGACATATGATCCGTAAGAAACAATTCCAGCCATGGGCGCAATTAAACGATGATACCGCGCCCGCCGTCAAACCATCGCGCAGGGTCTGATTGATGCGGTCCGGCGTTGAAGAATCAAATCTCCCCAGCGGGAGACAGCAGATGACTTATCGCACCAAGGTGTTCCCGCTGCTGATTACCACTGTGCTCACGCTGCCAATACGAGTCTGGGTACGTGAGCCATATGGCCGTCCAGATCGGCGGCTAATTCTGTAATGCGATGGAACGATTGCAGCTCGGCGAGCAGCCTCCGGCGCTGTTCGAGAGGCCACGCTGCGACCTCCGCGAATTGATTGGCCGAGATGCGATCGTTCAGCTCTTGCAGCGGACGCGTCAGCTCATCGTGGGTGAAGCTTGCGGCGAGCGCGGCCGCGCGCTGCGAATTCAACGCGTCGGGGCTAAGCAGAAAATTCAGCCATCCCGCCCCACGCGCGCGGAATGCCGCGAGGAACGCCTCGTATAGCGCCGCGCTTGCGGGAACCAGCGGGGGCAGGGGATGCGCCAGGCGCTCCTCATCGAGCCTGCCAAAACGATGCGCGATGCGCCTGAGCGTGCCGCACGCATCGATTACCGCCGCCGGATCGATGCGGCTGCGAACACCCTCAAGGCGGGCGTCGTCGACGACCCCAAGCAACTCAAACAGCGTCTGCGAGATTTCGTTGCTGGTCGCATCGATGCTCTCCGCCGAGGCGGCAGCCTCGCTTCCGGGAACGAGATCGAGCGTGTCGCGCAGCGCCTTTCTGAGCCGAGGCAACATCGAGTCGCTCGAATACTCCGGCCAAATCGAGAAGAAGACCACCGCCGTAATCATCACGCCGAGCAGGATGCTCCACACGCGATATAGGGGGGTGTCAATTGCCTCGGACGGGCTTAAGCCTGCGAAGGTGAGCACGAAGGCGGTGCCGATCTGACTGCCCGCGTATGCGATTCTGCCGCTGCTGCCGCCCGCGTAGGCCGAAACAAAGGAGACCAGAAAGAAGGCGAGTACATAAACCGGCAAGGTCTCAAAGTTCGGGGTGATCAGAGTGATGGTGAGCAGCGCGACCACCCCGCCGATCGCACTGCCGACCAGCCGCAGGATCATTTTGTGCACTGCTGCGCCGTAGGTCGGAAGGCCGGTGATGATAACAGTGGTCAGGATCGTGTTCAGTTCAGCGTGATGGGATGCGACGCCGATCACATAGCCGAGCATCGTGGCGAGGCCGAGCTTGATGCTGTAGCGGATCATCGCAGGGTTGTACGGCGGCAACTCGAACCATCCCCCCGCCCGCGCCGCCGACAGTTCCGAGGCCGGCGGTTGATCGAGCCTCCGTCCGAGCAAGTCCGCCATCCGCGTCAGCCCCGCTGTGAACGCCGCAAAGTTGACCACCTCCCCGGCCGGAACCCGGGAGATGTAGCCGGGCCGCGCGGCCATCGTCGCCGTGTCCAGTGTATTCATAACGGGCTTGATCTGCGTGGCCGCGGGCGGGGGCGGCAAATCGGGTCCGACCGGGATCTCGTGCGGCACCAAGCGCGCCAGTTCGTCCAGAGCCGCGGCAATGGCCGCGATCGCATCCGAAAGCTCGCGCCCAACGATGCCGCGAACCTCGCGCGGTGCATCCTCGAGCCCGACGATCGTCATGCGATCCACCTCATTGTGCAGGCGCTCAGTGCGGGTTATCTCGGATAGCAGAATGGCGTGGCGATATGCGCTCACGCCCTCTTTGGCGGCGCGATCGAGCAGTGCCAGTTGCGTTGGCATGGCCGAGATGGGTGGCACGGACGGCGGCTTCATCCTGCCGCCCGGATCCAAATAAGAATCCCCAAGCGCGAGCAGGCGTCTCCTGATGCGCTCCAGACTCTCGGCGACTGATTCGAGCAGAATCGTCTCGGCCGGGTTCGGCCATAGCCACGTATCGAACAGCGCGATGATCGCAAAGGCGAGCGCGGTGCCGCCAAAGGTGGCCGCGATGCCGTATCCGAAATCGGCCGGACCAAACACGATGTCGTAGAACGTGTCGAGCGCAATGACTTTGAGCACCAGGCCCGGACTGCCGAACTTGCTCGAGGGCATCGAGTAAGTGAGCAGCGCCATCAGCGCGCCGACGAACGGCACCATCAGCCATGGGGTCTCGGCGAATATTCCGGCAAGCAGGAAGGAAAGAGCGACCATTACCGCGGCGGCGATCGTGAAGCCGGTCGCCTCGGCAAAATTCATCATCGGCCCGGCGCCGCTGACCAGCGACCATACGATGTATGGGCCCAGAATGCTCTCGACATGACACGCGGCCATCACGCCCGCGCCGAACGACGCAATCAACGCCATTCGCACGGCGGTCCGCACGCGGCGACTGCGTGGCGCCATCTCCACCACCACCAGATCGATTAGGGCTTGGAGGCGGTTGCTGAATCCGTGGATGCGGCTGAACGCGAACCGATCGACGCCGCGCTCGGCGGGGGCCCGCGGTATCGTCGCGCCGGCCATTTTCAGCGCTGTTGGAAGCCCTCGACTGTCACGACCGCGGTCTGGCCAGTGCGAAATGGATGCTCGGTGTCGCGATCTTCGAGCACGATGCGGACCGGGAAACGCTGCGAGAGACGCACCCAGTTGAGCGTGGGCTCGACCTGGGGCAGGCCTTCGACTGTCGCGCCATTCTGCTGATACAGCGCCCATCCCAGCCCCTGCACGCGGCCGTGAAAGTGCTTTTCCGGGTAGCTCAGCAGATACACATCAACACTCATGCCGGGCCGGATGTGATCGATGAAATTTTCGCGGAAGTTGGCCACCACGTACCATTTGCGATCATCGACCAGGCTCAGCACGTCCTTGCCTTCGTTTGCGTACTGGCCTTCCGAGATATTGAGGTTGGTGACAAGACCGTCGAACGGCGCGTGCACGTAGCAGTAGTTCACGTTGAGGCGCGCGTTTTCGACGGCCGCCTCGGCGGCTTTGCGCCGCGTATTGATATCGCCGAGTTGGCCGAGCTGATTTTGTGCCTTGCGCACTTCCGACTGCGCGTTGTCGACTCCCGCCTCGGCCGCGTGCACCCGCGAGCGCGCATCGAAGACGTCGTTCGCGGTAACGAAGTGCCGCGCCAGCAGCGGCTCGATACGCCCGAGATACTGCTTGTCATAGGCCAGGTCGGCTTCGCGCCTTTTCTGCTCGGCCGCGGCGGCGGAGATCGCCTCGGTGTACGCCTTGATCTCGAGATTGGTCAGGTCGAGCTGGGCGCTGAGTTGATCAAGCGTGGCCTGGTACGGACGCGGATCGACGACGAACAGAAGGTCGCCCTGCTTGACGTACTGATTATCGACGATCGGAAGCTGGACAATGGGCCCGCTTACGTGCGGCGCCACCGCGATCATGTTCGCGCGCACGTACGCATCGTCGGTGCGGGGGTAGACGTAATAGATCCGGGTCACATACAGCGCCGCCCCGATCGCGGCCGCGATGATCGCCAGGCTGATCACCCCGCCAACCACGCGCAGCGCGGGCTTGTTATGATCGTTTTCGCCGGCGGTAGTCATGGGACCCGCATCAGATTCGGAAGAAGATCATGTAGACGAGACAGGCGACCAGAACCGCAAGGGCCGTATAGACCGCTGGCAGCGGCCACAGGTACGGTTCGATTCGGACTGCGACGAAAATTGGCCGGATACTTGCGGCCGCGACCGCTCCTACGATCGCGCAAAAAAGCCATGCGGGAAAATTGGCGCCCGCGATATTGATAATCGGGTCGCATCCGGCGCAGGCGCATAGGATCAGAAGGCCAGAGAGCGATAACGTTCCGGGTTTGGGCATCGCGGGTGACTCGATTGTGCCCAAGCATCTGCCCGGTTTCAATTCAGCGTTGTGGCACAGGCTTCCAGCCTGCGGTCGATGACGGATTCGCGTAATGTTCGTGTTCATGAAGCGGAAGGCGGGAGCATCTATGGAAATCAGCGATCAATTGCATCGGACGGCAGGCATTCGAGGGCACACGAGGGCGAGACGAGCGCAGCTGGCGATCGCGGCTACGCTCGCGATCGCATTTGCGGGCTGCACCTATTTTGCCGATCAGCCGGAAATCGATCCCGATCGATTTGCCCCCGCGGCCTCGGATCGATCTTGGGGTGCTCCGGAAAAAGCGCACTACGAATACGCCGTTCCCGCAGGGTTGCAGCAGTCGAGCGCGCGCGTCACCACAATTCCATCGCCCGCGAATCCGCCCGCTCTCAGCGGCAACCGCCAGAGCCTTGCGGCGTTGATCGATGTCGCGCTGATCAGTAATCCCGATACTCGTCACAACTGGGAAATCGCGCGCGCCGCCGCGGCCGCATACGGCGCTTCACGCGCACCGTACTATCCGCTCGCGAGCGTCGAGACCGATGCTGGCTACACCCGGCTGTTGTTCCAGACCGCGCCGCGCAACGCGTCCATCCAGCAATGGGAGGTCGATCCGATAATCGATCTTACCTACACGCTGGCGGACTTCGGCCGCCGCAGCTCGGAGGCGGCAATCGCGCGCAACGCGCTGGCCGTATCGAACTTCGCATTCAACCGCACGATGCAGGACGTGGTCTATGGCGTGGAGCGATCGTTCTATGCGCTGGCCGCCGCGGAGGCCGCGGTGACTGCGGCAGAGCAGAACGTGGAACTCGCAAAGAGCGACCTCGATGCGGTCGGGCGGCGTCTCGACCTGGGGCTCGCGACCCAGCCCGCCCTGCTGCTGGCGCGCGAACGCAAGGCGCAGGCCGAATATGAGCTGGAGAATGCTCATACTCTCGTTAACGACTCCCGCGCGAATCTCGCGGTGGCAATCGGAGTCTCCGCGAACGAGCCGCTCGATGTGGAAAGCCTCCAGAACCTGACGGTGCCGAAATCGCTCGGGCACGAGGTCGATGACTTGATCGCTACCGGCGTTCGCGACCGTCCCGATCTTTCGGCCGAAGTCGCGCGGCTTCGCGAGAGCGAGGCGGTTCAGGCGCGCGCGCGAGCGGACTGGTATCCGGTGATCGGGGTGAGTGCGGACTACACCCAGTCGAACTGGTGGTACAACTTCAACGGCGCCCCGGTCATCAACAGCAGCCAGCCCCAATACGAGGCGCTGCTCACGCTCAAATGGGATCTGTTCACCGGATTTCGCCGCCTCAACGACGATCGGCGAACCGAGGCAGAGCGATCCGCTCAGCGTGAATCGGTGCGCTCGCTGGAACTGCAGACGATCGCTGAGGTCTGGCGCGCCTACTACGATTTTCAGACCGCGGTAAAGAAATACGAATTTGCGCAGGCGCTGCTGGCCGCGGCCAACGAATCGTACGCGGATAATCTGGAGACGTATCGGCAAGGCCTAAGCACGATCGTGGAATTGCTGACCGCGGACCGCGACCTGGCAAACGCGCGCTTCACGATGATCCAGTCGACCGCCGACGTACTGACATCATCAGCGACGGTGGTGAATGCAGTAGGCGCCGCGACACCAGGGCGGTGATCGAAGCAAGAAACCGAATGCTCCTCTCCGAGTAGGGCCGGCGTCCCGCCGGCCTGACACCGGGAACGCGCATAACAGCCGTTCTCCCTCCTCTCCGAGCAACGCGGGCGTCCCGCCCGCGAACGCCGTCGACTGGCTGATTGAATAGG
>JBKQNE010000245.1:0-41211 GCA_052146355.1 Binataceae bacterium (SeqCode) | reverse complement strand
AGGCCATCACCCGCTTCCTGGCCAACTGGAACGACCACGCCCAACCCTTCCGCTGGACCAAAACCACCGACCAGCTCAGACGCAGCATCCGTAACGCTGCACTTATTTACGAGACATGACACTAGCTTGTTTGGGAACACCACATCTCTTCCCGCTACGTGTTCAGTTCCGGGTCCGCAAACAACCGGCGTATCGTCTCTCGCCCGACCTTGGCTACAATTGCGGCGTCCGCGCTGGGAAAATCCTAAGGAGCCCGGGCGCGGCAACGCGAAGCGGAGCGGCGAGCGATATATGTAATTAGCAGATTCGCGGAGGTATGCGCCCTGGGGTATGGGCTCGTTTACGAAAGAGCGTACACATCGGCCGCGCCCGGTTGGTCCCTTAGCCCGCTTGCCGGCGCTATACCTGCCGGGCGCCACGCCGATCGGGCCAAGCTTCGCTGGACCGTGCAGCCTCATCGGGGTACGGTTGGTCGCAGGGCCAGCCGCCCATCCCGCGCGGGCCGTTGGGCCTCAGCCCCACCGGTCCATTGGGTGGCAGCTTCGCATTGACTGTCATCGCGCCGCTGGCTGCCGATGTCGCGTGCCGATAAACGGGAGCGCGGTCCAGGTCTGGTTGGACGGGCACCTCGTATTCCAGAAAGGCAAAGGCACCGGGCGACGCTTCGCAGCTCAGCAGTCCGGCGGATACGTGAGCTCAAGTGCGCCCAGCGGGCGCGACCTGGGGGCTCGGTATTATCGAGACGTTCCGAAAAGCACGTGGCGTCTTTTCAAGGTTCGCTCATCGTTGTAAGGCCGCCGAAGAGCTGGTAATCGGCAGGTTACTGTTGGAATTGCTGTTCGTTTGCGTAAACCCATTCAGGTCCATCATCGCCGTGTACCTCTCCACCCGCGCGGTGAGGTTCCACTCGGAGATATTGCCGCCGAGTTTGATGGCATCTAGCGGGCTGCGCGCGATCGTTCCCAGATGCACCATATAAATCCCGACGCCCTGTGAAGCCGGTTATGCCGCCATTGGTCACAATGCTGTTGCCCGCCATCCCGACATTGGAGCCGTTGATGAGCACGGTACCGATATTGGTCTGTGGGCTCGTGCATTGCGACGAGTAAGCCGATTTCACCACCGGCCACGCGGTTGCACCCGCGGGATAGCCGTTTAGCTGAAGCGCTGTATCGGCCTGTACCCAGATGATCTGATCCAACGTGTTCTGTTCCGAACCTTCCATGTCGATGGCAATGGAACCCGGAATCGCGGTGCCACAATTAACTGCCATGCACAGCGAGCCGCCCGTAATCCGGTGACTGCCCTTATTCGCACCACAATCGGAGGTGCGCCCCATCAGAATGCCGTACTTGCTTGGGGTCAATCCGCCCGATGTTTGGAACAGGTTGTCCATTACGATGCCTTGCGAGCCGGTAAAGTCCCATGCGGGTACATTGCCAGTACTCATCGTAAGTCGTGCCCCGTTGCCGTGGATAATCGGCCCGCTGTTGGAAAATCCCGTGACGTTGATACCCACTTTCAGTAAACAGCTATTGGCGTTACTAGTCGAATTATAGGTCGGAAACTCGACCGGCACATGTGCGTTGATAGGTGCCTGCACCTGCGACGATACATCCATACCAGTATGGCAATCGATATTAGCCGCTCCCGTCGGAAGAATTGGACTCGGAATCGGCGTCGGCATTGCCGTGGAAACGGCCGTGGCGAGCGCTGCGATATCTTTCGATCTGGCCGTGGCTGCTGGAGGCTGCACCCATGCATAAGAGCGCAGCAAAAACGACAAGAACAGCGCCCGCGTGACAATCTTCATGTCCTATCCACAGGTAGCCTGCAGGGAATTTCGTCAAAAGGCACGCGTCGATAGACCAAGACTACTCAGCCTGTTTCGCATTTGCTCGGAGGCCTTCAAAAGCGTTCCTCGATCATCCATGGGGGGTTAAGGTCACTTCCCCCGGTTTGTACCCCGTTGCGATCCAACTAGCTGACTCGATACCTGCGGAAAACTCGGGATCGGTACCCATGCGCACAGGGCGAACCAAACCAAGAGGCAAGTGACTTGCGGCTGTGAAAGCTTTGGACCTTACGACGAGTTCATTTTTGCGCGACTTTACCCCACCACTTGAAACGCGCAAAGCCATGATTGGCATACTCCGCGAAATCCTGCTTTAATCGGCGGCGTTCTAGCTTTAGCACTTTTACAAAAGCAGGAGGCGACCACGCTACATGGCGAGCATTCGATACGAGTTCTTCAAAGACGGATGGGACAACTTCTATGGCACTCTTGAAGATCTCATACACAGATTAGGCGCAAAGAAAGTCCTGGAGATTGGCGGCGGCGGTGTCCACCAGTCTTTAACAAAGGAATTCGTGGAGCTAAACGGGATACAGTATACGTTGTTGGACATTTCGACTGAGCAATTGGCCAGGGCTCCTGAGCAATATATGAAAGTCCAAGCCGACATCGGAGCTACCGATTTGAATCTTTCCGGCGACTATGACGTCGTATGTAGTCATATGTTGGCTGAGCACATTAAGAACGGCGAAAGGCTACATCGAAATGTCTATCGGCTGCTTGCACCCGGAGGTGTAGCATTTCATTTCTTCCCCACACTTTATGCACTTCCTTACCTTGCCAATAGGCTGTTGCCTAGAAGGCTAACTGCCAAAGTGCTGTCGATTGTGCAGTCGGGAAGAGAACCCGAGAGCATTTATCCGATGTTTCCCGCATTCTACAGCTGGTGTCGAGGGCCGACGAAGGCCCAGATCAACAAGCTTGAGAACGTTGGATATCAAGTTGAACAATACATAGGTTTCTTCGGTCATGAGTACTATAAGAAACTCAAATGCGTTGATAGGTTGCACCGCGCGCTAAGCCGCTGGTTGATTCTGCACCCCACAGCACGGCTGACCAGTCACGCCTATCTCGTCTTGCGCAAGCCCACTCGAGGCGAAGAGGTTGGCGGCGTTCGGAAGGCCCGGTGCTTCAGCAGGTAAACTGATTCATCTGCCTTGAAGTTGTTGCTGCGAATGGATTCGCTCGCAGGCCTTCATTCCGAGCGCCATTGGCAGAGCGCTCTTGCCGACTCCCGACACGCCCATGGAACAACGCGTTATGCAGTATGGAGGGGCCGGTCGCGCACGGTCGCTCTTCAGCGCGACCGCTGCATCCACGAATGTCAAACTCTAAGCGCTGTCGGCCGAGGTCTCATTCAGCAGCGCGTACAGCGCTACGGAGCAGCTTGAGAAAACGTCAGCTGGAATGCGTTGACGGCGACTCTTCATCCGCCATAACCGTACAGCGCGCGACGTAGTTGTTAACCAGGAGCCAAGACCGAGTGAGCGGCACGCCGAAAGTGCCCGAACTACGAATGCGCCCCAGGGGTCTGAAAATGACTCCCGCAGAATTGTCGCTGCCTGCATCGCTTGCTGTGTGTCACCGTCGGCTGATGCCTTGCACCCCCTAAGAAAGACGTTCCTCTGCGTATGTTTCATCATAAGCGCGTAGGCTTGACGCCGCTGTTCTTCGGGCAAGGAACGGAGGCATCCTATTTTCTCCGCTATTTTTCCGTAGGTCGGCCAGTAAGCGAGAGGGGCATAAGGCGCCTGAGCTGACGCCCTCTCCGAATGTTGAAACAGCACCCCGCACGGCTGCGTTGAGACGACTATCGGGCAGACGGCGGCGCACCGGCAAAAGAGATCGACGTCGAACGGATTGCCGACCGCGGGATCAAGGGTGCCAACTGTGGTCATAATCTCGCGGCGGAACAGCGTTCCGGTAAAGTCCGGATGACCACTACTAATGATCTCGAACAGTCCGTGCGGAGGTCGATAGAGCCCCTCGCGCCATCGCGCGACCGGAATGTCGCTGATGTCCCCGGCCCGGGTAGCCCAAATGGTTGCTCCGGTGAAGAGAATTGCGTCCGGATTCTTTGCGAGCGCGGACAACGCGAGTTCAAAGAAATCCGGGAAGACAAGGTCGTCATCGCTCAGGATGTTAAAAAAAGGCGTGTAAACCCGTTCCATTCCGTACGCGAAATTTTGCACCAACCCGATGTTCTCGGGATGGCAGTGATATTTCACGCGCGAATCAGAAGCCATAAAGTTCCCGACCACTTCTCGGGTTTCGTCGCACGAGGCATTGTCGTAGACCTTGACTTCAAAATCGCGGTACGTCTGTTGTAGGACGCTCAGAATAGCGCGCCTGAGCAGCTTGGGTCGCCGGTAGGTAGGGATGATCGTTGTGATACGGGGTTCCATTGGGTGTGTTCAGCTGAACAGCGCGCTTTCCATCTCTCCACGGACTCAGCTCAAAATCCTTGCTCCCGACTGCGAGTCACGCTGAGAGTCGCGTGGGCATGGCGAATGCGCTCTTCAATAGAAGGCTTCTCCAAGATCAATCCGTTTAAACTATGCAACGGGCATTCGCGACCTGGCATTAAATGCACTGTCGACGCGGCAAGCTCCGCCAGTGCGCAACCGAAACCAATTGCTTCCGCTCCGCCTCACTAACCGTCACCCTCGTAAAAAGTCTGACCATCAGCACTATCATACCAGTGCCGAATCATAACCTTAAATAAGTCATTTATTCGACCGCGACCCTATTCTTGAGCGCCGGGAGCACCACATTGGGAGATACCCAGCCTCGATTGACGCGAAGTCGCTCTAGGCTGCCTTCAACGCCGTCCAGCGCCTCGTGCACGTTCTTTCCCAACTCCAACCAACTGAAACGTAGTCGGACTTGGTATTTCCAATGGCGACCTGTTCTCGCCGTGCGTCCCCTCTAAAACAAGCCCAACTTTCTTCAGCACGATATCGCCCAACGCTCAATCGGAAGCAATTGGACGAGCCACTCGTTCGTAAACCTTGAGGGTCTGGCTAGCGCTCAGTTCCCAAGAAAAGTCCCGGGCCCGTTTACGGCCTGCCAGCACCAATCGCTGTCGAAGTGATTCGTCAGCCAACAAACGTTGGAGAGCAGACGCAATGTCATTTACTGACAACGGATCGAAAAATAGCGCTGCCCGGCCCGCTACCTCGGGTAGGGCTGTCACGTCGGCACATGCGATTGGGACACCAGCATTCATCGCTTCCAGGAGCAATGTTCCAAAACCCTCGTACAAGGACGGAAACGCCAGCACTTTAGCGTGCGCGAGCACCGAGGTTCGTTCGCCTTCTGACAGATAGCCGGTAAACAGTACCCTTCCTGCCATTCCCAAGCGATCGGCTAAACTTGTTAGAGGAATGGGGTCGTTTGGCAAATGCCCGACAACGACCAATTGTACGTGATCGGCAATTCCAGGCCGCGCAATTGCCTTCAACAACGCCGCGATATTCTTATGAGGGTACCGTGAGCTGAACGCGACGATGTAGTCGGTTCGGATACCCAAACGCTGCGCCAACTCCAACCAACAACCGTCATCAACCGACAAAGAAGTATCCGCAGCATTGTGAACAACAGATATGCGTCGTACAGGAATATTAAATCGGTTCACGATGTCCTGTCTGGTGAAACTACTTACGCTGATAATCGCATCGGCATGGCGAATCGCCTTTTCAACGAAATACTTCCTTAACATCAGTCGGCTGGTTGGATAAATACCAGGCAACGCAAACTCCTTGAGGTCGTGCACTGTAAAAACTCTCGGCACTGTAGTTAAAAACGGCATCGTAAACCCTGGTGAATGGAGCACGTCCAGTGGGTGACGGTTGAGCTGCCATCCTAAGGTTACCTGCTCCGAGAAGAGCCGGGAGGCGATAGATAGGTCAACCATCCGAAACAGAACACGTTGGAAATTGTCAGCCAAACCCTCGAAACTGTCGTGATTGGCAGGCGTTGTAAACAAAAGGTACTGATTCTTACTGTCAATAGCTGCAAGACCTTTAAGGAGACCACGCACGTGGGAATCCATGCCACCGCCAATGCGAGGAACCAACCAAATCAGATCGATGCCTATTCGCATTCGCCGGTATCGCACGTAGACTTTTGCTTGGTTGGACTGCTTAGCTTGCCGTCGCGGTTGCATACCTCATCCGATTTACTGCTTGTTGCGCTTGCCGAGCATTGCGGCGGCATGTGTGCTGCCCAGCCCTGAAGTCGGCCGCCGCTTGCCAACGCATAATAACGGACTTGCCCCAAGCGACCGCGTATCAGGGCGAGAAGTAGTCCTCCCAGAGGCCGCGACACATGATATCCAACCAGCCACAAAGGGTAGCGGTGTTTGCGAAGGACTCGTCCGAAACCTCTGGAGTACCCTAGCCTCCGCGCCAATTGATCTCGATCTGGCCACAGAGAGGGATTGTTGTGATAGACCTGAATTTCTGGTGAGTAAAATGCCTTGCACCCGGCTGTCAACGCTCGTAGTACATAATCGGTGTCTTCGCCAGATCCCCAAGGCGTTTCCGCTCCCACTCCCAATTGTTCATCAAAGTCGCCGACTCGCTCAATGACGAGATGCCGCAAAAAGAGAGTGTTGGAATTGCAGCGCCTGAATAAGTTAAATGGCGTGATCCATCCAGGAGTTGAGTCCCATCTGCCGTGGGAATCGCGTCCAGTGGAATCTATGCATCGACCGCTCAGACAGTGCGCGTCCAAATGGCGTGTGAAAGAGTCGTGAACTCGCTCGAGAAGGTCTGGCGAATACCAGCAATCGTCATCGGGAAAGGCCACTATGTCGCCGTGCGCGAATGGCAGTCCACAGTTGCGCGCGAAAGAGAGCCCAGGCTCAGAGCGCAAATGATTGATGCGAAAGCGTACCCCCTCACGAGCTAGAACTCCCACGAGTCGGTCATCCGGATTCTGATCCACGACGATCAACTCGAAATCTCGATAGGTCTGGCGCCCCAACGCACCCAGAAAGCGCTGCAGTTCGACTACTCGGCCGCGCGTAGCTAGTACGAGTGAGAACTTCATGTTACGAGCACACGTTGCAGTCATGAGAAGCGGAGCGTCAGGAGCCTGTCGACAGTGGCGATCTCGCGGCAACCTCTGCTCGCTCGAAGGCACTCGACACGACCGTCGACAGGTCAGCATATTTGTGGTTTCTCCACACTTGGCGTCCGACGCGAGCCATGCTGCAGGCCGTGAATACAAGCGACCGCGGCAACGCGGGATTTGCGAGCGCGCGGAGGAGAAGCGCACGGCCTTTGTATTGGCCCGTCTGCGCAAGGAAGTCCGCCGCCGCAATCATTGACTCGCACTGACCCCGGCATGCCGCTACCAATGCTGAGGTTAGAAGCTGCCGACTTAAGCCGGCAAGCATCGCCGCTCGCATTGTCTTACCAACGTTAATCGCGATCAGGCCATCGCGGACTCCCTCGTCGATTACTCGTCCGACATTTCGCACGATTCGCGGTATTCCGCACAACAACGGCGTTACGGGGTCGCTAACCGAATTGGAGGCAGAATGAAGGCAGAATATTGCGCAAAGCGCTTTTGACATAACAGCGGGGTGGAGTGCGGTGACTCGCAACTCGAAGTCCTGGTCTCCGGCCGGCCCGACCTTTGGATCCAAGGGCCCGGTAGTGTTAAGGACATCTCGACGAAGAATCATGCTGGTCCAGGTATGACCACCAGTCATTTTGAGAAATGTGGTGGGTGGATATTCGAGACCTTCCCTCCATTTGTCACCGGTTACCTGAAACACGTGTCCGTTTGATTGCGCCAGTATTAGTCGACCGACGAAGAGCATGGCTTCTGGATGTCTCTGCAACTCCACGACTCCAGTTTGAAAAAAGTCGGGAAGCAGCAGATCGTCGTCGCTCATTATATGGAAGTAAGGAGTCTTTACGTGTGCAACTCCATAGGCAAAGTTTGCCATCATGTCGATACGGGTGGGGTGACAAAAGTAATGGACCCTCGGGTCTCGACTCGAAATAGATTGGACGACCGCTGCCGTGGCATCGCCTGATGCGTTATCATACACGCTTACTTCCAAATCCTCGAACGTCTGAGCGAGGACGCTCCCTATCGCGCCCACGAGCATGCGCGGGCGGCGAAAGGTTGGGATTATGGTGGTCACTAGGGTCATAGCCTAATTCGCAGAGACCGCACTCTCCCACGCTGGCCAGACCGGCGTTGTGCTCCCGTTCCGCCGCTCTCCATCTACAGATTTCCTATATCAAGCTCGTGATTTGTCAGATGCTTGCAGCCAAACCGGCGGGATGTTTTTCCTGACCTCGATATTAGCAAAGGGAGGGGTAACGCGGGCACCGTGCGCCTGCGCCCACCGTGCCATTCGTTCTATACCATCCTCAAGTGGGACCTCCACCGAATTACCAAAGACACGACGCACCTTATCGTGTTGAGCATAAGCGTTTACCACCTCGTTCCGCGCTGGCAGAAAGGTGAATCGAGGCTCAATTCTGAATGCACGTGCGACCATATCAGCAACCCGCAGCACCGTATGCGGAGTATCCGCGCCCAAATTGAAGACTTGGTTCCTAGCCTCTGGGATCTGTACACTCCTCGCGATTGTCGACGATACATTGTCGACGTAACTAAATGCGCGTGTTTGCGTGCCATCGCCAAAGATCGTCATCGGCTCGTTCGAGAGAGCCTGGTTCATGAAAATTCCAATCACGTTTCTGTATCGATCGCCAATGTTCTGGTGCTCACCATAAACATTGTGCGGTCTGAAGACGATAAAATCCAGTCCAAATAAATCATGAGCGCTGCGAAGATCGAGCTCTATGGCGTACTTGCCGATACCGTACGGATCTATCGGCAGCGGAACCTGCGCTTCGAGCATTGGTACAGGTGCTTTACCGTAAACGGCGATGGAAGATGTAAACACAAAGCAGTCGGTACGGAAGTTGATAGCAGCATTAATGAGATTGACGCTGCCAATCAAGTTGGTGGTGTAGTTATATCCTCGGATGAAGTGAGACAAGCCCTCGGCCGCATAAGCAGCCAGATGATAGACGTAAGTGAAGCGGTATCGTAAAAAAAGAGCGTTCACGAGTTCGACGTCGGTCACACTGCCCCGGATAAACGTCGCATCGGCGGGCACATTGCTTTCAAATCCGCCAGAGAGATCGTCGAGCACAACCACCTCATGACCAAGGTTAAGGCAACGCCGCGCAACGTGAGAACCGATGAACCCGCCACCGCCGGTCACTAGACTACGCAAAGGGAGACCTCCTCGCGCTCTTTGAGAGACGCGGACCCTGAAAGGAATGTAGCCGCTTCGGGACAGACCTCATACGACCTCATGACAGAGATATTCGGCCTTGAATCACAGCGATGGGCCGCCAGCCCACGGTGATACCTGGTCATCGAGACCCATTAGAGTGGAATTGCGAACGATGCTTGAGAAGGGCCGGAATCGTTGGGCAGTTATGGCGGCGCGGACTGCTCGGCGAGGCGCACGAAGGAAATTCACAGCCACGCGGCTCAGAGTGCCAAGGCAGGATTGGCGGGCCAGCAATCGAATGCACTGGGCGTGTGATGGTGCACAAAAGCGCTCCTCCAGTATTCGAGCCACCTCAAGAGCCTCTGTCGTGAGGCCTCTCATTGCAGCTACCCGTGCGCGGACGAATGCTATGTCGCGAAATCGAGAATTCATTGCCGCAAGCATCCGTGAACGCACCAGAGGCTCTTGAACAGAATCGCGAGCGATGTTCTCGACCATCCGGACCATCGCTTTCGCAAACGCGGTTGCTGACAGTCGCTTCTCTGATGCCGACTCAGGATGAACAACAAATATAGCACAGAGCTCATTATCGATCACCGCGGGATAGCGGGAAAGTGCCTTTAACTCGAAATCAAGGTCGGCCGACAATCCGACCTCTTCGTCTAAGCCATCCAGTGTAAAGTGCAATTCCTTTCGCCACAGCATGCTAGTCCATGTATTCGGGCCAGATGAAAGCATTTTAAAGAAGAGCTCCGGCGGCTGGTGCAGTCCTATTGACCATCCTCGAAAAGGCACGTTCTGAATGTGGCCATGCAAATCTGTCTCAATAAGACCACCGACGAACAGCATGGCCTCAGGGTTGCTCACGAAAGATCGGATCGCGGTTTCGAAAAAATTCGGCAGCAGGATGTCATCATCGCTCAGAAGATTGAAAAACGGCGACGATACTCGCTTCATTCCGTAGCCGAAGTTACGGATTATGCCGATGTTTTCTGAATGGCAATGATACTTAATTCTAGCATCATATCGTGCGAGTTCACGTACTGCAGCAGCCGTATCATCATCGGATGCGTTGTCGAAAATGGAGATCTCGAAATCACTATACGTCTGAGCCAGCACACTACGAATAGCTCTTTGCAAAAGCTTCGGACGGCGATACGTGGGAATGATGGTGGTGATTTGCGACACGGATAAGAAAAGCCTTCTCGAGAGAGGATACCTTCTACCAGATCCATCTGGCCTCAGTCGTAGTACAGGTCAAGAAACCGTGTAAAGATCTGGATACGAAGAACTACTCCAAAAGTGAAAGCACCTGGTCGCGAATTCACAGCTGATACGAACGCCACCATTCGAGCAGGTACCACTTAGCGAGAGTACATAGCTACTGGGTTCAACGCTGAGCCCGAGGCCTTGCTGTATGTCTGTATCCTACCCTTTCTGGACGATGGCTGAAGACAAAACTCTACGCCACCAATTGATCGTGTCTTCGAGTCCCCGTTCAAGATTTGTTTTGGGTTGCCAACCTACCTCTTCGCGTAGCCTTCGAGTGTCGGCCACTAGGAACGGCGGATCATTCGGAGCAGCCGGAATCGCTCCAAATTCGATCTTATTCCGCGAATTCAGCAGTCCGGCAATATGCCCTACAAGCGACCGTATTGTGATCGGGTCTCCCGAGGCGATATTGACAGTCCCCTCGAGCTCACTTTTTAAGAGGGACACGAAAGCAGAAGCCGTGTCTTCTACATGAAGAAAGTCGCGCACTTGGCGCCCGTGGCCGCAAGGCGCATTCTGACCTCGCAAAAGGGCTAGGATTACTGCCGGAACCAAACGGGCTTCGGGCTCATGGGGGCCATATAAGTAAAAGATCCTACCCCATGCCGCACTGATGCCAAACTGACGGGAGAATCCAGCTACAACTTCCCGGGTACTGTTCTTGCACACTCCATATAAGGTTGAGGGGCGAGAGGGTGTCAATTCTTCATTGCAAAAGCCGTATCGGGAATCATATTCGAAGCAGGTCCCGGCAAACACAGCTCGTTTGCCCCCGTTCTCCGCGAAAGCATACAGCAACTCAAGCGTGGATTGGCACCAACGCAGATTTTCCGACGAAGTAGTATATTTGCCCGGAATCGCGTACCAAGCGAAATGTAAGAGGTCGGTTGGCTTGATTCTCCTCACCAGCTGTTCGACCTGCGATCTATCCAATAAGTCCGCTCGATGCCATTTGGCTTCTGCGCATTTTGGCGATCTGTCGCGCGATGATACCGCGTGCACTTCATAACCGGCAGCGCAAAGTGGAGCCATACAGTGACGGCCGATGAAACCACTCGCGCCGGTCAGCAGAACCCTTTTAATCATACAAAATCCGGATGAGAAGCATCCTTGGGTGAAACTATTAACGGTTCGCTCGGCCATTCGATGCGGAAGGCCTGGTCATTCCAACGGATGCCCCGCTCATATCCGGGGCTGTAGAACTCAGATACTTGATAGAATACCTCGGCGTTCTCAGTTAAGGTCATATACCCGTGAGCAAAGCCTTCCGGCACGTATAACAATCGTCCATTTCGCGCTGAGAGCTCCATTCCAGTCCATTGGCGATACGTCGATGAATCGGGCCGGAGATCAATAATCGCATCAAATATGGAACCAGCGGTGCAGCGAAGCAACTTAACCTCGCGAAATGGCGCCAGCTGATAGTGCATTCCGCGCAGAGTGCCCTTGTGCGGGTTGAAGGAGATGTTGCATTGCACGAAAGTAGGATTCAAACCTTGCTGCTCGAATTCGCGCTTGCAGAAAGCGCGGGCAAAGAAGCCTCGCGAGTCTTCAACCCGTTGCAGATCAATTGTGAAAGCGCCTTTTAGCTTCGTTTCTTGAAATAACATCGATTCTCGCGATAGGTAACTCAATTCCTGCAAGCTGAATTCATGCTCCTACTCAACAACGCCATCGGCACGCCGTTGGAGTGAATCATCGAGACGGCCTGCATTGAGGAATAGCTTGAGATGAACAAGTCGCATGAAGTGCCAACCTTCGAATTCCTCCAGCATTGGTGCATTGGTTCGAAAGCTTCGATGAAGCTGGTGGACGCCCTGGCTTGGTCCCACATAGGCTGGAAGCTCGGAAGAGCGCGCGATAGTCCACACTATGCCTGCGTGGATCTGGTCCACCCTTGCCGATATCAGGGCGACAGGGCAGCCGGCAAAGGCGCGAGGAATATCCTCGATGTGAACGATAGAACGCCAGGCAGTGCCAGCACTCATAGTGCGGGAGAGCTAGTTTCGAATAAATTCTTGCTTGCGTTGCGCTGGACCGCACCCTCTTGTGGGCGAAAAGCGACTGGAGTCGCAATCCTTTCGCATGATTAGGATTATCTCAACGCCTTCTGCGCCGTTCCCTGTGTGGCATCTTGTTCGCTATCGACGACATATCGTAAGCTGGATAAGCTGATGCCCCCGGCATCGCCACCCACTACTAAAATCCAGACGATTGCTCCAATGGCGGAAAGCAACCCCATAATCACGCAATCCAGCCAGACGACTGGCTTGTAGCGTCTGTCTGGCGAAGTCGGGGGCTCTAGCTCAATGAAGGCAAAATCCGCCTGCACCTGGGCAAGCTTTTGACGCTGTACCTGTCTTGCTATCAATTCGTAAAGCTGGTCACGAATCAATGCGTCGGAACTTTGTCTTGCCTCCTCCTGCAAGGATGCGACTGCTGCGATCGCGTCCCGCACCTGCCTAGAGCGTAGCTTCTCACGCAGATCGTCGATGTAGAAGCCGAGTATCCGCTCAGCTTGGGATCGATTCTGATCCCGATAGAAGAGGGTGAGATTGCCCGTGCTTATGGCGAAATGACATTCGAAACGCCGCTGCAGAATTCTGTAAACGACCCAGTCCGGGTCTTCTGTCAACTTATTTAAGGGAGTTCCCTCCTCGGCCAGCAAATGACCCATGAGTTGATGTTGTTTCACGAGGACGTTCGTGAAGGCAAAGCTCGTAAGTATAGGCATGTACTCTTCAGCGTCGTTTCCGGTCGCCGTGCCCAAGATTCCTGCTGCCAAGCCCCCGATGCTGCTGCCGCCGATACCACCCATCATACCTCCCGTCGTCTCTTGTAAGATAGCGTTTTGGCCGACGGGCCTAATGATCGCCTCAGCACGATACCAAGGTTTCATCACGAACTTGGTAACGACAAAGGTCGCAGCCATCGTAAGCAATATGGTAACGACAATCAGCCACCAGCGATGTGCGATCGCAAACAGATACTCGCTAAGATCAATTTGATCGGACAAGTCATATGACTCTGCACGCTTTTCGCCCCGCTCCACCGGAACGCCGGGCTTATAGGAAACTCCCCGCTTGTTTCTAGGCGAGTCCATTAAGAAGCGTCTCCCTGCAAAACAATGTGAACGAAGCCCTCAACGTCGTATTGAAAAGGATACCCTCAGATTTGTAGCGCCCGCGCGTCTTTACTTTTTCCATTGTCGACTTGGTCGGCAGGCTCGTGAGACGCGATGGAATGGCCATATGGAACCACCGCTCACCGAATCGCTCTTACCATGTTACGTGTTCCGGCCTACGACTGCCATCGAGACGTTATGCCTCTTAACCCCGACTACACCGGATTCGCATTATCGATAACCTTGTTTGTGAATTCGTCGAACAAACGTCCGCCCTCCGGAGTCTACCGGCTTTAACGTGTCCTTAGAGGTCAATGACTTCTACCAAGACCCGCGATCCGAGGTCAATGCCAAGGATTTATTCCATTGTTTGCGCCGCGACCAGGCGAGCCGAAATCCCGGGTGGGTATGATGTGCGGAGATAGATCGCACTGTTGGGCTTCTGTGCGACGTGAGGTGTACCGGGATGCTCGTGCAGATCCCGCCCAAACCCCTTTCGATCGTAGCCCTTGTCGGCGCAGATCGAGTGAACCAGCCAAAGCCCGCGATCTCTTCCACCGATAGGCGGGGTCTGCCGATCCTCCTTTTTTTTTGCGGTGGAAGCTCTTGTGCCCGGCCCCCCGCCCACACCTCGATAGGGTCGCCGTCGACAGTGAAATGCTCGTCGGGGAGCGTGGCCTCAGGCCGACCCTGCGCCACTACCTCGACAAGTTCAAGGGCCGGCCTGGCGAGAGACCAGACCAGCCCTCGGACATCATGAGAGTCAAGAAATCTCGCTGAGCCGTCACCATTGGCGGATCAGCAACTCCCTGATGCTGCGCTCCACTTTGTCGTTGGCGGGACCGCGATCGTGTGCTGCAGCTCCGTTCTTTTAGTCAAGATGCTTGACGCACAAGAGCGCGAAAGCATGTTCCGGGCGCCTTCTCACGACCGGTTGGGTCGCGATCGAGATCGCTTGCCAGAAGCGGCGCGGCCGGAACCGAATGTTGGCGCAGTCGCCACGTAACGGTTTCCATCCGAACAGTCCTATGACTTCGTAGCCCCGCCCGCGCATCTCTTCCACGGTCCAACCCGACAGATGCTCCTGAAAGGGATTTCCTTCGTAGGGCAGCTGCGAAAGAAAACCGTTGGGCGTGAAGATGACGATGGTGCGGCGCGCGATCCTTTCCATCATCCTGATGAGTCGGTACCCGTCTGCCTTGGTCAGATGCTCAATGACATCGAGGGCAACCACGCAATCGAACGACTGGGGCCGGAACCGTTTCTCGATGCTCAACGCCGACCCCACTATGTATTCGTCGTGAATTCCGGTCGCAACGCCAGGGAAAGCGTCGATACCGACCATACCGGCAGGGGGATGCTTGAGCTTCCTGAGCGGCGAATTCTCACCACAACCAACGTCCAACACCGAATCGCTCGGCAGGATCATTGAATCGAGGGCGACCGGGAGTTGCTGAAGGATCGGGCGCAGCCAAGCGGAATCGCGGAGCTTGTGTTCATCCGGCATGACTCGGTGATAGCGGGGGTTCGGCAGTTCAGTCAAGGAGAGGGAGTCGCATACCCAAGTCACCGCAATGTCGGTGAAGATCGGATTCCGACGTCGTATATCGGGCGAGTCAATTGGAGCGGTTTTTCCGGAGTGAGAAGCATCTAGTGCTTCGACCCATGTATAGAGCTTTATTTTTAACCGAAGACGAGCATCCGCGATAGTAACCGCCAGTGGATGTTATGGCGGCCGCGATTGGCGCGGGCCTCTAAAGTACGTGCGGCGGCTCAGTTCGGCGAAAGTGGAGATCCGATCGAACCAAGGCACTGGTGCGACCAGAGACTTCCCTCAAGCTCGACAGAATTGAGCCAACTGCCAAGTTTAGGCCTGTGGCGAACTCGTGCCCACAGCGTACGCCCCTCCCGTTCACCAAACCCTTAATTTCGCACAGCGGGTGTTGAAGTTGCCTGCCGCGCGGAAGAAATTCGCTCCCATCCGGTAGAAATGCGTATGTTCGTTCTCCAATCCGGCAGGAATCTTCACTAACACTCAATTCGACTGGCGCTGCGCGACTGCCCACAGTGTCATCGGCGGTGCAAAACTGACTCAGGGTCTGGAGTGAACCCATTTCCTCCGCCGTCAATCCTTCGCGCCACTAACCGCTACCTGATTCGCGTAGATTCCTGAACCGGCATCGTCTGGTTTCAAAACCGCTTTGGCATAGGAACGCAGGTCACGCCCACTGGGCGAGATGATTTCAGTAGATCTGAAGCTCAAGGACGCTTTACACGCCTGTAACGCGATCCGTTGATTGGTCTTGGAAGCAGGAGGATAAGAGCACATGTTGCGTCGTATCGCGGTCCTTTCGATGGTCTCGATGCTTCTATCGGGGGGGTCGGGGGCGGTCGCGCAACTGGGACGCATACAGGTTCCCCGCCTCGTCGAAACTAAACGCAATCGGGTCACACATGGTCTTCTGCGAAATGCCGCCGTGTGTCGAGCTCACATACATCCGAAAGCGACTCTTGGACTCGCGCGGTCATGGTTCTGACCGGCGCAGGGTAGGAGGCTGTAGAGGGTATGAAAAGATCAGCGATAGTGGCAATCGGAATCGTATTGCTCACCGGAACCGTAGAAGCCAAGCCGAACAGGTGTGACCAACCATCCTATGCGAAGCATCACTCCAGAAGATGTCCCTCGCTGAATCTCGACCAACCCGTGCTGGCGATATCGGACTACAACAACGGGCGCGTGGTTCTCTATGCCGCGCCGTTTACCACCGGGATGAGTCAGACCGTCACCTTGGGAACTCCCGGCAACGGTTGTGGCGGAACCGAGAGAGGCACCGAGGCGAACATGAGCTGCGTGGGGCCGCTGGCATGGATTGAGAACACACTGTGGGTTGCGGACGAGAACTTCTCCCGCTGGCTCGCCTTCACGGGGCCGTTCACCGATTTCAAGGATGCGGCGCTCGAGGAAGGGCAGAACGGTTTTGGCGGCACCTTCAAGAACAACCAGGGAAGCTCAGCCCCCAACCGACAATCGCATGGCGGCGCGGTGTCGCGCGACCCGGTGACAGGCTCGCTGGCTGCAGTTGACTCGAACGGCGGCCGGGTGCTCATCTTCAACGGCCCGGTTGACGCGAGCGCCATATCGGCCAATACCATCCTGGGAACCTTTCTGCCGTTGGCGGCCAAGGGTCTGCCGGCTTGCATGGCTGGCGGCGATCCGATTTACCCCCAGAACAACGGCACCTACCCGCCGACGTCCAAGACCTTCTGCGGTCCCACCGGCGCGGCGTTCGATTCGCGCGGCAATCTGTGGATCTCGGACGCGGGCAACAATCGCATTCTGGAATACTGCGCGCCATTGGTGACGGGAGAAGACGCCTGTCTGGTCATCGGACAAATAGACTTCATTTCTAACGCGGCATCGTCGGCGCTGACCGGGTTATATGGCCCGCAGGATCTTCACTTCGATACCGAAGGCAACTTGTGGGTAGCCGACTTCATAGGTCAGCGGATACTGGAGTATCTGCCGCCGTTTTCAACCGGCATGGCGGCGAGCATGGCGATTTCAGTGCCGTCACCGATCGCGTTCAGCTTCGATCTGCAGGGCAATCTGTACGTGGCGGATTTCGCCCACAGCCGGGCGCTGATCTACGACGCGCCGCTGTCCGCGGATTCCCAGCCCGCGGTGACTATCACCGATGGATTCAGCAATGTGGCGGGCATCGCGGTGACGCCGGGAACCAGCGATTGAAGCAACCTACCGGAAGGAGGTTCGCGCGCGGACTGCCACTACCTCGGGCCGCAGGCAGCCTCTATGCGATCGATCCACTAGCAGCTTCGAGAATTGCGGGTAAACCCGCCCGCGCGTCGGCGGTTCGTAGTCAACGCCCGACTGTCGAGAAACTAGGCGAGACACTCAATCAGAATCCCAGCGGAGTTCTGCTTTTTCGGGATGAGATAGCTGGATTCCTAGCGACCATGGAAAGAGCAGGCCACGAGAACGATCGTGCATTTTATCTCGAAGGATGGAATGGTCTCGGTGGCTATACTTATTACCGCATTATCCGAGGCACTTTGCGGATTGAAGCCGCATGCGTGTCGATTCTCGGAGCCATCACGCCTGACCCGTTGTCTGCCTACCTCCGGGAAGCTTTCGATGGTTCGTGTGACGACGGTTTCATTCAGCGCTTCCAAGTGAGTGTGTACCCTGACCCGCCACCCAGCTGGCGCAACGTCGACCGCAATCCGAACGGCGAGGCGCGACGGCGCGCGTTCGAGATCTTCCAGCGGATAGTTGAAGTAGGTTCTGTCAGTTTTGTCGGTGGTTCTCCAGGGCAACCAGAACCAGAAATTCCGACTCTGCAATTCAATGACGAAGCACAGGGCTTCTTCGACGGCTGGCGCGAGCATCTGGAACGACGAATACGCGATCCGGACGAACACCCGATTGTGATAGCGCATCTCTCAAAGTTTCGAAGTCTGATGCCGTCGTTGGCGCTGATATTTCACCGTTGCGATACCTTGCAGAATCGGACTCTTGCTCCAGTGTCGCTCGACGCCGCGAAGCGTGCGGCGGCCTGGTGCGATTACCTTGAGCCGCATGCTCGCGGCATTTACCACTCAGTAACCGCTCGCGTGGACACGGCCGTCCGACTCCTGGGCGAAAAGGTCAGAGCCCGCAAGCTTCCGAACCCGTTCACCGCGCGCGACGTGTACCGGGCGGAGTGGACTGGCCTGAGCGATACGACCGATGTCGCGCGCGCGTTGGAGGTGCCGGAAGGTTTGGCGTGGGTCGCGGGTGAGCAGCAAAATCCATCCGCCAACGGCGGGCGGTCCACGACGCGGTATCACGTCAACCCGAAAGTTTGGGTACCGGCATGAACTACCTGGAATCCTTCCTCCAAGAAAAAAGACGTAATGAAAGGTCCCCAGCACCAACCGACAAAACCGGTTTTGTCAGTTTTGTCAGTAACCCCAAGGCACATTTGAGCACGAGCTTTTCACCAAGCGGGGTCCCGGATGCTGAACGGAACGCTTACTCCGTGCTGCCCGCCGCCGACCGGGCGCCGACTGGACCCGCAACGTCACCCCCGACTCGCGCCACCCGCTCATACCGCCTGAGGTCCGTGCCAAAATCGACGCAATCGAGGCCAACACACGAGCCAAGGGCTGGCCCGCCGAACTGCTTTGGAACTGCGGATTTTGGGACAACCCGCGGGGTTTGGCGGCGCTGCTAGACTCTAGGGACGAGATTGTGGAGGTTACACGAGACCACATCGCCATCCTGAGGACGCGCCGTGACCTGCTCAAATTCCGGCGGAATAACGCATGACCCCCCAGCACTTCCATTTCCGATCGCGCTAACTGAGCGGTCACGTAATGAGGTTAGGTGGAACAGACCGACCCCCCATCGGTCCCCGGGCGTGGCAGAGGTCCCTACGGGTGGGTCACTTTTACTTCGGCGTTCCGTCGACTATTTCCGGTTCTCATACGACCGTCTGGCGTCGCAAAGAGGCAGAGCAATTTGTCCGAGAATACGACGCTTGGCGTCGATCCAGGGGTTCGGCGCGCGAGGCCCAGGCTGCCTGCGTTACAAATGGGTGCGCGGATTACGATTGCTTTAGTCTTGGATTCTGTTGTACTAGCGCACTCTATGAGTCTCTCGCGACTAAACCTGTCGCACTCGTAGATGCCTTCATCACGCGTGAACATGACCAGGTGGCTGCCAGCATTTTTCCTTGTAGCTGTGATTTTCGTGGCAGCGAACGTAGCTTCTGCGGCAGGATGGATAAGCGTCTTACTGATAGGTATTCAAGGCAAAGCAGTCGATATTGGAATTGGCACTGGTGGTCAGGTTTGGGTTGTTAATGGACCTGACAACTATGCGTTTAAGTACGACGGTGTCAACAACAATAGTTGGACCGAATTTGGTCCTTTCCCAAATGGGGCCAATCGGGTTGCCGTCGACTACAAAGGATACGCTTGGGTCGTCGATGGTAATGGCAACCTATGGCACTACAACGGTAGTGCCTTCGACCAAATTTCGGTACCCGAGCCTGTGTTGGATGTTGGTGTCAATGGTTACGTCGCGACCAGCACCATCTGGATTTTGACAACCGATGGAAATGCCTACTACAACCTTTCCTCGGGCTGGAGCCGAGCGAACTTCAACTGCGGTCCGGCTTCTCGGATTACAGTCGATCAAAACGGCTCTCCCTGGGTAACGGAAGCTGACGGCAATGTTTGGCACTACGACGGCGGGGTTTTGGTCGGCGTGGGCGCTCCCGAGACTGGTGGAGAATCCGATATTGGCGCTGGCATCGACGGAACGACTTGGATCACTATGAACAATGGCGACATTTGGCGGCTTCTTCCTTACTCGCCATTTTGGCTCCCCGTACCGGGTGTGGCTTTCAACGTTGCTGTAGATCCGACCGGGCAGCCATGGGTTGTCAATACGGCGGCGGGCTTCACGAGTGCCATCTATGAGTACGCTGAGACCGAGACATTGGCGGTCTCAGACTACTACAACGGTCGTGGGCTCATCTACTATGCGCCTTTTTTTACGGGGATGAGCGCAACCGCTATTCTGGGAGGCAGCGATAGCGTCTTGACCGGAGTCAGCCCTCCAAAGTGTACGCAATCGAATATGCCATTGGCTGGTCCGCTGTCGTGGATAGATGAAAATGACGTTGTTCGCCTTTGGCTTGCCGACGAGTATTGCTCGCGTTGGATGGATTTCGAGCCGACTATTCATATCGACGCGCCAATCTTCACGAGTGGCATGAACGCCTCTGTCGAAGAAGGGCAGCCATATCCAACGCCGGGCTGGGGCGGCGACGCATTTGGCAATCAGTGTCCATATGCCTCCGGTCCGCCACAGACTTGTCCGCCTACAACACAGAACCACGGCGGTGCCGTGTCGCGCAGCCCTGTATCAGGCGACTATGCAATGGTTGACGCCAATGGCTCACGAGTCATGATCTTCAAATATCCGATTGGATACACCAGCGGCGGGACGGCTTATGCAGTCATCGGCTACCCATCTAGCGATGAGATTCGCATTGGTCCGGATTTTTTGCCTTCCTGTGTGACGGGGCAGGACGGAATCGAGGGCTTCCATAACACGAATACCTCCGGCGCCGACGCCCCTACCGCTTCAACATTGTGCTATCCTGCCGGCGTTGCGTTCGATAGAGCTGGAAATCTATGGATCGCTGATACCGGAAACTCGCGCGTCTTGGAATTTGAGCCTAACGAAAAAGGAGAGTTCACGACTGGTCAGAGTGCCACGACCGTAATCGGTCAAAGCAGCATGACCGTCTCGGTCGCGGGGACCGCACAGGACGAACTGTTTCAGCCACAGGACGTTAAGTTCGATAGCGCCCGCAATCTGTGGGTAGCTGACACGTACAATGGGCGGCTACTTGAGTTTGCATTCCCTTTTGCGAGTGCCATGTCCGCGTCTATGGTCATCGGTCAGTCAGGCTATACGAGTAGTACTGGAGCAATTACAAACAATTGCTCTACACATGGCGGCGTGTCGCAGAGTACAATTTGCAGTCCAATGCAAATTAGCTTTGACGCGGTCGGCAACTTGTACGTCGCAGATTTTGACAATAATCGTGTTGTGATATTTGATGCACCTCTGTCGAGTGGCATGAATGCTTCGGTGGAAATCGGTATGCCAGCAAATGGCGCGGCAGGCGGCGCGTCGTGTGTGAATGGTAGTAACGATCCGTTTACGTGCTGGTACAGTGGCGGTAGCAGCAGTCCAGCGGCGAGTAACCTTTTCGGACCGGCTGGCATTGCGGTTTACCCTGGTCCAAACCCCTGAGATTTCATGGACCAGCAAAGACTGTGTCGAAGGCTGCCTTCGTTGTTCTTTAAGGCGATCGACTGTAGCCCATTCGGAGTCACGCCAAACGTTATGAACGCGACCGAGGCAACGAAAGGCCGCTGGTTGTGTCGCGTCCCCGCCCGACAATGACTCCCTAACCTACGCGAGTTGGTCTTGGGGTCGCTTTGATCCTACGGACAGATCACTGAAAGTTGAAATGAGCTGTCAACTGTAGCATTGGCAGTGGGATTGAAAATTGCGATGAAGACGCCGTCGACATTGTTGGACAGGCTAGCCACGCCAAGAAAGACGGGGATCGTAGCTCCTGCGCCGGGGTCGCCTTCCGTTGCGTTATATTCACAGCCGGTGATGTCTTTGTTGAAGACGACTTGGTATTCTCCGGCCGCTAGTCGAGCGGTAGAAACCACGCTAGTGCTCCCGCGCACTAATGCGCCATTCATGTCGACCACTGCAAAGTTTGGTTGAAGTGATGTTACGGTCGTTTGCAGTGAGTTCAGGCTCGTTTGCAACGAACCTACGGTCGTCTGCAGTGCACTCACGGAAGTTTGGAGTGTACTTACGGACGTTTGCACCGAGCTGACACTTGATTGCAGAGAGTTGACCTGCGTCTGCAGAGCTGTGACCTGCGCTTCCACGGACTTCAACGTCAGCTTCGGATCCTTAGCCTCCGGTCCTGATTGCTGGGCGCGCGACAGCGCAGGGGCGATGAGGCTGGCGATCAAAAGTCCAGCGGCCAAGGTTGTGGTGATGGGCTTCATATTCGACCCTCCCCAAAAGGGAAACGTAGTCCGTAATGCGTATCACTACCATGGCTCCAATTGGAAAGACCTTTAGGCTAGCATTGCGGGCTGGTGACGGACTCGGATGGGCTACGGTTTGTGCTCCCCGTTTGTAGGGCAGACCCCAGACCGGCCGTTCTCAATAATTCAGCGGATCCAGGGGCTCAGTCACGTGATGAGGTAAGGTGCGACAGGCCCCCCAATGCTTTTATGGCGCCCAACCGGCGCGTGCTACGGCAGATTGTAAAACAGCGCGAACAAAACGTTGCGTGCGGCTCTGGCCGCCTCCTCCGTAGGGGGTTGCCCGCGTCCGGCACGTTCTGCCTCGAGTTGGCTAAGACCACTACCGCCAGATCTCTTGACGGCATCAGCATCACCTCCGTCGAGAATCCCGGTACCCCGCCATTCTTGCTGAACCTCTCCGACACCGTCCGGTGTCGGCCGGGTATAGAGCCCATGCCGGGCGGAATATTTTGATCAAACGGTCGCTTGGCGTTGAGGTCTTTGCAAGTTTGGATCAGGCTCGCGAATCCTCCAGTTGAGTATTCCTGCCAAAATTGAGCACACCATCGATCAGATCGAAGTCTAGGCCCCCATTCCGGGTCGCAGACTATCGTGTGGGCTTGCGAGCGCGCCCTGAATCAGAGCGGATTTAACCGAATATCATTGCTCGCGATGCAATCGACAGGACGATGAATTCGTCGGTTGACCTCGAGGAGTGAGTCCTCGCATTTAGCTACACTCGGAAAATCCTCAATTCGCTGCCAAGTCAAAACCTCGGAGTTGATGTCCCCCTCGGGATAGTTGGCGGTCGGAATGGGCGAGACCATATACCAGCCTACCGGGTGGTCCGGAGCGGTCGCGCAACCCGCTAGAAGCATCGAAAGCATCGAGAGGACCGCGATACGACGCAGCATGTGCTCTTATCCGCCTGCTGCCAAGACGAATCAAATGCATCACGTTACAGGCGTGTAAAGTGTGCTTGAGCTTCAGCCCGTGATGGAAGACTCGGTCAACGATCGAGGAGCGCAGGGAAGACCAATCCCCCCATTGGTTGGTTATTTTCCGCTTGCGCGGCAGGAGCGCCGCGATGTAGTCCGCCTGCGGGACGCCAAGAATGCTGTGAATCATGCAGGGACAGCGGGGAACGGCGCACCCACCGAGTCCCAGGTAACGCTGGAAGGCACCCGCAATGGACTGCTTCAGGCGCATCCGACGCTAATGCCGGCCGTAAGCCTCGAGCGGACGGTTGCGCAGCTTCGGAGGACGCCAACCAGGGTCTAAGGGTACAGAGAAAAGGCGCTGAGATATCCGCGGCGCGAACGAAGTGCACCCGCAGCCGTCGGCGGTCCGACCGGTTGCACGGTTGATCAACTCTCTTCTGGGGAGATCCGCTGAATCCCAGAGCCGCGCTGTGGGCGGCGGATACAACAAGAGGGTTAACGCCACTTTGGAAGCTGGCGCTAGGCTTTCAAAAGGGAAGGATCAGGCTGAAAAGTGCAATATTTTGCACGACAGGACGGTTTCTAACCCTCAACGAGGATTTATTGCCCAGCCCTGCTGTTGGGGTTGCTCAGCAGCTTGGGCCTGCTCAGCCATTCGGCCTCTCGCGAACCTTCGCTTTTGATTTCGGTAGTGCGGGCTCGTTTTCAATTCGTAGCCCTTACACTTGAACGCACATCCGCAATATACGCGCCATTGCGAGAAACCCAATTCATTGTCACCTGCGGTTAGGCGACGATTGTACACTCTCCAATATAGAGAGTGCCTCGGGGCTCCAGCGGTCCCAATGCGGGAAAGTGACAACTACCTTGTAGTTGTTGCGCAGGTAGTCTCTGATTGGAGCCAGATGATCGGTTGCAGCGGGACAACTCGAAGTGTCTAACGATTGCCCCCAAATTACGAAGCGCACATCATGGGCCTGTAGATCTCGCACGGCGGCTGCGACCTGATCTGGCCTGGTGAAGTCGCAGGCCGTAAGATAAGGCAACATCGTTGGATTTCGAAGTTGAAATCGAAAATAGCTACCAGTGGCGTCCGTATCGAAGACATAATCGCCAGGCCGGGTGTGTTGGGCGAGCCATTGATAGTACTGAACCAACTGCGGCGTCGTAAGTGCTATTGGCCCGGAGGGCGTTTTAAATATTACCATCCAATCGGTTTGACTGAGCCAAGCGTCTCGTCCCATTAGTATGAAAACCACAATCCACAAGAACCCGTGGAGTACGCGGGTAAGTCTTCCACTGGAGGTGCTAAGCCAGATCAGGAGAATAAAAGCTGGGAGCGAGACGGTTCCGAGTCTGGCCATCGTGGCTGAATTGACGACCGAGGCAAACAAGCATAGGCCTACGATGGTAAGTAACAGGACTGAGCGACATTCTGTAATCGGAGTTGCGGTCCTGCGGAAAAGATAACGACCGGCAGAAACCAGATAGACTCCCGGGACCAAGAGAGCGGTCATTACCACTCGCCATAAACCCCGAAAGTGGGATAGCGAGATTTGACGGATACTGCCAAGAAATATGTTCTGCGCCCATCCATTCTGTTCATTTTGACCAAAGTATCTGACTACAAACACTATGTTGCTGAAGACGATATTCTCTAGGCCTGCGGTGAAGATGACGTAAGCCATGTAGGCAGTTACCACAGCACCAAAAGGTAGTAGAAGACACAGAGCGTGCTTGAAGAGTCGGCGGTTGTCGAGTCCGGAGATGCGGTTCTCCCAAAAGATGAAGATGCAGAATCCTAGGATGGCAAGGGCACCGTGGTTTTGGGAAAAACACAAAGCCAGTCCAGATAATATCCCTACGAGAACCACCCGCACATTGGTCATTGCTTCGGCCAAGATCGCTGTTGCCAGCATAATCAGCAGAATACTGAACCAATGATGGGAGGCCTCCAAATAGTTTCTAAATGCAAGACAGAGAAAGAGAGATCCAGGCAAAAGCACCGCTGTGCCGGCCATCAAGGAGCGCGAAACGACCAAGCTGCTCCACAGCAGTCCAACACCGAGCGACAGCAGGCATGCGTTTGGAATCCATGTTCGGTAGCCGAAGATTCGCATCAGAAAGGAGTACAAGAACTGAGTGCCTGCAAAATTGAATTCGAAAAAGTCTCGATAGATTACCTGCCCTTCGACAATGCGCATTGCTTCATAAAGGAAATGGCTATCGTCGCGATTGGCGTGTTCAAGCGGGGTGTTCAGGGGAATGAAGAGAAGCAGATACAGATAGGTTGCTCCGCACAGGAACAGAAGTACAGTCAGCCATCTGACCCGATGAGCTGAAGAGAAGACCGCGTCCTGGAGACTCCTTTGCTTCGGCCTGACCCCAATTACGTCGGTCTTCACTTTTACACCGGGATTTCCTTTTTGACTTTCCAACTCAAACTGGTTCCATAGATCAAACGGCTTTCCTCTGCAAGGTTTTAGCCGATTTTGGTCCGCAGTGTTCCCAGTAGTGCGGGGAGGGGACGGTTTCGCGTCTGGGGGGCTCGCAACGGCTGAAGATGGTCAACGATCGAGAGCGGGGGCGAAAGGGCAGGCCTCCCCAAGGGTCAACGCCGCGGCTTCGGCGGCAAGACCGTCGCGAGATACTCGGCGCCAAGCACGCCAAGGGTATGATGGATCATGCACGGACATCCGGGAAGAGCACCGCCGCCAAGTTCAAGATAGCGCTGGAAGGCCTGAGCAATGGACTGCTTCAGGCGCATCTTACGCTCGTACAAGCTGTAGGACTCGAGCGGGGTAGGCGACCCGGTAATCCCTGGCCAGAAGTCCCGCTATTCCGCGATCAGTAAAGAACAGATTACGGCGATACGGAGACCGACGCTTGACGGTGAAGTCCTGACCGCGCTCCAGCGTACTTCTGCCTGTTCTGCAGTAATTTCCGATCGTGACGGGGCTTAGACCTCAGCCGCTTCTCACCGCTGACCACAATAATCGTGGAGAAGCGACCAACAGCGTACAGCGCGGAGATGTGGTCGTGTTTCCGCCTGATCCAACCGCTTAAGGTGCAAAACGGCATTTGCGGTTATCTGGTTAACCGCCAACCCGGCTCGCGGGCACCGCGATAGGATGAGTCTCTGGGTTGCCCCACCTCCAAGCACACACAGGACACTCGCCTCCGGGCGCTACCGGTCGGCATTCGCCGTCAGCGTGGTCGGCACGCACTCCTCCAGTTCCGTAGCGCGCCTGACGTTTGCGCTTCAGATAGGGCTTGTCATTGCGGCAACGCCACTGGTCGAGCCTTTTTGGAGAGTACCACCATCTGACCAGTGGTCATTGTACCGTTTCTTCTTTGCTGGTATGCGACGGAGTCGCGGGTGTATCGGGGCATTCTAATTGCCGCGCTTCTATTGATCGACGTTCAAGGAGTGTCCTGCTCTTGCTCTTACTCGGAACCTACGGAATTTTGCTGATTCTCTGCGTGCTGCTCGGTCCCTACATCAACTTCAAGAACCGAGCCTTCGCTGCGCGAATAGCTGGACCGCAAACTCTCAAACCCCCTCGTCGAAGACGGAAGCCGCGATCAGGTGATATTTGCAATTGCAAACGGGTTATCGAGCCGCTTTTCCGCCCTGTTTAGCCGAGCAAACAGAGCCGGTGTGTGCAACACTTTTGGAGCCATGAGAGTCTTGCCAGTGCTGGGGGGTCTGCTGCTTTTGCTTATTTCGACGACGCAGATCTGTGCACAGCAACTGGCTAGCTCTCCCAATCGGAACGAATTGTCGCCGCTAACAAGCGTGCCTTCCGCCACTTCGAGGCAAACGGCAGGTACAGGAACAACTGCTACCGCGATGTCGAGCGCCGAGCTCCCGTTTGATGAACGAGAAGGCGCTGCCACGATTCACAAAGGCTCTACGGATTTCGTTCTGAATCGCGGGGCGCTGGACGTGAGCAAGTGCGCCGGCCAGCAAATCTCAATCTATGCGGCTAGCAATGTGGTCCTGCGCGGGCGCGAGCGGCCGTGGCTGACCAGCGAGGCGTCTGCACCTCTCACGACGACGATTGCCTCGTGCAGCGGCAGCACCCACGGAAAGACCTTGGTTCCTGCTTCCGCAAGCGTCAGCGGGGTGGATGCACAATGCGAAAAGCCGCCGTTCTCCCCCGGCTGTGCACGCTGGGGCACTGACGTATCCGGGCCGATCAATGCGCGGATTCAGGCGAATTCGCGCGCGACGATTCCGAACGTCCGCGCTCCGGCTCCGATTGGTTTGCCGCCCGCTTTGTCCGGCTTCGTAAAGGACCCAATCGTTCCTACCAACGGGACTAACTTGAAATGCAACGGCGCTCGGCTGATGAGCGGCTGGGAAGGTGGCTACTCATCGGAGTATCCGAGCGGACACGGCGTAATTCTGATTGCCGGCGTGTCGCACACGAACAGGATCGATGCGGTCACGGTGCAAAATTGTGTCATCAACAATGGCCTGGATTTCAACTGGTCACCAAGCGGCGGAATCCAGACGGCTCTCAAGGCCTCTTTCGCGCAACACATCGTGCTTTCACACAACCGGTTTGTCGACGTAACGCGTGGCATTGGTGTATTCGAAGATGCTGACGATGTTTTGCTCGACCACAATTCCTACTCAGACTGCCATGAAGACTGCGAACACTGGGGCGAATCGTACCTACCGGGCGACAGCGTTTCGCACATCACAAGCCAGTATCCGGTACTCGATGGCTATTCTGATGATGGCATCGCGGTGGTAGGAGGCAACGTTCCCTGTACCACCAATCTGAGCGCTGCGGGCGCGCCTGTTACGGGTTCGAAGATTGTCCATCCGATTATTAACGGCAGCCACAATCCTGGCGGGTCATGGATTTACAACTGCGCGCTGCAAATCGGCGGTAACGTCGATGGCGTGGAAATCGACAATCCTGAGGTCCGGGACCCGGCGTTTTGTGCATTGCAGCTTATCGATTATTTCGGCGGCGCGCCGTCGCACGTTCAGGTCAAGGGTCCGGGCCATCTCGATGCTGGTTGCATGCCGAATTCGCGTTGCAACAATCTCATCGATCTCGGCGGACCTGTGGTTCAGATTTCCGGCGAAGCCGGAAACAATCGTTTCTTTTCTGGCAGCGAACAAGCAATCGTCAAACATTGTCCGGTAGTCCCGATCTCCGATGTCACCATCGAAGGCTTGACGATGGATATGGGTGCCTATCGTGGCATCACCCGACATGTTGGCTCACCTTATTTCAGTAGCAGCGTGAGCGGGACATGTGTCTCCGCAATCGGCTCGATTAGCAATCTGACGATTCAGAGCAACACCTGCTCCAACGACAATGGGGCGACGGGTAACTACGGTCTCTATCTTGATCCCGATCGCTTCGGCGCCGTGCCCACCGGGGTTGCACTGATTGGCAATACCTTTAATTTTCAGGATGCTTCGAGCAAGATGCTTTACAACGGAACTGCCGGGACGGTCGTGATGACGCCTCCCAACACAGTCAACCTCGTACGCTCGCGATAAGCCCAGCAATGACGAGCGTAATCCACCTCCGCCTTTGTTCGCCCGCCGGAAGGTGGTTGGTCTGATCCCCGAAGTCACCGCGACGGACGTTCGAGGCTTGATCAACGCTCCAGAACGGCGGCTTCGGTTAAGTTGGCCGCTGTATCAGTGCGGAGCTCATGAAGGCCCGCGACTGCACTGCGCCCGGCCCAATCACAACGCTCAAGGAAGTTGCCGAGTATCTGCACATTCATCGCAAAACGGTATATGGGATGATTCGCAGCGGCCAAGGCGCTCGCGGGCGTCCGGGCCGGGGCGGAGAGCAACGAACAGAACCCTATAGCGGCAGCGAACCCTCTACAGGGTTACGACGACCACGCCCACTTCGCGATTACTGGTAGTCAAGCCTTCGATCTGTTCAGGGAGGCCTACGACCTGAAATGGCTCGACGGCGAGGAAGGGGCCAAGAGCTTGCTCCGGAGCCTTGGCTTCCGTAGCGGCCCGCATCGTAGAGACCTTTTCAGGGGGCCTCCGGGCGGTAACAAAGACGTGGTGCGAGGCTACCGAATCCAGCGCGCCGAGCTCGACAACTTCATCGCTCGCTATGCCACTCCGGGGGGATTTTCGGAATGAAAAACGTTACATGCGTTACAACCGCTGTGGGAGAAGGGCTTTGTGCGTTTTCCCGCTTCGTTACAGAACGGAGCAGTAACGATTCCAGAATTCAAGCACATTTTGGTCTAACTGTCTCAACGAAATGGGTTTGTCGAGCGGGTCTCCGGGGACCTCGTCAAGTCCTCAACCGATAGCTGCTACATGTTCGCGTAGGGGAACAGCAGGCAGAAGGAGGCTGTGAGGCCCGGTGCTGCCGAGGGGCGAAGGAATGGCGCGGTTCAGAACAAATAGGCTCGGCGATCTCATCCGTGAGCGTCGTGGGGCGCCAACAACGCCGGCATCGCGAACCTCAAGGGCATCGAGGAAACCACCGAAGAGGAGTGGGACTCTATCGTCAACATCAATCAGAAGGGCGTATGGCTCGGGATGAAGTATGCCGTCCCCGCGATGCGAAAGCGCGGCGCGGGCTCCATCATCAACATCTCGTCCATTTACGGGCTCATCGGCTCATCCGGCTCCGCTGCCTATCACGGCACCAAGGGCGCTGTTCGCCTGCTGACCAAGGCGCCGCCATCCAGTACGCACCCGACAAAATCCGCGTCAACTTGATCCACGCCGGACTCATCCTCACCCCGATGCTCGACATCGTCGAGGGAAGAATTGCAGCCGCTCATCGACTCCGCTCAAACGCGGCGCCCAGCCCGAAGAAGTCGGATGGTGTGCACTCTTCCTCGCCAGCGACGAAGCTTCCTTCGTCACCGGCTCCGAACGCGTGGTGAATGGCCGCTACACCGCGCAATAGACGCAACCCGCGCGCTGTTCGCTAGAATCCACAGTCGGTTCACCGAGGGCTTCGACACCGCCGACCTGAAGGACACCAAGGCGCTGCTCGACGAACCGTCGAGACAGAGACCGGATTCATGGACGCCAGAAGAGTTAGGCTTCCTGACAGAGATTGTTCTGAGGCCGCGGAGATTGGTGAGCCGTGGCTAACCTACTTCACACCCGAAGAGATGTCGGAGCACCTGATGAAGCTCGGTTTTTCCCAAGTCTCTCATCTGACGCCAGAGGATGCTGCGGCACGATATTTTGTAAATCGCCATGATGGACTACGGCCGCCGCATCATTCGAATCGTCCCCGCCGCTATCTAGCGTAAGACGACAGGCTCGCCGCCGCTGAGCATTTTCTGCAATGAGTTTGCCGATTACGGGGGTCTTGGATGAAGACAACGTGGATGTCAGAGAGCGTGTTCTTGCCGCGGAGATGGTTGACCATAGACTACTCGCCGCAGCAGAGCGCACTTTCAGAAGGGGGAGGGAGAACGCTCAGCCGAGCCAGTGCGGGTTCTGCCAGGTGCCGTCGAAGTAGTGGCTCGTCTTGTAGAGTTCGAATTGGCCGTTGCTCGCTACCGGCGCGGTTCGCGCCAGCAGCTCCTTGCGCTCGTCGTCCGTCATCGGACGGAAGTTGCGCGCCACCTCGATAGCCTGCTGCAGAATTGCCATCGAATCGCATCCGGTGATGACCACGCTGGTCGGCAGGCTCATCGCATAGCGTAGGCATTCGGGTGCCTTGACCACGCCGCTGCGCAGTATGACTTGCGCACCCATCGGCTTCATGCCGAGCACGCCGATGTTGTGTTGGACCAGCACCGGCAGCACAAGGTTGGTGAAGCTGTCGTAGTGCGCATCCATCACGTTGAGCGGCATCTGCACGGTGTCGAACGTGAAATTGTTCTTGAACGCGGTATCCAGCATGTGGAGGTGAATCGCAGGACTTTTGTGTCCGGTAAATCCGATGTAGCGAACTTTTCCCAGCTGGCGGGCTTTGAGCATGCCCTCCAGGGCGCCCGCGGGCGCGAAGATTTTCTCCGGGTCTTCCATTCGGATCACTTCGTGGAACTGGATCAGGTCGATGTGATCGACTTGTAGCCGCCGCAGTGATTCGTCGAGCTGCGCGGTCGCGGTCTTTGCATCGTGACCGTCGAGCTTGGTCATCAGAAAGACCTTCTCGCGGTATCCGTCGCGCAGCGCCTTGCCCATGCAGATTTCGCTTTGGCCGCCGTTGTAGTCCCAGCAGTTGTCCATGAAGTTGATGCCGTTATCGATCGCGGTGCGGACGATACGCTCACCGTCGGAGACGCCCGGAAAGCCAATATGTGCACCGCCTAAGCCGACGATCGAGACTTTTTCTCCAGTGCGGCCTAGCGTGCGATATTGCATTTCGCCGCTTGCGGCGGACGCGCCGCGGACCTTTAAGATCGCGGGAACAACCGCGGACGCTGCGGCGGCTTTCAGAAATTGACGGCGATTCATCGAAATCCTCTACAGATGTTCTCGAGACATATAGGTATAGGCAACCATGAATCAAGCAATTGGCCGCATCGTTCGTTGTTGGCGCCAAGAACACGGAACATCCATCGACCTTGAATGAGAGAAACTCAACTTATCTGAACCTCTCCGCCACCCCATACGGCCCAGCCTGGCTCTCACGAGCTGCCGGTTGATCCACCTGCGATCACCGCTGGGGCTTCCCGTGTTGCGTCTGGTCCCCGTTGCATGCATGCTGTCGCCATTACCCCGGCAGGATCGATGAAAGCCTGTTCGCTCGTACTGTTCCATCGGCATCGGCCTTCCCCGATTTCCAGGCGGGTCGGCTCCCGCATTAACCGTTTCGAGGCCTGCTCAGCGTTCACTCGCGTTACGGCCTGCATGCTCACCGAGTCGCCTTTGCGACCCTCTTCATCGAAGGCTTCAGCGGCTTCGTTACCTCCACCACTGCTTCGATTGCTACCGGGACCAGCGCCTTTTCACGGCGCACTGGAAATTCAGGTTAAAGATTCTGCGGCCCTTCGAGACTCGGACTTGTAGCCCGAAAGGAATTCGCTTGAACTTGGAGGACCTCGCGTCTTTGCGTAAATTCATGCAAAATTAAGAGTATGGGGACGACACCCTTTCCAACTTGGCCGCAGCTGGACGCCGAAGATATAGACGCCGTTCAACGTGTTCTCCGGTCGTCGCGTCTATCACAGATATCGAGTTCCGAGGTCCGGAAATTCGAGGAGGTCTTTGCCGAATACCACGCAAGCAAGCACTGCATCGCTGTGAACTCCGGTACAGCCGCAATCCACGCAGCCCTCGCTGCCCTTGATATCGGACCAGGAGACCAAGTTGTCGTCCCCAGCCACACCTTCATCGGCTCCGCGAGTCCCATCCTGTACCAGGGCGCAGACCCAGTATTTGGAGACGTTGACGACAAGAGCTACTGCTTATCGCTGACGAGTCTCCGGTCGCTTGTGACTTCGCGCACCAAAGCGATCGTCGCAGTACACTTGAATGGACACCCCGCTCAAATCGACGAGATACTTGCCGAAGCGGAGTACAACGGGATCGCGGTGATTGAAGATGTCGCTCAAGCAGTAGGTGCGTCGTTTAAGGGACAAAAGCTCGGCACTTTCGGTCGTGTGTCCTGTTTCAGTTTCTGGGAGGACAAGATAATTACGATGGGTGGCGAGGGCGGAGCGATCCTCACAAATGACGACACCATCGCGGCTCGCCTACGCAGCATTCGCAACAACGGGGAGCAAATATCGCAGCAGACGGGACTCTATAGCAGCAACGAACTCGGGTACAACTATCGACTGACCGCAATGCAAGCGGCGTTGGGGCGAAGTCAGCTCGGCAGGCTCGACGGCTACATCGCCACAAGACGGCGAAACGCCGCTCGCCTGTCAGCCGGCCTTCGCGACGTCGACGCTCTCGAGACGCCTGCTGAAAGTTGTGGGTGTACGCATGTTTACTGGAAGTACGTATGCCGATTGCGCTCTAATCCACTCCAGCCTCCAATTCGAACGTTCGTAGCCAAACTACAGGAACGAGGGATCCCAGCATTCCGACGGTATCCGATACCGCTCCATCGACAGCCCGTTTTCGCAGGGGCCGGATATGGCAATCAGGTATGCCCGACTTCTGAGCGTCTCGGGGAAGAACTATTTTCCCTGCCCGTACATCCAGCTCTGGCCGATCATCATATCGACTACATGGTCGAGACGGTGCGCAAGGTGGCCCAACGGCATCTCGTCAGCCTATGAGCTCGCGGTCTGGCAATCACACAATTCCCGCTCGTACGTTCGGCGAATCGTGTCGTCGCGTCTCAGTGCTCGTGCTTGGCACGTCGGCGCTCGGTACGCTCGACCGGGCAGAGCCGATATTTGATCGCTTCTTAGATGCGGGCGGCACATTTTTCGACACTGCACACATCTATGGGCAAAGCTACAAGCCGGGATGCTGTGAGCAGACACTAGGAGCGTGGATGAAGAGCAGCGGGGTGCGACGTGAAGTCTTCTTGCTCGGCAAGGGGGGACATCCACCGAACACAACACCGGAAGCCATCGAGCGAGAACTGCACGAGACACTGGACAACCTGCAAACCGACCATCTCGACCTCTATATGCTCCACCGTGATGTACCAGGTATTCCCGTTTCCGAATTCGTGGACCAGCTTTGTTCTTTTCAGAGATCCGGCCTCGTCCACACCTACGGATTTTCCAACTGGACTCTTGAACGCATGGAGCAGGCTAGGCACTACGCACAATCGAAGGATCAGCCACTCCCGTCGGCGCTGAGTAACCACTTAAGCCTCGCTGTCATGGAGAACCCGATTTACCCCGGCTGTATATCTGTCTGTGATCGAGCTTCTCGAAGTCAGCTCGAGGCAGGTGGGCATACACTGATCCCGTGGTCGAGTCAAGGGCGAGGAGTCTTCACTTCCATACGCGACGCCCAAGACTTTAGAACAAGCGATCTTGCTGATTGCTGGCTGAGCGAGGCAAATGTTGAGCGTCTGCGACGTGCGCGAAACCTAGCGAAAAGGCGACGGGTTTCCCCGGTCAACATTGCCCTGGCATGGGTGCTACAACAACCCTTTCCGACATTTCCCATCATCGGTCCTCGTACGGCTAATGAGTTGAAAAGCTCTCTGGGAGCACTAGACGTTTCGCTGACCGCCAAGGAAAAGGCTTGGCTGAATCTCGAAGATTGAACGCCGAATGGCACGAACGCAACACCGTAGGGATTTTGATCGCCATTCAAGTGGTGGCGGACGGAGCTGGATTCCGCGGGTGTCTAAGTCGAGGAATTGAGGTTGGCTTGGCCCCTTCAGCTCTCGGGTGACAGCGCGCGGGCGCCCCGGAATTCAACCCTGGCCAGCGCGCCTCCGGATAGCCGCGCGGATCTGCGGCTGTCTATCGCATTGGCGGCGTACAATGGAGAATCCTATCTCCCAGCGCAGCTTGATAGCATTAGACGCCAGACCCGCCCACCTGACGAACTCGTTATCTGCGACGATCGGTCGTCCGACAGAACCAGAAATATAATTGATGCTTTCGCCGCCGCGGCGCCTTTTCCGGTTCGGCTCCATGGCAACGAGGCGAATCTCGGAATCGCCAGGAATTTTGAGCAGGCAATCGGGCTTTGCTCGGGCGATGTGGTGTGCTTGTCAGATCAGGATGACCTCTGGTATCCGAACAAGCTTGCGCGAATCGAAAAACTTTTTTCGATCGCACCTTCAGCCGGTCTGATGTTTAGTGATGCCGATCTGAAAGACGAGAATTTGAGGCCGATGGGCTGGACTTTGCACCAGAGTTTCGGCTGCGCTCAGCCCTCCAATGTTCTTCTAGACAGCGGCGCGGAAGCGGTCGGCGTTTTATTGGGTAAGCGTTTTGGCATCTATGGCAATACCATGGCGTTCCGCGCACGGTTTAAGCACTTGGTCCTGCCGATGCCCGACAAGATCCGTGCACCCTACCTGAAAGGATTCCATGACGTGTGGATCGCGGTGCTCATCGCAAGCGTTGCCGATGTGGCAATTCTCGGCGAGCCTCTCCTGGCCTATCGACAGCATGGTGGTCAGCACGGCGGCAGCCCCTTGCCAGACCCGCTCCGCCAGAGACTGGAAAGACTGTTCCGGGCACCGGATCTTCCAGCCGAAATATCGCGGCTCCTATGCACGCGCATGGCGGCTGTCAATGGTCGCGCCGACGGAATCGCAATAGCGAACGCCTGGTCTTGGCACTTGTCAGTTCGTGCCGGTTTGCCGAGGCGAAGACTGTCCCGAGTCCCGCGGATCCTCCGAGAGCTGATCACGGCCAGGTACCACCGTTTCTCGAACGGAGTACCAACAGCAGTCAAAGACCTTCTCGTGGTGCGAACCTGAGAATCCTGCCCAACGCCGGGTCGCGGAAGTGGCGGAGGTTGCGATGCTAATTGAGAGATCGAATGATTAGCGGTTCTCGGTAGCGATGGCAGTCTACAACAGCGGGTGCTACTTGCGAGAGCAGCTCGACAGCATTGCGCGGCAGCACCGTGTACCCAATGAACTCGTGATAGGTGACGACGGCTCGACCGACGACAGCCTCAGGATCATAGAGGACTTTTCATCTTAACCTTTTTTTCCATTGCCACCCGATCGTGAAGCGAGACCAGCCCACCCTTGAGACGCTCAACACGTTTCTCAATCAGTATGGATTCTGCCGGAACCTCAGTGTGGCGTCCTTACTCGCGGCCATTATCCTGTTCGCTGGCGCGCTCTGGTCATGGCACAGCGGCCAGGACAATAGTGCGCCGAGACTCTACTGGGCGGGCAGAGCCATGGTCGTCGCCGTCGGCATGCTATATCGCTATCTCAAGTTCTTCCGCCACTATACCGTTGAAGTGTTTGTCACTTACGCGGAGCTTGAGTAACGTGACCAACTGTAATGGACCATCGGTCGTCGAGCAGTGTCACCTCCGGTGGCGAGTGGCCCGGACAACGTCCGGGAATGCCCGGAGCACCACGCAGACCAGACGGCTCTTCGCGCCTGCGATGCGGAATCACAGAGCCGGTATGCTCCTCCAGAAGTGTGGAAGAACGCTTTTAATGCTCAGTCACGTAATGAGGTAAGGTGCAACGGATGGCCCCCCAAGGCTTCTATCGGGGTTCAAAGCGGCAGCCTTACTGATGTACGGTTAACAGCCACGGCGCTGAACACCGGCGGTTGAAGCGAACAGCGCGGAAATCTGACGTCAGATCAGATCTTGGCGGCCCAATGCTGCTCAAGGGAACCGGCCAGCGCGAGCGATTCATCCGCGGAAAGGTGGAGCTGCAACGTTCTCCCCTGCCGGATTAGGCTGATCAGTAGGACTGCGAAAAAAACGCAGTGCTACGGTTGCTGCCCCTGGCCGAAAAGGCCAGAGTTTTGACATGTGGCCCGCCGTTGCCTCCGCAAAAATTTTGTCTGTGGCGAATTGTTGATTTTCAAGCAAAATCAGCAATTCGCCACACACACGTTTAGCTCAATCATCGGGAATTTCCGGTAGAAGACGGCCTGTCTTCAGTTGTTCGAGAGCAACCCGCCGTGCATCGAATTCGAGCCCGTCCAATAGACCTCGCCGGTACAGCGCTCTTAAGAAATCCTCAGCGGAAGATGTCTGCTTAACAGCATTGCATTCGTGACAACAAGCCACGAGATTGCGATACGAATTACTGCCTCCGTCGACAAGGGGAACTACGTGATCTCGAACCCAATTCGAATGCAGGTGTCGCAGGCAGTAAAAGCATCGCGCTCCCTCGCGTTTCAGCAAAACATCTCCCATTCGAGGATCGGAAAAGAAGTCTATTGCCTCAATGTCAACGGGATCTCCTGGGACATCGATATTCTGTAGGCCCTCGATCTCATCAGGAAGCAGCACTCGAATGTGATGGCCTTCCTTCGAGCGTTCTTCGATTTTTATGCACCCCTTTTTGTGCAACGAACGAATTCGGTCACGGACAAGTGAGTCGGACATGCCCAACCGGTTGCCTAGTCGCGCGATTGAAAACAAAGCGGCCTTTTTTCCTTCGGCTCGCGTGTGCCTCGCGAGATGGTAGTAAAGGGCCCGTTCGTGTGCGTCGAGCTCAAGTGCGGCCATCAATCGATCTTCGATGTCTTTGAACGTGTTGGTATCCACTACACCTTGATTCTCTCGCGGCTGCCGCCCGTCCAAGAGGCCCCTCTCTGGCTTTCGCGAAACAGCCGAACCCTTGTCTTAAGTTCTGATCTGTAGGGGTGGTGTCGGTCAATTGGTAGAAAAGCGATAAGCGTCTCCAGGAGTTGAGCGATTTGATATCAACTTGTTAAGCAGCCGCCGCTGGTTCGCTCCCGGTCTTTAGTTCCTGCCAACCGACCAGCCGGCGCAGTTTGATTTGGCCGCTGCGCAGCAGACCGAACAGGAGAAGCAAAACCGCCTCCTCGTTGGGAAGCGAAGCTTGGGTTTTAGTCCGGCGGCGAAACTCCTCATTGATCCGCTCCAGCGCGTTGGTGGTACGCAGCGCCTTCCATTGCGAAACCGGAAAGGCGGTGAAGGTAAAAAGTTGGTCGCCGGCTTCCTCGAAGCTGGCGTTGACCGCCTGGCAGCGTAGCTTCCATTTGCGTACAAAACCGCGTCGCGCCTGTTCTACCGCCTCGCGACTTTCCGCGTAAATCATGCGCCGATAGTCTTCGGCGAGTTCCTCGCGCAGGTGAGCTGGAGCCTTGGCCAGCAGGTTCCACAGCTTATGGTTGGTACAGCGCTGAATCGCGATTCCCGGCCATTGCGCCTTAAGCGCCGCGGCCAAGCCCGGATTGCCGTCAACCACCGCCAGTAGCGGAGCGCCCAGCTTACGCGCGACCAGCGATTGCACCGCGTCGAGCCAGGCTCGCTCGCTTTCCACTCCCGAAAGCCGCAGGTCCAAAATCACGCGGCGGCCGTCCGCGCACACTCCCAGCGTGACCAGCACCGGGACCCGCACCCGCTTTTTCCCGATCCGCACCCACGGGTACCAGCCATCCAAAAACAGGTAACGGATCTTCAAATCGCCCAGATCCCGTTTCGCCCAAGCCGCAAAATCCTCCCGCAACCGTCCCACCAGGCGCGACACCGCGTCCTTCGACAACGGTGCACCGCGCAACAGCGGCGCCAGCGCCCCGCGCAGCCGCCGGGTATTGGTACCGCTCAGATACACTCCCAGGATTGCCTCGTCGACTCGCTCGGTCCGCCGCTGGTAGCGCGGGATGATGTGGCTGCGCCACTCGCGCTGCCGCCCATCGTTGCCCGCGATTCTGGCCCGCGGCATCGCGATAGTGGTTGGCCCAAGGCTGGTGGTCAAAGTTCGCGGACGCTTGCCGTGCCGGTAGCCGATGCGCTCCGCGCCAACTCGCTGTGAGCGCGGCGCGCCCAGCGCTTCCTCGAGTTCTTCCTCGATGATGATCTCGATGGTGTCTCGAACCCACTCTCGCATCAGTTCGTCGAGCGAGCCTTTTCCCTGCCCTCCACTCCTGCTATCCCTCTCCATGGCGTCATCCTCCGGCACCCGCCTCCCAGCGGGCGCGAGTTGTGGCTCAACTCGCCGGATCTTGACGCTTTTTCACTTTTCTACCAACTCCGCGACACTACCTCTGTAGGTTACATAAAAGACTTGCGCCCTGAATAGAGCCGCGTGGAACTGATCGCGGTCCTGCGCGGAGCCTTGGATTCATCCGAAGTATCGCGAGCGCCCACTGGAGACATACGCCCAGCACAAACGGCGCATGCGACTCAAGCATTCCATTGCGAACGCTTTTCACCGTTACCTGGAGCTCGACGGCTGCACAGTCCCTAACTGTCCCTGCGTCATCCATCGGACACTTGGAATCCCCCAAGCCAACTACATAGCGGAGGTTCTCACGCCGAAGGCAGCTGCGAGGATCGGGTTACGACTCACGAAGGATTGGTAGCTCTGGAGGCGCATAACATTTGGTTTGACCCAAGCTGTTCGCATTTGTTTTCGCAAATTTGCAGATGCCCAAGTTTTTCGGAAACATCTGGCGCTTTTTCGCCGGTGCCCAGCATCTACAAGCTTCCACAGGCAAAGTACATCCGCATGACGCTGGAACCACGGCCCTCCGCCTACCCTCGAGGCGGAATTCAGATGTTCAAGAAATCGACGCGAAAGTGCTAAACGACCCACACTCGCAGCGAATCTTGCAAATCTAATCCAATTCACCACGGCGTAACGTATGCGAGTCAAATGGGGGGGTCGACGTTCGCGTTCGTTCCATCGTGACCTGAGGGCTGTCCCTCAAACCCTCGCGAATTACACGCGACCGGATTACAGCGAAGGTTCAGGCCGTCTTTTTCTCCGGCGAAACGGTTCGCCACTCCGTTGCGTTTTTTAATTTGATCCACCGCCACGTTCCTGCGGATTTTGAATCGTGGCGTTCATTTTGTGGATCTGGATGACCTGGCACGGTTCCCTGCCAGGCGTCTGGAAGGGTGGGCTCGGATGCTGGCGCAATTCCGCCCAGCGCCGGGCTCGCCCATTTTTTTTCTCGCTGCTTTAACACTTCATCGCCTTTGACTCACGTTAGCGACGCTTTATGCCCCTGCACAGTCGAACAGGTCAATCTCCGGATCCGGCTAACCGTCACGTCGTAGCGGCGTGCGAAACTATTCGGGAAAATGCACCAATTTCGCACCGGAAATTGGTTAGGACAGCGTCTTAATGTCGCGAGCCGAGGATAGAGCGCGCCGCGACTATTAGCTCACTTTGCACGCGTATCGAACTGCCTCTGCGGTATATTTCCCTGCTCGCCTTTCCAAAAATTCCCTGTTCGATCGAGAAGTGAATTTCCAGACAAAGCCTTAAACCCGGATTTCCATTTTCCAAGTTGACTACCAAATTGATAAAATGCGAGCAAAGCCCTGATGGATGCGGATGTGGATGCGCTTGGGGTGGTGCGGAGGTGGTCAGCCAGTGGGTGAGACGCAAAAGCAGCCCTTTCAACTCTCGTTCAACAGCTCTCTGCGGGTCGAGTTCCAGGGTGCGCGGTTGACCTCCGACGGTGGTTTGATTCTGGTGCGCGAACTGGACGAGCGTCTCGACTTGAGCGCGCTCATGCAGCGGCACTTCACCGATTCGCGCCGGGGCAAGAACACCCAGTTGCCGTTGGCCGACCTGCTGCGGCAGTCGGTATACAGCCGCTTGGCTGGGTATGAGGATGTCAACGACGCCGAACGCCTCTCCCAAGATCCAGCCTTCCGGCTCATCGGGTCACAGAAGATCTGGGAGCGCGGGGCGGCGTTGACCTCCCGGCTGCAGTCATTCGAGACGGGAGTGCTGACGCAAGAAGAAAACCTATGCCTTTTTCCCGGACGGTTCCGCAGACACTTTTCCCTGCGCCCCAGCGTCGTCATCGATTTGCTCCGCGTGCCATTTTCGCTACCTCCGAAGTCTGCTCACCACCGAGATGAGACGTGATTGTTATCCCCGTCAGGGCAAATTGGGTCGAGAAGTTGTTAAAAAGTTGTTAAAAATTGAGGTTCCCATTTGGACCCCGGGCTCAGGGTCGACTCCATCGGCCATCCGATCTTGAGTCGCGACTTCAGCGACGCCCACGCAAAGCCGATCATCGCCAAAGGCGAAGGCGCTCGGAATCGAAGTGTTCTGGTGTTAGGCAGCGGGTGGCACATGGCTGCTTGCCTTCAGACGACGTGGCTGCCAAAAACCCCCAGTAAGACGGTTCAAACGTCACTAGGTTTCTCGCACAGCGCGACGGCTCAAGGGACGACACAATCATGCGGCGGAAACATCAGCTTTTTGCGGTCTTGGTCGGTGCGTGCCTGATGCTCGCGTTACCGGCGGCACCTTGCCGCGCGGCGACCACCATCACCGTCAACTCGAACAGTGACATCAGCGGCCAAGCAGGTTACTGCGTGCTGCGCGATGCGATTACCGCCGCCAACACCAATACGACCACAGGAGGATGCAGCGTCGGGGCGGGGGGCGCTCCCTTCACGATTCTGTTTGATTCCAGCCTCGACGGCGACACCATCACGCTGGGCAGCACGCTGCCAACGATCACGAGCCCCACCATTCTGACTATCACCGGGCCCACCTCGTCGTCATCGGGCATCACGATTGACGGCAACAACAGTGTTCAGATCATG
>JBKQNE010000244.1:0-5586 GCA_052146355.1 Binataceae bacterium (SeqCode) | reverse complement strand
GCTGACATACACACGTAGCTTCGAACTTGTGCGTGAACGCTGCGCCCTTCCGACGAATGAATTCGACGAAAATAGGCGAGGCAAAATCGATGTTGCCCGTCACCACCAAGCGCAGACGGAATCGGATGCGCAATTGGTCGAACGTTGCTGGACGAGTCTTTCGGCGACCGATGCTGCGTTCGAGCGCCTCCGCCGGGGCCAATACGGACTGTGTGAAGATTGCGGCAACGAGATTTCACTGGAGAGGCTTAAGGTTGCGCCCCTTACGCCGTATTGCTTCGAGTGCCTGCACGAACGTGAACGCAAGCCAGCCCCACAAGAAAACAGCCAGAACAACCCAAGCCCGTTACCCACTCGGCATAGAGCGCGCCAAATCGGAAAAGACCGAAGCGAACACGATGGCAACCAGTCGAGAACGGTGCCGGAGACATCGATGGCGGTCATGGTGGTGCGGTTCGCAATTGCCGCCGCATTCATCGCTCTGCCCGTTATTTATTTCAGCACTCCGCTGACGCACGCAGGGGAGCCGATAGAGGTCGATTCACCCGCCGGCGAAGATCCGCCCAGCCAGGTACTCGAGCTTCCGCAGACCCGCACCGTCGATGGAACTCCCATCGCGTGCGACAATCCCGAGCCCGACATCGATGCGGCAGATTCCGGCGCGACAGCCGAAGCCGCGAGCGTGCAAAGTGCAGAGCAATCGGCAGGTGCGGACGCGAACGCCGCCGTGGCCAGCGCTCCGGAATCCCCTGATCCTGACGACGCCGACCAGACCGCCAATGCGGATTGGGGAACGGCGCAGGATTACCAGAATCAGGGCGAGGTGACCGGACCGGTGATTTCATCGGCGGTACCGTTCGGCGCAGGCACGCTGCCCACCGAGGCAGATGTCCGTCCGCCCGTCTTCGTGGCGGCGCCTGTTCCGATCGGGCTGTTCGTCGGCGCGGCCGGTCCGTTTCTGCCGCGGGCAATTGCAGCGCGCGGACCTATCAGAGGATTTCACTTTCGTAGATTCCGATGACGGTGTGTAAGCGGACAATCCTGGAGAGGCCGATCTTGCAGGAGCTGATATTGAAGATCTTTTGAAACGATGCAGCTGTCCCGCACTTGTATAAGTACTTTGAGTTGATCGCCTGATCAGGTCTCGGGTAGGGCGGCTGCGCCGACGCAGCAAGATCGTTCTAACGGGAAAAGGCAGAATGCCGGTGATAGTGCTCTCGTCAAACGTGTATCGTCCAAATTGAATCAATTTCTTGATTTGAAAAAAGGCGACTAGCGAGTTCGCAGTCTGCGGCTGTGTCAAAAGCCTGTTGGTGTCCGGTCGAAGCGCAGAAGCGCGCCTCCAAAGCGGCGGCGAGGATCCTGTTCGGCGCGCTCGGCGCGTTTTTCGTGGCGGTTGTCTTACTGGCCGTTTGGTTTGGATAAAAAGCGGATGAAGAAACCGAAAACGCGCTGATCGCAATTTCTCGGTCAAACAGAAGCATGAACTGTGAGGAATGTGGCGAGCCGATATCCGAGAAGCGCCTAGAGGCGATGCCGGGTACGCGGTTGTGTGTGCGCTGTCAGGAGCGGAAGGAATGGAAGGCCAAGCAGCCGAAGCCGGTGGAGAAGCCGGAGAGGCTGGCCACTGCGAGCGCCAAGAATACCAGCGATCAGCGCGATCGGTAGAATGACCCAGAGCCTGCGCACCACCACCATCGTCAAGGTGTGGGACGCGGAGTACGAATGGTGGGTGGAAAGGGTGATCCGCAAAGCCTACGCGCAAAAAAACCGCGATAGCGACTCTCATTGATGGCTGACCTCGGCGCTCAACTCTGGCAGCATCCCGACGACGGCAAGACCGCTGCAATCCGGCTGGTCGCGCTCAAGTACACTGCCCGCTGCGAGAGTAAGCGCGGGTGCCCGCAGCGCGCGATGATGCGCATCGAGTGTCGGTATAGAATCGGTCATCCGATCTTGAATCGCGACCACTGCGAGGCGCACTCCGATTTGAGCGGGCACAACGTTGGAAATCGCGATGATGATCGTTCTCATCCTCGTTCCGGGAACGCTGCCGGGTACGCGACAGATACTAAATCAAAAACAAGCGGGCGTCGGCTTTTTTGGGGCGAGATGAAAGTACGTCGAGTAGGCTCCGACCGATTATTCACAAAGACGTCAGTACCCTCCACGCCCGTGCTCGGCGCGCTATGTCTGTTTTTTGCGCTGGCCGCGCTCTTGGCAGGTTGCTACACGCCCAAGGCGTTAAACACCGTGACGGCCTGCGAGGGCGGCGACCAAGGCGCTTGCAACAATATGTCTGACACCGCGCTCGAATCCCGTGAGCACTGTGTAGGTGGCGACGCGGCAGCGTGCCAAGATTATTTCGCTGCGAGATTAGAAACCGACGAGGTGGCCTGTCACCAAGGCAATCTGCAGGCTTGCGCCGACCGCGATACAACGGCAGCCGCCATTCGCGAGGGTGCCCAATCTAGTGCACTTGGAACGGCGAGCGCGCCGCCGTAGACAAGCTCGAAATAAGCCCGGCGCTGCACGGCCCTGCGTCAGCGCGTCACGAAAATCGCCGCAAGCGCGAGTGTAACCAGCGGAGACGACCCTCCTAAACCAACGACACAGGACAGTGAATTGACGGCGGAACAGGATTTTTGACTCGTCTTTTGGCTCGCTGCTACCCGTGCGAGGCGCGGCAGGCGAGGTGGACCCGCCAACAGCGCCACGGTGAGCACCGATTTTTCCCACCGGAGGTCGGCGCTCTCGCATTTTCAGACAGCCCGAAGTTCCGGCCAAGGCTCGCCGGAAGGCCACAATTTTAACAATGCGGCGCTAAATTTCGGGGCGTGATTACTCATACGACAGCGGAGCCGAATGTGCAGATCAATTACAGTGTGACGTTGATTCTGGCGCAGTTTCGCTCAAGGATCATCGTTCCGATGGCGCATACGCAGACGGTTATCGATCAGACGAAGGGAGAATATCTGCGCACGACTCGTTGGCGGCCACGCTTTCTAATCAAGCCCGTGAATCAAAACGCGACGATGAAGTGGGAACCTTGTTTGCGTGAGTTATTTTGCAATGAACGTCCGCGGCACCCTAACGCTCGGCGGCTTCCGCGCTCGGTTGAATGATGTAGACAAGCCGGGATGAAGCGGGGACAATAAAAGAAGCAAGTGGCATTGGCTGCCTAAAACGGAGGGTTATTGTACATGAGGACTGAAAACAGCCACGTATTGACGGTTAAGGAACTATCGGACTACCTGAAGGTTCACCCCTCGACTATCTACCGGCAATTGAAGCGGGGCAATCTGCCCGCTTTCAAGGTGGGCAGCGACTGGCGGTTCAACGTCGAGTCCATTGATCGCTGGCGGCTTGAGCAGGACACGATGAAACCAAGTACACCCACAATCTAAGGGTTTGGTCTTTTTGGAACCGAGGCGGGGCTGCCACGAGCGCCCCGCCTCATTCTTTTTCAAGAGTCCCCGTGCGCAGCACTTTTCTGTCTCCGCAGATAGTCGAAGCCCGAGGCCCGCGGCGCGTACACAAAAGCGCCAGCCCTTTCGGACCGGATCGACATGGACAAGTTGGCGAACTGGCGAAGCGGGAAGGGATCGACCGCCGTTCGGTTCGGCGATTAATTCGCTTGAGATTGCTGTCACCAAGGATCATCGAGGCGATCGCGGAAGGTCGCCAGCCTCCCGACCTCACCGTGATAGGTCTCACCCGTCGTGTCGATCTGCCCTTGCTCTGGATCGCGCAAGAACAGGTGCTCGGCATCCGCTGAGTCACGCCCAGGATCGTTTTCTCCGGCAGTACGTGAAGTTGCGTTTCGGCCAGCCCGATAAGGCCGGGGGCCGACTGCTTCGAGGAGCCCGGCCTAATGACAATTGTTCGCGCGGTGAAACTATTTCGCCGCGTTGGCCCTCCGAGTGCGGGTGGCCGTCTTGGTCCGCGCGGTCGAACCGTAACGCTTCTTAAAGCAGGCGCGGCATCGGAGGTCGCGTCTCTTCTTGAAGGACGGCGCAAGATCGTCGCTGGCGCAGTAGCGGCAGACGAGCTTCTCCGCCTTGATCGCAGATCGCGACCTTTGCGGTTTAACCTTCCGAGTCTTTGAGTTCAGAGCAGCCTTTGTCTCGGATGCGGCCAGTTTCGTATGACTGTTCATTATGAAATCTCCTTCTCGGGCGGGGGCTTCGGCGCCGCCGCCGTCGTCAACACTCATTGCTCCGTGGCGGCGGTGTTGGAAGGAGACCGTGCATTTTTGGTGGCGATGGCCAGGCGAATCGCAGGCGCGCTTCCTCGGCTCCTCACACTGACTATCTGCCGCTATTGGGACGGACCTAGGCAATTCGCGGCCAGAGGGGAATCGGCAGATTCGCGCCAATCGCACCGAAAGAGGCGTTCTCCGGGTCCGCATGCGACCGCAAATCGCGCGCACACGCGCGCTTTTCGAGCGATTCTCCGCTAGCTCCCGAATCCTAGAGACTGAGGTGTGGAGCGCAGTCAATTCGAACTCTCAGGCGACTTCGAGGAAATCGCCGTCCGCGGCTGAGCCGATCAAGGACACGTTTGCTGCTGCAGGATCAACGGCGCCTGCAGCGGCGCGAGGAAACTGAAGGCGTCCCACATGTCCGCGGAGTTGCTGTCGCGCGCGGTGAGAAACGGCAGTCCGTACAACTCTTCGATGAACCTGACGATGCTGGAAAACTCGAACTGGGTGTGCTCGATATATCCGCTCTTCGCGAATGGGGAGATGATCACCAGCCCGACGCGCGGGCCGAGACCCCATACATCTACTTGCGGGGGCGGCACGTGATCGTAAAAGCCGCCGAAATCGTCCCACGAGACGAAGATCACCGTCGAATTCCATGCGGGACTCTGCATCACCGCGTTGATAAACGCTACGCTCGAGTTTTCACCCACACATGGCACTTGATCCCGACCCGGATGCTCGCTCTCCTCCACATCGGTGGTGATCCAGCTCACCGACGGCAAGTTATTCGCGGCGGCATCAGCGGCAAACTGACTGTTATCTACGACGTTGGTGCTCCATTGCGGACCGAACCTGATGTGCTGGATCGCATCGAACGGGGACCACACGTATCCCGGTGTCCCTTTCGACACGCCATAGTATTTCCAGCTCAGTCCGGCATTATTCAGTGAGTCAGCCAAGCTTGGAAAGTCGAAGCAGGGATAGACGAGCGATTCTTGGCCATTCTGCAAGACCGAAACCCGGGCATTCGCCGGCGCATCGCAACCCCAGACACCGGTTAGGCCGGTACGTGAAAAGATCGGGTTATTGATAGCTCCGCCGGCCTGCGCGGCAACCGTGTAGAGATGGTTCGGAAAGCTTGGGCCGTGCAATGAGGTGAAGAACGCGTCTGCCAGTACGAACTGATGCGCGTATGCGAAGTAGTTCGGGAGCTGGTCCGCCTGATACTGCGTGTACGAGTAAAGTATGCCGTTCAGCGCATCAGATTGCGGAATATCGCGGCCTTGGGCCAAGATGGCGCGTCAGATGACGGCGATAGTCGGAAAGTGCGTGCGAAGGCTTGTGATCGCCGCAGTGTTTATTGCGCTTCCGCTGCCGGT
>JBKQNE010000243.1:0-6388 GCA_052146355.1 Binataceae bacterium (SeqCode) | reverse complement strand
TGGCCGTAGAAAGGCCTTCGCGCGTTCGGGTTGTGTGGTTCCGACACATGCTATCGCTTCAAACGTGCCGAGCATGGTTGTCACCTCCGTCATCTGTTGGAGTTCCGAACGTATAGCGATTTGGCGTGAAGGCGGAAGCGCGCTCCATTGCCAACTGATGTCGAAAAAGCGTTACCCGGGGTATTTCCATTTTCAGTCTCCCATTCCAACTCTCCGCCGCATTAGCTGCCTACAGCTGAAACCGACCTGCTGCCAGCCCCCGCGGCAACAGCACGGTTCCGCGCTCACCCTGAAAAAACAACGACGTAGCCACTTCGTCGAGTGCGGGTAAGAATGCGGGCATGTCGGATGCCGCCATTCCACGCTCTATCGGGTGGAAGTAGAAAACGTTGTGTGTGGCGAATTGTTGATTTTGCTCGAAAATTAACAATTCGCCACAGATAGGCTGGAGTCTCGCCCAAGACCTTCTGCCGATACTGCTTTTTGGTTCGAACTGACATTCAATGCGAGCAGTTGGTCGAGGGGTGGGTCGGTATCGATAGGATCCGATGTCGGAATTTCAGAATGTGCCGTTGAGGTTGGCTGCGCAGATGTTATAGTCCAACGCCAATAATTCTGGGAGAGTGCCGATGCCTCGTAAAACCGCCAGCGTCTTTTCACAACTTCAACAACAAGCCAAGAAGCTTGTCGCCAGCCTCGCCGCTGAAATCCGGACTAGGAAATCCGAACTCGCGCGGATGGAGCATGAATTTGAGGAGCTCACCGGAATCGCCGGGCTTCGCGACACTGCCGGTGCGTCCAAAGGCGCGCGTAACAAGGCGACCAGAGGGCCACGCAAGGCGGGGGCCGTCAGCGGAAGCAGGCGCATCAATTGGGCACAAGTGCTGGCGAAGCTTCCCAAGGAATTCAAATCTTCTGACATTCGCAAGGTTCGCGGCCTCAAGGACAAACGCGCATCCGAACTTTTTGCCGCGATCACGCGCTGGATCGATTCCAGAGCGGCCAAGAAGAAGGCCCGCGGAGTCTACGTCAGGCTGAAGTGAGGAGGACGTCAATGAATGGAAGTTGTCTCTGCGGCGCCGTCGAATTTGAAATTTCCGGACTGCCTCAGAGGTTCGGGTTCGACCATTGTTCTCGATGCCGCAAATCTTCCGGTTCGGCCTTCGCAGCTTGGATGATTTGCCAGCCAACCGATTTCCGATGGCTTCGTGGTAATGAGTTGGTAAAGGTCTTTGAGCTTCCAGTTCGCGAGACACCTCCTGGATACCGCCGAGCTTTTTGCGGTAAGTGCGGTGGCCCCGTTCCACTCGTTTCCGACGAATCAGTTGGAGTTCCCGCGGGAACACTCGATGACGATCCGGTCATTCGTCCCCAGGGTCATATATTCGTCGATTTCAAGGCTCCTTGGTTCGCGATTACCGACTCCCTTCCACAGTTGGCACTAAACCTTAAGCTTCCGCCTTTGGCGGGTGCTCACGCTCCAAGTATGGTGAACGGACAGTTCAACCTTTACGCCGGAGTACCGCAAATGATCACTTATTACCCGCGTTACGAGATCGACCCGGATAAGCTTGCCTGCGAAACGGGAAGTCGAAGAGCTCGGGGGTCTAACGGCATTTTAAAACCGGCGAGTGGGTTTTGAGGCTCGTACAGAGATCGTTCACAGGTTATTTCGCGAACGCAAACCGCGATTGCTTTTGCTCCAAATACAATAGACGTCAGGGGCCCGTCAGACGCGAAACCGGCCCCTTCCCGCACACCGGGAACACTGTGGAACGAAACCGCCAAAGCCTTGCACAGGAAAGCCGTTCGACCTATAGGAAACGGTTGAAGTTTGAGAGTCAAAAAGGAAATCCCGGATAACCGCTCAGCACCGTATCCCGATGCTAAATGCTTTTCCACCAATTGACAGACACCACCACCCCTTGACCTCAAGTCGACTTGAAGTTGCCGAATATGCTCAGCACATCTCGAAGGCAAGGAAGAGATTGACGGACAGTTATGGAACATGGAAACGCATTGACAACAAACGCTACGACACAACTCCCTCGGTATTCGCGTGGCGTAGTGCTATTCGTAATGATTTTTTGCCCGCTGCTGAACAGTGTGGCAGGTATTGTCATAGACCTATACGCGCCTAGCATGCCCGCAATCGGGCGAGAGTTTGACGTCAGCCCTGCGGCAATGCAGTACACAGTTGTGATCACAACGTTTGGCTACGCCATCGGTCAGTTGCTCTTTGGCGTACTGTCCGATTGGAAAGGACGACGCCTAACCATTATTCTTGGTCTCTTTCTTTTTTGTCTTGGAAGTATCTTTGCGATGCAAGCGCATTCCCTGGAAGCTCTATTGCTAGCTCGTGCGCTTCAGGGTTTTTCAGTCGGTTCGTGTCAAGTCGTAGCCAGAGCAGTGGTCGTTGATAGCCTCTCAGGCAGACGTTTTGAAGTCGCGGTGATTTACCTCAGCGTTGCATTTGCGATAGGGCTTATCGCCGGTCCCTACGTAGGAGGCGCGATCCAGCAAACGTATGGCTGGCGTGCGAATTTCGCCTTCTATGCTGCCTACGGGGGCCTTCTTCTTCTAGCGTCGGCCATGGGCCTGCGAGAAACGCTTCCTACCGAGGCGCGATCCACGCCCGCTCAGTTGTCCAGGATCTACAAAGTGATCCTGCAAAATAGTGCATTTTTATTTAGCACGTTGCAACTTGGCTTATGCTTCATTGGCTTTACTCTTTGGAACCAGATTGGCCCCGACACGGTTGAGAGACTACTTGCGCATAGCCCTCGATATTTTGGAGCAACCGCACTTACTGTTGGCGTCGGTTATCTTTTTGGAACAGTTACAAATCGATTGCTCGTGTCAGTGACTAGTGACAGGCAGCGTTTGTGGGGAAGCAATATCGTCTTCGCGTTGGGGGCATTAACCATCTCGCTGAGCGGCGCACATATCAACCTGCTCTTGATTATTCCAGGCGTAATGCTATGCGCTTTCTCACAAGGTGTCGTATTCCCAAACGTTCTGTCAAGGGCGCTATCGTGTTTTCCTGACCGCGCAGGAATAGCTGCTAGCCTGCTGGGCTTTGGGATGCTGATCGTGGGCTCCGGAGGGCTAGCGCTCGTAAGCCTGATTGAGATTCATTCCGGTATGACAGTTGCGGCACTCTACGGATCGCTCTGTGCCGCCGCAATTCTTTCACTGTTGTTGAGCCCACGGGACCGGAAATCAGGCGTTATTGCGCAAGTTTCTTGACGCCCGCATTGATTTGGGGAAAACCAGAATAAATCCGACAACGATTTCTTGGCCGATAAGCTCACAGGAGTTGCGGCCGGCTATGCCACGGACCTCGGGGCCCTAATCGGTTTGGCGATTAGCGGCGACGAGCTGCTGACACTCTTCACAGGTGGCGAAGCCGGAATAGGACTTCCAGCGAACATCATGGTCGCCGCGACCTCAATTGCGGCAGAAGCCGTCCTCCTTGTGAAGATACAGCTTCAACTGGTTGCCGAACTAGCAAAGGTTTACGGCGCGCCCCTGGAAGCCGACGATCCAGAAGACGCGTTGCTAATCTTGGCATTTGCGTTGGGCGGGGGCGCTGCAGAAGAGGCGGGCAAATTCGGCATGAAGCTCGGCGGCAACCTGGCCGCATCAACTATGCGGAGGACGATTCGGAAGGATGTCCTTCAAGCGTTGCAGGCGATCGGAAGGAAGGTGGGGGTCAAGATTCTCCAACGAAACCTAATCAAGTACTCGATTCCCGTTGCGTCTGCTGTAGTTGGGGCCGCATGGAATCGGACAACAACGAAAGCTGTCGCGCGCCTAGCGAAGAATCACATGCGGGACCGGCCACCGCGAGCGAGGCAAGCGGAACGGTTCAGATAGGTGAGCGGGCGACATCGTAGCGGCTGAATCGTACGCAAGCTGCTGGAGGACTCCAGGCGTTCGTTTCCAAGCCGCTCGCTGTAAGGAAAAAAAGCGGGTATCCGAACCTGTCTGTGGCGAATTGTTGATTTCGAACAAAATCAACAATTCGCTACACAACTTCGAAGGCGTACGCGGAGAGATGTTCGAGATGAAGCCCGTCAAATTCCGCCTGCATTCTCGGTAAAGCACCCCGGTGCTGGGGGCCGACGAACGGTGCGAGCCTCTGGTCTTTTCTACACGACGCCAGGCGCAGGATTTTTGACTGCGGTAGTCATCTCTGGGGAGGGAAGGAACTGCCGACGTTTGAATCGTCGGCAGAGGCGCAACACGTGGTCAGCTTGATTTGCGCCACTTCGGCGCAATCAGCGCCGTGTTCGATGAAGCGCCCTAGTTTTGATCCGCTGTTGTGGCAACGCGAGGTAAACGGGAAGTTCTAGGAGTCGCGGTCCGAGTTGCGGACGCCGTTGGCATCGAAGTAGCAAATGGGGGTAGCGGTCGGCGTCGGATCGGTAATGGTGTTGACGTCGTTGTTCGGACCGGAGTTAGGTGGCGCGGTCCGGGTAGGCTTGGGAGTCTTTGGGGGCTTAGGAGTAGGGTGGGCTTCGGCGTCTTCTTAGGCGGTGGAGTCTTCGTCGGCGTCGCAGACGTTTTCGGCTTCTGTGCCTTGGTACGATTGAGGTTGGCGGAGGCTGGATTGCCAGCGGTACTCGAAGCATTATCGTGTGCCTCGAAGAGAGGACGATTGAAATCAGGCAAGCCGCTATTTAACGGCGCATCCGCGCCCTCAATTTACGACAGAGGGAGAAGCACCATGAGCGATTCCAAGAACGTATCGAGGCAAGTTCAGCGCGAGGTCCTGCCCATTCCCGACCAGCCGTATGGGGGCTTTGTAGCGTATGACGCGAAGGATCCCGATTCCAAGTTTGCGCCGATCGAGCAGTTGCGTCCGCCGCAGGGCGCGCCGAACGTCTTGATCATACTCCTTGACGACGTTGGATTCGGCGCGTCGAGTGCGTTTGGAGGGCCATGCGAGACACCGACCGCTGAAGGGCTTGCGGAAAACGGATTGCGATACACGCGGTTTCACACAACCGCGCTGTGCTCTCCGACCCGCGCTGCGCTCTTAACCGGCCGCAACCATCACACGGTCGGAATGGGTGGCATTACGGAGATTGCAACCTCGGCGCCGGGCTATACCTCACGCCGGCCGAATTCTATGGCGACAATCGCCGAGATTGTACGATTGAACGGCTACTCCACAGCTCAATTCGGCAAATGTCATGAGATCCCGGTGTGGGAGACGAGTCCGGTGGGGCCGTTCGATCGCTGGCCGACGGGCTCGGGATTCGAATACTTTTACGGATTCGTCGCCGGCGAAACGAATCAGTATTATCCGTCGCTTCACGAGGGCACGCAGACTATCGATCCTCCGGCTACACCCGAAGAGGGCTACCATTTCATGGCTGACATGACCGATCGCGCTATCGACTGGGTACGTCAGCAGCGACTATTGGCCGCTTCCAAGCCCTTTTTTATGTACTTCGCGCCAGGAGCAACTCACGCGCCGCATCACGTTCCCAAGGAGTGGGCCGACAAATACAAAGGCAAGTTCGATCAAGGTTGGGACATACTTCGCGAAGAGATTTTCGCTCGCCAACAGAAGCTCGGAGTTATACCTGAGGGCTGCGATCTGACGAAGCGTCCCACGCAGATCCCAGCGTGGGGCGAGCAATCCGCGGAGATGAAGCCGGTCCTGGCTCGCCAGATGGAGGTGTACGCCGGGTTCCTGGAGTTCACCGATTATCACATTGGACGGCTGATTGACTCGCTGAAACAGTTACAGGTGTTCGATGACACGCTGGTCTATTACATCATCGGCGACAATGGAGCTTCGGGTGAAGGAACTCTGCAAGGTTCCTTCAATGAGGCGATTGCCTTCAATGGCCTCAATGCGTTGGAAACGGCAGATTTCCTGAAGGTTCGTATCGACAAGTTCGGCAGCCCGGAGTCGTATAATCATTACGCTGTGGGCTGGGCGCACGCGACGGACACGCCCTACCAGTGGACCAAGCAGGTCGCATCGCACTGGGGTGGAACCCGCAACGGTACGGTGGTCCATTGGCCAAAGGGCATCAAGGCCAAAGGCGAGATCCGCAATCAATTTCACCATGTGATCGATGTGGCCCCGACGATCCTCGAAGCGGCGCAGCTTCCTGAGCCTTACATGGTCAACGGCGTCGCGCAGGTACCGATGCAGGGCGTCAGCATGCTCTATAGCTACGACGACGCCAAAGCCGCAGAGCGACGAGAGACGCAGTACTTCGAGATGTTCGGCAATCGCGGGATCTACCACAAGGGTTGGACGGCGGTGACGCGTCATCGTACGCCGTGGATTCTGACGGGGAAGACGCCGCCATTCGACGATGACGTTTGGGAACTCTACGACACAAATAATGATTGGACACAG
>JBKQNE010000242.1:0-24022 GCA_052146355.1 Binataceae bacterium (SeqCode) | reverse complement strand
CGGGGACGCGCCGCAACCACTCCGCTTCGGTCGGGATGACAGCACTTCAGCGCCGAGTGGCGCTGGAGGATCGGCCGTGGCAGGGACGGGCGAGGGGGGAAGCAGAACCCTCACCCTAACCCTCTCCCGCAGCCGAGCGGGCGAGGGGCGGAAGGAGGTTCCTCGCGCGGCGGGCGCGAAGCGTACGGCGTAGCCGCGCGGGAATGACAAATAGGGACTAGAAATGGAATCAGGACGTAGGCCGCGCCACCCAGACCCATCCGTGCCAGATCTCATTGCCGTAGTGTCCGCTAAAGTCGCGCGTCACGTCTCTCTCCAAACCTAATCGCTGCATGACTGCCTGCGAGCGGATATTGTCGGGCGAGGTGTACGACAATACTTCCTTGAGCCCGACACGCGCGAAGATGTCTTGTAGCGCGGCCTTTGCCGCCTCTGTGGCATAGCCGAGCCCCCAAACCGAGCGTACAAGACGCCAGCCGATTTCGGCATGATACCCGAGCGGATGAGCAGGGCTTGAAGGCATGACACCGGTATAGCCTACGAAGCGACCCTCAGAATCTTCCAAGGCCCACCGGCAGAAGCCGTGCCGGTCGAAAGCCGCGACGTAGCGGTCAAATTTTGCGTCGCTCTGGGCGCGGTCCAAAGGGCCGCCCAAGTCCCACGTGACTTCATGATCGGCGTTCATAGCGGCAAAGGGGTTTCTGTCGGCATCCTGCCATTTTCGCAGGGTCAGACGAGACGTTTTGAGCATCATCGAGGCGAGCCATCTACTACCATCAGCCAACCCACTTTACGTTCTTGTGGTTCTGGCGTCATCAAACATCGGTGAAGCCGGCGCGGCTGAATAGGACGCGGTTTTCGCCGAGGCGGGACTTCATTGCTGCCAGGAGATCGCGCTCTGTTCCTGGCTGAAACCATTGGTCGTATCCGAGCCGGGTGTATAGCTCGCCCATGCCGAGTGCTCGCGAGCGGCGGCCGCCTGCGCCGTCGCCGTCGAAGTAGGTGTCGATGATCACGCGGTCCGCGACCGGATTGACCAGTTCCGCGAAGTGCGCCGGATTGTTCGGCATCATCGGCGCTACCGCGATCTGCACGAAGATGCCGGCCTGGCGGAGCCGCTCGCAGGTGGCGATTCTGCGCGCGACCGACGAGGAGGTGGGAGTCAGAGCGCGACGCACTGATTCATCGTTGGTCTCGAGCGTGATCGATACGATCACCGAATTGCCCAGTTCGCGGAGCAAATCGATATCCCGCTCGACCATCGGGCTGCGCGTCTGCACCAGCAAGCGGCGGATTCGATGGCGCGAGAAAGCCGCCAGCGCCGCGCGCGTGAGCCCGAGCCGGCGCTCGAAGCCCTGGTAAGGATCGGTCGCCGAAGACATGAACACCGTAGTCGCGCCGAGCTTTCCGGCGGTTTCGAGCGCACACAGTTCCTTTTCGATCAGCTCGGGAAGATTCGACTTGGCGATTGCCCATTCGCCCCAGGCTCGCCCACCGGCGCGAGCGACCGGCAACATCCTGACGTAACAGAAGGGGCATCCGCCGGCCGCGCCGAAAACGCATCCGAGGTAGGGATTGAGCGAGAACGCGAAGCCCTTGAGGAAGCCGCCGGTGGGAGTCAGGGCGCGGGTCGCGGGCCTGAGCGAGTAGCGCGGCCCACTCACCTACTTCGGCGCAGGTGCATAGAAAGCCAGGATGCCAGCATCGACCTGGCGCGGCTCGCTACCGTCGACCGGCACGACCCATACCGAAGGCGGCGGCGTGGAGCGGAGTTCCTGATCGGGCTCTACCAGCAGCCTCACGCCGGCAAATACTATCGCGCTCGAGTCCGTCGACCAGATCGTATGCGACAGGGCGAGCTGGTCGAAGAAGCGGTATGCGATCGACTCCTCCTGCGTGGCGAGAAAGCGCCCGAGGTTGTGAGTCTTTCCGCTTTTGAGATCAATCACCTGCCAGACGTAGTACGGTTTGTCGGACGGCACGTCGATGTAGGCGAGATAGCGGGCGTCCGGTGAAAAGAAATATGCCGTAACGTCGTCCTTGGTAAGATCGCGCGAGCTGGCATCTTCGATATCGACCAGCTTGATTCCGTGGAAAGTGGGGTCGTGCGGAATCACCGTCGTCGCGTACGCGATATGCCGGGAGTCAGGTGACCAGACGAGGCTATTGTCGCCGATCGGCAGACTCACGACCGATCGTGGATGCTCTCCGTTGGCATCGGCAACGACGACGTTCGACTCGGCGTGGTAATTCGCGATGTAAGCGAGATGCTTTCCATCGGGCGACCAGCACGGGGTTTTGAACGGCGTGCGACCACTGGAGAGTACCTTGTCGACCTGCTGGTTGGTCTCCGACAGGCTGATCACCGCGACCCGCTCGCTGCTTTCCGGATCGGAGCCGGCAGTATGAACCACCAGCCGATCGCCGGTGCTGCGCCAATCGAAGTACAAGGGGGCGCCGCTCATCACGATCCGTATGGGCGCGCCTTCCTTCACCTCGGTCAGCATCAGGCTCAAGCCGGTGGGCTCGTTGAGCAGGAAGGAAAGGTGCAGGTTGTCACCCAGCCAGAAAATATAAACGACGCGCTCGCTCTTGCTCTGGTAAATCTGCAGCGCCTGGCGCCGGGCGAGATCGTAGACCCAGACCGCGTAGGATTCACCGCTTCGATCTCTGAGGACGGATCCATATGCGATCCGTTTTCCGTCGGGCGAGAAAGTCGGCCACGCGTAGTCGACGAGCTTCGGATTCTGGTCGTCCACCGGGCGAAATTCCACGGGGGTGAAGTCGCGGTCGCGCCGGACCTGCGTCCCTTGCACCGGACAAGTGAGGCATTCGGGTTTGGCGGCCGCGTTTTCGGCGTAGTGGATATTGTTGTCGGTGCCGACGAAAACAATTGCGCCCGCCGGCGTCCTGGCGAGCGCCGGGCTACCCCAGGCCGCCACGGTAGCCGCAAGCAGCGCGACGACGATCGTCGTCGCGCGAATGAAACTCCCCCACCCGCGAGTCATCGAGCCTACAATTGCGCCCTGTGAACCCCGAAGGCAAGCACGAACCCATCGGACTGATACGCGCGAGTTGCACGGTTGACAGCAGGCGTGCGCAGGGAACAAAGTTGAGAATATGTGGCGTGCAACACTGGCGTTGAGTGCCGGGCTTCTATTCGTTGCGCCTTCTTTTGCGCATGCGCAGTATTCCCAGTTAGACCGGCAGGATCCGTCGGAATACGACGACCAGGATTCGCAGCTACTCAACCTTGCCAGCTATGGATTGCGGCCTCTCGGATACATCCTGGAATGGGGTGTTGCGCGTCCGCTGCACTATCTGGCGACCAAGAGCCCGTTGGCGCCGGCACTCGGCGCGAACACCGACGAGGAGAACGATCGACTACCCCCCATCACCCAGCTTCCGTTGCCCGACGACATTCCGGAGACCAACACCACGCATCACGACACGGTGATAACGTCGCCCTTCCAGGCTCCGGTCAGCTCCTCGACGCCGGCACAATCGGCAGGCTCGAATCAGCCGGCTCTGCATTGATCCGCGTCCGGCCTTGTCTTCAGACCAGCATTCCTTGAAATGATTGGGTTTCCCGAGTTAGAATTTTTACTAATCGGAAACGTCAAATAAGATGTGGGTGTGCTAATGGAGTTTCACTCGGGCGGGAGGTTCGAAAGCATCTAGATGGCTGCAGCACTTAAGGGCAAAGCACCTACCGATCCGGCTGAACTTGCAAAGTGGCGCGCCGACGAGCAGGCCAAGGAACGCGCGCGCCGCGACAAGGAAAAGACCGAACTCGGCTCACTGTGGAGCCGGCGCGACTTTCTAGGCCGCCTGGGATGGGGCGGGTTCACCGCTTTCGCAACGATAGGATTGCTGGCCGCGGTGCGATCGGCATTTCCGCGCGTACTTTTTCTGCCTCCGTCCAAATTCACCGCCGGCTTTCCGAGCGACTACGTGGTCGGTGAGGTGAGCGAAAAGTTCAAGCAGGATTTCCGTACCTGGATCATCCGCACCAAGGCAGGGTTCTACGCGATCTTCGCCAAGTGTACCCATCTCGGTTGCACGCCGCGATGGCTGAAGACGGAGCAAAAGTTCAAATGCCCCTGCCACGGCTCGGGCTATTACATCAGCGGGCTCAATTTTGAAGGCCCGGCGCCACGCCCGATGGATCGCTTCAAGATCTATGTCGGCGACGACGGACAGCTCGTGGTGGACAAGTCGGTGGTCTACGAGATGGAACCCGGCGTCGACCCCAACGAGCAGCATCCGGAGAGCATCCTCAAGGTGGTATAGTCCTCATCACCATGGCTGAATCAAAACGGGCCCGGCATCCACGCCGGGCCCGTTTCTTTTTCGTGCAGCATCGCTGGGGCGGTTAGCTCTCAGCGCGGGCTAACGCCCGCAACCGAAAGAGGCTGTCTCGGCGATCGAGTTCAAAGGTTCTCACACTTACGGGATTCCTCGGAGAAGAACCTCGGAATGACACTATTTTCCTAGAATGGTTGAGTGATTTTGCGGGAGAGATGTGCTGCGGGCGAAGTTTAAGGACTTGAGCAATCAGGCGTCATGAGGGTGACTCTTCTGCGGAAGGTTTAGGGGAGCCGCGGTTGCGCGCCGCGGACGGCGCGCGATCCCTCCGCTTCGGTCGGGATGACAGAAAGACGCCAGACTCTCAGGATGGCACCGAGGGCGCGGTAACCGGTGGAAGCAGAGCCCTCACCCCTCACCCTAACCCTCTCCCGCTTTTTCAGGCGGACGCTTCGCGTGCGCGGGCGAGGGGCGGAAGTAGCCGGGAGCGCGCTAGCCACATGATCAGCGGCGGAAGTTGCGGCGATAGACGACGTAGTTGGCGCAGACTTTGGCGCCGAGTTTTTCGGCGGTGCGGCGCGACGGCCAGTTGTCGTCGACGACCAGCGTATAGCTCAGGTACTTCGCGCCCTGCTTGATCAGTTTGAGGTATGCGTACGACGCCATCGCCAGGTTGACGCCGCGGCCGCGCGCGGTCTCGCGCACTCCGATGCCGAGAAAATTGAGCTTCTCGGAATCCTTGAGCACGCGGCCCGGCTTCAGGACCGCGTGCGCGGTTTCCTCGGGCGCGACCATCAGCGTGCCCACCACTTCGCTGCCGCTATATGCGACCACCGAAGTCTCAAGTCCCCCGAGCATCTCGAAGAACATGAGCATCTCGGCGTAGGCCTCGTTGCTCGCGCCGACGAAGCCCCAGTGATTGTAGAACGCTTCGTTGAATGCGGGCGCGAACTCCGTGACGCGTTTTTCGGGGGCGATGTCCTTGAGCGGTACGATTTCGAAGCCGCCTCTGCGGCCCGCTTCCAGTGCGCTCTCGTAACGCGAGACCAGTTCGGGCGTGACCTCGATTTTGTAATCGACCAATCCTTTCTCGCACTCGAAGCCCGCGTCCTTGATAAGCGAATGATAGTAGTCGGGATTTTGCCGCAGCAGGTTGGGCGGGAGCGCATCGTATTCGTCGATGACGAAGGGCAGCTCGAGCGGCAGATAAAATCCCGCGCGCGCCGCCTCCGCGCCCTGCGTGCGGAGCCACTCGCACGCGGCATCCATCATCTCGCGCACCGTGCGATGCGTTCCGGGGCGGGCTTCGAAGAACGCGAGATGACCGAGCTTGTCGTTCCATCGCTGTGCATACGCGGGATCGACGAACGCCAGCACGCGGGCTTGCAGCTCGCCGTTTTCGCGCGCGACGAAAGCCTTCATGATCTTGCCGGCGGCCAGCGCGCTCAGCCCGATCATGATGGGAAGTTGCATCTCGGCCGCGGCCGGCCATCGGGCGGTCAGTTCCGGGCGGATAGAATCCTGAAATTTGATGAACTCGGTGAGCCCGGGCTCACCGTCGGGAGATTCGATTCTGAGCGTCACCGGCGATAATCCTCGCGGGTCCGCATGCGAAGATTGCCGCGGACTCGCCTTGTTTCTCTAATGCGCGTAAGCTACTGAGCACGCAGGGCACAACCTAGCGCCGAGCGGACGAGAGCGTCAAACAAGGGGTTCCGCAAGGCTGCGGGAGTTCGCGAACATGGTCGAAAAGACGATCGAACTTACGGGAATTTCCGCAAACTCGGTTGAAGACGCGGTGCAGATTGCGGTCGCGCGCGCAGGGGTGACCATTTCGGGCATCCACGCGGTGCATGTCGAGGATGTCTCGGCGTCCGTCGAAAACAACCGCGTCGTGCGCTGGAGGGTGCGCATCAAAGCGACCTTCCAGGTCAAAGACGAACTGCACGAATGAGCCGCCGGACCCGCGCCGCGACTGCACAGCGCCGCGGCATCGTCGATGCGCGGCGGCTCAGGTGCGCAACGGGAGCCGGATCGCAAGGGCAAGTTGCCATGCGAAGCCAGCCACTCGGAGCCTGACGTAATGGCGACAAAAATTGTTGAGGTCCGACCGGGAATCTACGAGATCTTTCTGCCGCTGCCGATGCGGCCGACGATCATCAATGTGTACCTGATCGATTGTGGGGGCGCCTGGGCGCTGATCGACACCGGCATGAATTCGCCGGAAAGCATCCAGACGCTCGAGGAGGCGTTCGCACAAGTCGGAATCAAGATCGAAGATCTCGATACGCTCATCGCGACGCATCATCATATCGATCATTTCGGCGCTTCCGGCACGATTCGCTTTCGCAGCCACGCGAAGACTTACGTGCATCCGCTCGAACTGGAGCGCGCCAACCGGATGGTGATGTTCGGGCAGACGGGCCACGCCGACCGGCCCGAGTCGCGCGCTTTTTTCAAGAGCCACGGCTTTCCGATCGAGGACTTCTCGCCGGCGGGGATGCGGCCGTCGTGGATGGGAACGGCGCTGTACAATCCGGCGACGGAGCCGGACCATCCGATCAAAGACGGCGACATCATCAAGGTTGGAAATCGCGAACTGGAAGTTATCTGGACGCCGGGGCACTCACCGGGCCATAACGTAATATACTTGCGCAAAGAGAAAATTATGATTGTCGGCGATCATCTGCTGCCGAAGATAACGCCCCATGTGGGAATTTATCCCGACAACCCGGAGGGCAATCCGCTGGGCGACTTCATCGAGTCGCAACTGAAAGTTCAGCGCTTCGACGCGGACTACATATTGCCGGCGCATGGCGGCGTGTATAACGATCATCGCCATCGGGCCAACCAGATTATCGAGCATCATCGCTATCGAGAGGCGGAAATGCTTGATTTGGTGAAACAGAAGCCAAAAACAGCATTTGAAGTGGCACAGCAAGTGTTTGGTGGAGAAGAAAGACCGATCTTTCACGTGATGGCGGCGACATTCGAAACCCTGGCGCATCTGCAATTGGCGTGCATAGAGGGGCGGGCGCGCAAAATGAGTCAGGGCGATCAGGTTGTTTTCCAAACCTTATGATTGTGTTACGGGGGGTTTGCTATTTCCTTTAATCGGTGTATTTTGACGCTGCTTTGACTTGGGTGGTGGATTGCCCGTTGTGGGCCTTGTTTCGGGGGAGGCCCCTAGAGTGAAGGAGGATGCCATGAAACGGAGTATTGGGTTGTTGCTGGCCTCAGCAGGGCTGGCATTCCTGGTCGTCGGATGCGCTAACCAGAGCGGCGGCAGCGCCGGCTCGGCGGGTGGAGGCCAGGCTCAGCAGGTCAACACCAACGACATTCGGGACTTCAATCTCAAAGTGAAGTGCCCGGGCATTGCCGAGCTGAAGGCGCATGGGTGGAGCGATCAGCAGATCATGCAGCAGCTCTCGGTTGGACAGGAGGACATTCCCGCTTGCGAACATTGGTCGCAGCAGCAACAGCGCGGATACGTTCCTCCTCCGCCTCCCGGTACTCAGGCAGCGGCTAAGCCTGCTCCCGCGGCGGCAGCATCTCCGGCCGCGGCGCAGTAGCACTTCGGTTCAAATCGCATCGGAACTTCGACGGGGCAGATGCTCCGTCGAGTTTCGTGCGTTGCCGTCGTAGCGTAGAAAAGAAGCGGCACAGCGCGTAATCGATTCGCGCTGTGCCGCTTTTGTTTAGCCGGTTTCTAGTTGCGGCCGTCCGCTTAGTTGGCTCGGGCCGCGCGCTTGCTGTCACGGCGCGAAGGCGCGCTGATTCGCCCGCTGCGAACCACCGGAGAGCGCCGCGCCAGTCGGCGCGTCGAAATGCCCGCAAGCTGCTGACTGCGCCAATCCTTCAAACCGCGGCGCAAAAACTGCGGCTCGATATTCAGCGTCTCGCAGACCGTTTCAAACGAGAACGGTCCCTCGCCGCCTTCACCGCACAGCCAGCTCTCGGCCTCCTGGAAGAGGCGCTTGCGCGATCCGCCCTTGGCATCGGCATTGTTCTGAAAGCATCGCAAAGCGTCCTCAAGGATCGCCATCATGAGCTTCTTTACAGGCCGAATCGCGCTGTCGTCACGACGGCTGTCATAGAACTGCTCGGGCGTCAAAACGTCCGGTACGAAAAGTGATCCGAGTGCGCTGTTTTCCCATTCCATCTTACTGTCCTGTCCTCGCCCCGCTGATTTGCATCCCCTTCTAACTGAAGCTTACGCTGCGGGTTCTTTCTTTGTTCTTAATTCAACCGGTACTGAAGCAATAAATGTGCCCGAGGCGTGGGGCCGCTTAAGGAGCAGGAACTCGTGCGAGGTCGGAAGATTAGAGCAACTACTTGAGGCCGGATCTTCGGCGATTTATGCGTTTTGCAAATCTATCCGCATTTCGCGAAGATTTGCTAACCGCCGCCGCTACCCCAAAAGAGTCAGGTTCGGGGTAGAAGTCAACGAAACGGACACGCGGGAAATGTCGCCAGAACCGACTTCGAGGGGGCGTTTCGTGTCGCTTAGGGACGCTGAATTCGCACCTATTGGAAGGTGTCGCTTCCTCCGCCTGCACCACCGGGTCCCAGTTTCCGTTCTTCAAGCTTAAAGCTCAGCACATCAATCAGGCAGTCGGCGCGATCTGCAAACGCTTCGAGCATCGTCTGCTTCTCCAGCGGCGTCACGTCGAGGTGAAAGCATAGAAGATTAATCAGCTCCGCCCCGCGCAGCCCGCGCTGCTCAACCAATGCGCGCCATGCTTCTTGCGCAGGCGTTCCGAAATAGTTGAACAGCACTTCGCGGAGGCCTTCCAAAGTTTCGGCATCGCATTCGAGCGCCGCATGCGGAACGGGGCACCATTCCACTTCGGCCTGCCGATAAGAACGTTCGCGAATTTCGCGCCGCACGCGAAATTCCGACAACCCGTCCAGAACCAGCGTGTATTCGCCATTCGGTATGCGAACAAGATCCTGGACGCGCCCTGCGCACCCGACTTCGAAGATGTCGGGAAACGCATGGTAGTCGTCGCGCCATTCACCTTTCAGCAGAATCATGCCGATGATTCCCTGACTCGCGGCAACTTCGGCGATCATGTCCCGGTAACGCGGCTCAAAGATCCGCAATGGAAGCTTGATGCCTGGAAAGAGCACCAGATTCGGCAGAGGAAAGAGCGGAATAATTCTGGGGAGTCCGGCCACAACTCGCCATGCCGAGATTAGGGCGGAGCGCCGAGCGCGTCAAGTTAAAGGGGGTGAGAACAAAACTAAGGAGCGCTTCGCGAACGGAACCGGTACCGGCTTCTCTTGCGCGAAGCTGTCGGGCGGCCAGAAGCCATGTCGAGTTCGTTCGCGTTTGCTCACTTCGCTCAGGATGACACCAAGCGCCATCAGACGCCGTTCGCCACAAAGGTCTCCTTAAAGGGGACAGAGTCCAACGAGCCCACGATGCTGTCGAATGCCCGCCGCGTAACGCTATAAAGGGACGGGGAGTCTGCCCGATGCAGTCAAAACTATTTATCGGCGGCAGCTACGTGGAGTCGTCCGGTACCGGACGCTTCGCGGATATCGAGCCTGCGACCGAACGCGTGATTGCGGAATTGCCCAATGCATCCGCAGAAGATGTCGATCGGGCCGTCGCGTCCGCTCGTGAGGCCGCAGATAAAGGTCCCTGGCCGCGGATGAGCGCGGAGGCACGGGCGGCAATCCTTAATCGCCTTGCGGACGGTATCGAGCGGCGCGCCAGGGATCTGGGCACCCTCGAGGCGCGCGATGTCGGCAAGCCGGTAGCGGAATGCATCAACCACGATGTGGCACGCGCCGCGAAGAACCTTCGTTTTTTCGCCGCCGCCGCGCAATCGTGGACCCAGGAAGCCGCCCTGGGCGATGCGAAATTTCTCGGCGCGGATTTCAAGCTCGCCAATTTGACCGAGCGCCCTCCCCTCGGCGTCGGCGCGATAATCATCCCCTGGAATTCGCCCTTGATGCTCGGCACCTGGAACCTCGGCCCGTGCCTCGCGACTGGAAACACCTGCCTGCTGAAACCATCGGAACTCGCGCCGCTCACTTCTCTGGCACTCGGCGAAATCGCATCGGACGCGGGGCTGCCGCCGGGCGTGCTGAATATCGTGACCGGTCTCGGCACTACGGGCGCCGCGCTGGTCGGGCATCGCGAGGTAGACGCGATCGCGTTTACGGGCGGCGTCACGACCGGGCAGCGCGTCATGGCCGCCGCTTCGGAGCGGCTCGCGCGCGTAGCGCTGGAACTGGGAGGCAAGTCGCCCAATCTCGTGTTCCGCGATGCGGACCTGAAGCAGACTGCCGCCGGCGTGGCGCGCTCGATTTTTCGCAGCCAGGGTCAGTCGTGCGTCGCAGGTTCTCGACTGCTGATCGAACGCCGCGCGGCGGACGATTTTCTGCCGCTGCTGCTCGCCGAAGTAGCGAAACTCCGGATTGGAGATCCGCTCGACCAGAAGACCGAATACGGGCCACTCATTTCGGCGGCGCATCGCGATCGCGTACACGGCTTCGTGACGGAAGCGGTTTCGGCCGGCGCCAGCCTGGTGACGGGCGGAAAAATTCCCGATGCACCCAGGCCGGGCTTTTACTATCTCCCGACGATTCTCGATGGGGTCGCGGCGAACGCGCGTGCTGTTACCGAGGAAATTTTCGGTCCGGTGCTGACAGTGGAACGCTTCGATGATGAAGACGAAGCGATCGCGATGGCGAATGCAACCCGTTTCGGCCTGGCCGGTTACGTGTGGACCGAAAATTTGTCGCGCGCGCTGCGCGTCGCGGAGCGAATCAAGGCCGGGATGGTATGGGTCAACAGCTTTTTTCTGCGCGACCTGCGCACTCCCTTTGGCGGCGCGAAGATGAGCGGACTCGGGCGCCAGGGGGGCCGCTACGCGCTGGAGTTCTGGACGGAGCCCAAGCTCGTGTGTCTGGCGTACGGAGATGGGAATCGCGATGGGTGAGATCGTCGCCGCAATCTTCACCACGCACGTGCCGCGCCTGATGATCACCGATCTCGAAGCGCGCAAAGCGTACATGGGCAAGAACGTCACGACCTTCTATGACGCGATGCCGCAACTGGAGCGCGAACGGCTGCGCTCGCTCGAATTCGACACGTTTGCGCTGGTCGACACGCACTGGTTCTCGACCCTCGAGTACGTGCTCAACGCGCACGATCGGCTGGAGGGCGTCTACACCTCAGACGAATTGCCCGAGATGCTCCACGACCTGGAGTACGACTATCAGGGTGACGCCGAGCTGGCGCGCGCAATCGAGGCCGAGGCGCGCGATCGCGGCGTGCGGGCAATAGCGTCAGCGCGGCGGAATCTGCCGGTGCACTACCCGACGCTTAACGTCATGTACTATTTCAATTCGACCAGGCGGCGGCGCGTGCTTTCGATGAGCGTGTGCCAGACGGCGGGCGTCGAGAACGACCTCGCTTACGGCGCGGCGCTTGGCGCCGCGATCCGCAAATCGAACCGCCGCGTCGTGCTGATCGCATCGGGCGGCTTGTCGCATCGCTTCTGGGACTACGATCGCATCCTGGCGCGCGCGTCGGCCTCGCCCGACGACATCAGCTCCACGGCGAATCGCCTCTACGATGAAAAAATAATGGAGTGGTTTCGCGGCGGCCGCCACGCCGACGTAATCGCCAGCGCCGCCGATTTCCGGGCGCATTGCACGCCCGAGGGCCGCTTCTCGCACTATTTGATCATGGCGGGAGCGATGGGCGGATCTGATTGGACCTGGCGTGGCGAACAATTCGGACGCTACGAAGCCGCGATCGGAACCGGCCAGGCGATCTTCTACTTTGGCCCCGAACAGCGCGCGCACGAAGAAGGAGTTTCAAGATGAAGCTGACGCATGGAGTTATCGCGATGCTGGTGACGCCGTTTCACGACGACTACCGGCTCAACGAAGACACGCTGCGCAAGGAAGTCAGATGGGCGCTCGACAACGGCGCGCAAGGCGTGGTCGCCGCACCCAGCATCGGCGAATTCCTCCATCTCAACGAGGCGGAGCGCACGCGAGTATTCGAAATCGTCATCGAAGAGGCGCGCAAGCGGCCTGCTGTTTGCGCGGTGGCGATGACCTCGGGCGCGACGACGCTCGAAACGCTGCACTATTCCAAAATCGCAGCGCGCCTCGGCTACGACGCGCAGCAGGTAATTCCGCCGTACTACTGGCGATGCGGCGAACTGGAAGTCGAGCGGCTTTACCGGATGATCGGCGAGGCCGGCGATCTGCCGGTCGTCATCTACCACAACCCGGCGCTGAGCAAATTCAATATCTCGCCGCGCTTCGCAGGGAAGCTCGCCACGATTCCCGGCGTGGTCGCGTTCAAAGAGGTGCTGACCGACTTGCAGCATCTCGAGGCGCTCTACGACGAGGTCGGCGGGCGCGCGGAAATCTACAACACGTTTCGCGCGTTCCTGGCCGGACTGATGCTCGGCGCGGCGGGCGGCTTTATCAACATCTTTGCCGTGCCCGCGGCGGCGGCATTGCTCAAAGCATTCGGCGCCAAAGACTTCGCGCGCGCCGAGGAAATTCAGCGGCGGCTCAATCGATGTTTTCCGCGCGGCGGCGAGGAGACATTGGGCCATCTCGGCACCACCAAGGTGACGGCGTCGGTGACGACCGGAATTGAAATGGGCCCGGCCCGGCCTCCCTACATGGCGCCCGAGGACGCAGCGGAGCGGCTCCTGAAGCGGCTGCCCGCGCTCAGGGAGCTGCTCTGAAATGGGCGCGCGTTCGGGCAACAACTATCTTTCCGCGCTCAAGAAGTTCGGCGCCGAAATATGGATCGGGGGCGAGCGCGTGCGCGAAGTAACGTCGCATCCGGCGTTTCAGAATTGCGCGCGTTCCCTGGCTTCGCTGTACGACTTGCAGATGGAGCGGCCCGAGGCGATGACCTTCCGCACCGACGACGGCGGACGCGCCGGACTGTCGTTCATCCAGCCGAAGACCGCCGAGGAGGTGCGCAAGCGCGGCCACATGATGAAGGTGTGGGCGGACTTCGGATGCGGTTTTCTGGGCCGCACGCCCGACTACCTGAACGTCAGCGTCGCCGCGATGGCGGCGGCGCACGAGTTTTTCGCCGAAAGCGATCCGCGCTACGGCGACAACATACAGAATTACTACCGCGAGGCACGCAATCACGATTGGTGCGCCACGCATACACTCGTGAATCCGCGCGCCAGCCGCGCGCAGGGATGGGCCGGGCATACCGACGCAGAGCTGGCGCTTAAGCTGGTGGAGCGCACCGCCGAGGGAATTGTCGTCAACGGATGCCGCATGCTGGCCACGCTCGCGCCGATGTCGGAAGAGCTGCTGGTCTTTCCGTCGACGGTGCTCAAAGCCGAGCCGGCCGCGGAACCCTTTGCGCTCTCGTTCGCAATTCCTTGCAACGCCAAAGGACTCAAGTTCCTCTGCCGCGATCCTTACGATGTCGGCCGTTCAAAGTTTGACCATCCGTTGGCGGCGCGCTTCGAGGAAATGGATTGCGTCGTGATCTTCGACAACGTGATGGTGCCCTGGGAGCGCGTGTTCCTGTGCGGCGACGTGGCGCGATGCAACGCGCTGTACGCGGCGACCGGCGCGGTCGTGCACATGATGCATCAGGTTGTCGTGAAGAACGTCGCCAAGAGCGAATTTCTGCTGGGACTCGCGGCGCGCATCGCCGAGGCGAGCGATGCGATGCCGTTGCAACACGTCCGCGAGCGGCTGGCCGAGATGATCACGACGACCGAGACGATGCGCGCGTGCCTGCGTGCCGCGGAAGCCGATGCCGCCGCGGACCGGAGGGGTGTCTTTGCTCCGGCGCGGCCGCCGCTGGATACGGCGCGCAACCTGTTCCCGCGACTCTATCCGAGGATGGTCGAGATTATTCAGCTCAACAGCTCGTCTTCATTGATGGCGACGCCGTCCGACGCCGATTTCGCGAACGCCGATGAGCGCCCGGCGATCGATCGCTACTTCGGCGGAGCGGACGTTGGCGCGCGCGATCGCGTCGCTCTCTATCGGCTGGCCTGGGACGTCGCGTGCAGCTCCTTTGGCGGCAGGCAGGTGCTTTACGAGCGTTTCTTCTTCGGAGATCCGGTCAGGATGGCCAGTGCTCTGGTCGACAACACCGACTTGAAGCCGCTGGTCGAGCGGGTCAAAGCATTTCTCGCCCGCCCCGACTGATCATCCCGCTTGCGGCGGCTGCGCGGCTCCGTAATCGTGGAGCCGCAGTATGGCTCGGCTTCGAAAAGCGGCGAAGATCTGGAGACAGCCCGAATCTCGCAGAGCGGCGGACTCGGCGCTGTTCGCGGCCGAGGGCGCGGTCTTCATGATCGATCTCCAATCGATTTTCTCCCGCACCGCGCCGATCGAGATCGAGATCGGAGCCGGCAAAGGCGATTTCGTCGCGGCGCGTGCCGCCGAATTTCCCGACCGCAATTTCCTGGCCGTAGAATTGTCGGGAGTCGTGTCGCGGATGCTGGCGGTGCGATGCGGCCGCGCGGGCCTCGCGAATCTCCGCGTGGTGCGCATGGATGCGCGCACGCTGGTCAATTTGATGCTTCCCGCGGGCAGCATCAGCGCTTATCACGTGTATTTTCCCGACCCATGGCCGAAAGAGCGGCACCATAAACATCGGCTCTTCACGCCCTACCTGGGGGCAAGCCTGAAACGGACGCTTGTCAGCGGCGGAGCGCTCTACGTCGCTACGGATGTGGCGCAGTACGCGGATGATATTTTTGCCATGCTGGGTGCGGGCGGGATGGCGCGATCATCGGAACCGGTGCCGGGGTGCGATCGGACGGGCTTCGGACGGCGATTTGCGGCGGCAGGAAAGGCCGTTTATGCTCGCGCTTATCGGAAATTGTAATACGCGCGTAATTTTCCAGTTTAATACGCTGTTACATTTTGCAATCACATGATTTGCATTGGTCGCTATCGTTGTCTAACCTTAACGCGGTCACCGGGCTCATGCGCAAATTGTTGGCGACATCACTGATTTTCTGTCTTCTACCGATGGCAGCCTGCTCCATCCGCAAGCCGCCATCAGGCGAAGACGTTTATCAGCAGGCTCAAAGCCAATTCGCGCATAAGGAATTCAACGCCGCGATCGAGGGCTACCAGATCGTAATCGACAAATACCCGTTCAGCCCGTATGCCGAGGATGCCGAGATGAAGATCGGTCTCGCGTACTACGAGATGAAGGATTACGCCGAGGCAGTCGGGACCCTCGACGACTTCCAGCGGATGCATCCGACCAGCAAGAACCTCGAGCTCGTCAGCTACTACATCGCGATGAGCTATTACGATCAGATTGGCCGCGAAGATCAGGACCAGACGAAGAGCGAACAGGCGCTCAAGCACTTCGAGATTATCGAGCAGCGCTTCCCCGAAGGTTCGTTTGCCGAGCTGGCGCGGCAGGACGCCGACGTCTGCCGGGAAATGCTCGCGCGCCACGAGATGGTGGTCGGCAACTATTATTTCAAGCGCGCCAACTTTCGCGCCGCCGAATCGCGCCTGGCGGAGTTGATGCAGAAATATCCTGAAACTCCGATCGCCCCGGACGCGCTGTTTGAGTTGGGGCAATCGCTGGAAAAGGAAGGCAAGAAGTACTCCGCGGCGCAGGCATTTACCGCATTGGTCCGCCATTACCCCGACACGCCGTACACCAAGAAGGCGCAGGCCGAACTTAAAAAGCTCAACCAGCCGGTCGATACCGAGGAAGATCCGCTGCCGCTGGTGCTCGCGGAGACCGGCTACGGCAACGACGGCGACCCAGCCGATCATGTCGTGGTGCGGCAGCGAGACGCGCTCAACGCCTACGACCCATCGCTGGGACCAGCGCCATCGGCCGCGACGGCTGCATCTTCGGCGGCGGCAGGAACGGATCAATTGGCAGCAGTGGCGCATCAATCGGCCACGGCCTACGGCCCGGATGGATTGCCTGTCCTGACTCAGCCCGACACGAAAGCGGCGCCGACCACGGTGGGACCGGCGACGTTGAAGATGATTCGGTTGTCGCAAGCGGATCCGCCGATGTCGATCATCCTCGACCTGACGGGACCGGTTTCATTCGACAAGCGTGTAGAGAACGCTCCCGGTTCGTCGACAGCGATTCTGACGCTCAAGGATGTGACGGCGGACAAAGGGGTGCCTGCGCACATCGTGTTCGATCGATCGATCTTTCGGGATTGCGACGTATCAACGAGCTCAGGCGTCACGACGGTGACGATGAACACCGTGCCCCTGGCGGACGTCTCCGTGCTATCGCTCGACGGTCCGCCGCGGCTGCTCATCACATTCACTCCGCAGACTCAGACTCAGGCATCAAACTGATCGCGAATTGCTGATCGGGCTCATGCGTGGTCTTTCATCGCGCCGGGCGAGGGCCGGTCGCTTCCTGACGAATATTCGCGACGAATCTACCGACCCTCATCCGGCGCGCAACGCGCCACCTTCTCCCGGGGGGAGAAGGCATCGGCGGCGCTCCCCAGTGATGAAAAAGGGAATTTGCGATTAGCCGGAGCGATCCAGGGTCAACTGAAAATATCGCGGAATCTTAGGCCGACGAATTCCAGCACGACTTCGGTGTAAACCTTCAAGCCCCACAGGAATCCCTCGATTGGAAGACGCTCGTCGTTGCCATGAAAGAGCGACCCGAACGGGATGTGGGCTTCGAGCTTGACGGGACTGAATCCGTAACACTGCGAACCCAGCCGCGTATAGAATTTGTTGTCGGTCGCGCCGGGTGTCATCCACGGAATCGCCTGTGCTCCCGGGTCGGCCGCTTCCACTTTGCGGCGAATCAGCTCGAACAGCTCGGTGTCAGCGCTGGTTTCGGCCGGAGGCGCGGTCTTGATCAGCTCGAACCGCGGTTCAGGACCGACGATGGCGCGCAGCTCGGCCATGAAGCTCTCAGGATCCTGGCCCGGCAGCGTGCGACCATCCAGCACAACCGACGCCTCGCCGGGAATGACATTATCCTTGTAGCCGGCGCGTAAGATCGTCGGCGTCACAGTGTTCGCGAGCATCGGGCGCAGGAGCGGACCGGGGTCCTCTTCCGGCAGCCTGAGTTCGGCAAGCGTGCGGCTCATCAACGGCGTGACACGCCGCTTCATGGGAGTATTAACGATCTTGGTGATCAGCGCAGATATCTTCGAGATCGCGGTGTCTCTGCGCGGCATCGATCCGTGTCCGGGCGGGGCAGTCACGATCATCTTGACGGTCACGAAGCCCTTCTCCGCCACCTGAATCGGGTACAGGCGCCGCTTGCCCACATGCAGCGTGAAGCCACCCACCTCGTTCAGCACCCATCCGGACCGCACCAGCTCAGGGTGACGCTCGACGAGAAATTTCGCGCCGAGATCCGATCCGGCTTCCTCATCCGCCACCGCCGCGAGGATGATGTCGCATTCGGGGATGGCGCCCATGCGTTTGAGCGCGGTCACCAGCGCCAGATCCATCGCGCCCTTCGACTTCATGTCGATAGTGCCGCGGCCCCAGACACATCCCTGGTAAATTTCGCTGCTGAACGGTTCGCGGGTCCATCCTTCGCGTTCCACCGGAACGACGTCGGTGTGCGATGAAAGCAGCAGCGCCGGCTTGCCCCGGTCGCGTCCCGCCAGCCGCGCAACCAGATTGGCGCGGGTGGGAGCGCTCTCGCGGATGACGCAGTCAATTCCGTGCGTGCCGAGGATGCCGGCGATAAAGTCCGCCGCAATCCGCTCATTGCCGGGCGGATTGGTGGTGTCAAGGCGGACTAGCGCGCGCAAGGTGTCCAGCGCCTCGTTCTGAATGCTCTCCCACGGAATCTTCATCAGCCTCTTCCGGTCTCCCTCGCCTAACGATGGTTAGCCGATAATGCGAGGAACCGGAGATTCCCGCAAGAGGATGGCCAATTGGCATCGCATCGCGAGTTCGCGGTAGGCTCGCCCACGGACAACCGCGGATGCGCATCAATTGCATAGAGCGAGTAATCGTTGCGACACCAGCGCTGGAAACTGCGCGACAGCGATGGCGACGCGCGGGTTTCGCGGTGGCTCCCGAGGAGACCCACGTTGCCGGCCTGAGTTTCACCCGGCTGGCGGCGGGCGCCGTGGAGATAGACCTATGCTGCCCTAGCAGCGGCGCGGGCGGTCAGCTTGCCGACGCAGTGTCCGAAGCGGTCTCCCGCGGTGGCGGGATGATCGGATGGATCTGGGGTATCGAGCCGGCTAATTGCGAGAGCGCCGGAGGTTCGGCGGTACCGTCCCCGGAAGCGATGACAGATGCCATCGCGGTGTCCGCGAGCTTGCCTGGCGTTTTCACCGCCGCGCTCAACGTCGGCGCCGATCAGGATGCGCGCCGCAAGCTTCATCGTGATTTTGTCGGACCGAATCCCAATACCGTGGACTTTCTGGAGCACATCGTGGTGATGACCCCGGTGCTCGAGAACGCCATCGCGGCGCACGAAGGTATCGGAGTCCCGTGCAAGCGAATCCGCGAGGTCGGCAACGGGATGCGCCAGGCATTCTTCAAGCTGGAGCAAACCTTGATCGAGGTGGTCGGTCCGTCGCGCGAGCGCCCCGGATGTTGGGGCCTGGCATTCATGTGCAGCGACATTCAGGCCGCCGTCGCAACCGCGCGCGCGAACGGCTTTCAGGCCACAGAGGCAAAGAAAGCGATACAGGGAGGGCAGATCGCGCGCATCGTCGATCCGCTCGATGGGGTCGCGGTCGCCTTTATGCAGGCGCCCTGATCGCGGTTTGAAGAACGTAGGCTAAAGCCTCTGCAACCTTAAGATCGCGAGACGATTACTTTCCCTGAAAGTCGGGCGGGCGCTTCTCCAGGAAGGATTGCAGACCTTCCTTGAAATCATTCGAGCGAACCAAAATCAGAAGCTGCATCAGCACGTGATGGGTGTGCGACTCGAAGTCCTCGCTGAGGCCATGGCGGAATAGCCGTTTCATCGCCTTGATGCCGAGGGGAGCGTTCGCCGCGATCTTTTCCGCCCACAGCATCGCTTCGTTCATCAATTCATCATGCGCGACCACCTTGTTGACCAGCCCGAGTTCCGCCGCGCGCTCCGGCGCGATGTCATCCGCGATAAATCCGATCTCGCAGGCCTTCGCCCATCCGACCAGTCGCGGCAGGTACCAGGTGCCGCCGCTCTCGGGGACGATGCCGCGTTTGGCGAACGCAGGCGCCAGCTTTGCGCGATCACTCATCAGGCGGATGTCGCAGCCGAGCGCCAAGTCGAAGCCGTAGCCCGCGGCCGGGCCGTTGATCGCGCAGATTACCGGAGTATCGATACGATGAAGCGTGACGGTGGGAATTTCCATCGTGCTGATATGCGAGGCGCCGCCAGCGCCCAGCGCGCCGCCAATGCCGCGGCCGGCAGCGGTATCTTTCAAATCCAGCCCGGAGCAGAATCCGCGCCCTGCCCCCGTCATGATGATCGCGCGCACGTCCGAATCCTGGTCGTAGGCGGCGAGCTGACGACCCAGCACGGTCAGCATTTCGGTGCTAATCGCATTCATACGATCGGGACGGTTGAGCGTCAGTATCGCGATGTGGCCTTTTTTCTCGGCAAGCAAGTCACTCATCGGATGAATCTCCTCAAGGCAGTTAGCCGGCGAATTGTGGCTAGCACATCCTCAATGGCGCGACCAATGTCAACCGACTAGAGCTCCCGGGCGCCATGCAAAGGAACGGAACACAAGCTCCGGGCGACGTTACGGCTCTGAATACTCGGCCTTGTATTGCTCGTGAAGTTTGTCCTGCGCGGCGGCGGCCTGGTCGGCCGAGTCGTATGGCCCGATTCGCACCGCGTACTGAGTCTGTCCATTTACCGTCGTGGCTTTTTCGCAGGCGTTGAACCCCAGATCGGCAATCCGATGCACCATCTCGTCCGCAGCGGTTTTGTCTGCCATCGAATCAACCTGAATATTGTAGCGGTGAGGAGTGGGCTTGCATCGGCTCACCTGCATATCGGTGGAAGGGGCATCGTCCTCTTCCGGTTGATCGGCCGACGACGGGGCAGAGGATGAAATTATTGTCGTCTTCGATTTAAGAAGCTCCGGCGCTGCCTCGCTTGATGGTGCGGCCGCGATTTTCTTTTGCGCAGGGGCAGCATGCTTTTCGCCGAGCGATGCAGAGGTTTTCAGGGCCGGCGCGGAGGACGATTTGTCCGCCCCTGCGGACACCGGGACGGCTTTGGTCGGAAGTTCTGGCTCGGAGACACTAGATGACGATGGCGATGAACTCCCGGTGCTGTCTGGTGGCCTCGACTTGAAAATCCGGAAGGTCAGAATGATAAGCGCTATCGCTCCCGCGACGGCTAATCGTCTCCCGCGATTCCTCGCGATGAAACGAGTTGGGATCCGCCACGGTCGCCGGCTCAGGAGTTCTTTGTATTCACCGGTCGGAACATTGATCGCGCTGACAGCCTCGTCGCGCTCGCGCTTGGCAACCGTCGCTGAGCCCGACGCTTGAAGGCCTGCGGGAGCGGCGAATACAGCTTTGGACGGCGCCAGCTCGACCACCTTGCCCTCGCAATGTGGGCACGCGGTTGAAGCGGCAGGAATCGTACCCGCGCATTTCGGGCATTTCTTTTCGGCCGATGCCCACAGAGCGCGGTAGACGCGATACGACCCCGCGAGACCTTTCAGGCTCATGTCCCGCCCGGCGTCGTAGCGTATATCGCCGGCGCTGGCGCTGATTTCCTTGAAGGTCGACGAAACCAGGATTTCTCCACCGCGCGCGGCGGCGCCGATTCGCGCGGCGAGCACGACAGTCTTTCCGAAGAAGTCGCCCGACTCGCGGATGGCCTCGCCGGTGTTGAGACCGATTCGCACGCGCAGGGGCGCATCAGGATGTTGTTTGGAATACTCCGCGAGCCAGCGCTGAATTTCGACCGCACAAAGGAGCGCACGACGGGCGCTGGAAAAAGCGATCATAAACCCATCGCCCATCGACTTGACTTCGTAGCCGCCCTGCTTCGCGACCTGCTCGCGAATCGCGCGATCGTGCGTCCGAAACACTTCCTGCGCACGGAGATCGCCCAGCCGCTCGATCATCAGCGTCGAATTCTCGATATCGGAGAACATGATGCTGACCGTACCGTCCGGCGCTGCCTGACTGCTCAGGTTCGGCCGCTCGACCATGATCGTGGAGGCGAGCTGATCCATCACGTCGCGCGAAGAACCAGCGACGGTGTGAAGCGTATCGCTGACTGCCGCAGCGCTCAGCGGGCGTTCTGCCGGGCCCTTGGCGAGCAGCTTCAGCACCAGCGCGTCGAGCGCGGGCATCACAGCAGGAGCGTACTTCGACGGCGGCTCCGGCGCGGCGTTTACATGCTGGGAAACAATCGCCATCAGATCGCCGCCGATGAATGGCGGGCGGCCGGTCAGCAGCTCGTAGAGCATCGCGCCAAAGGAGTACAAATCGCTGCGCGGCTCGAGCGCGCGCCCCAGCGCTTGCTCCGGCGGCATATACGCCGCGGTACCGACCATCATGCCGTGCGCCGTGATCCGCGATTGATCCGGCGCGACCGCAAGCCCGAAGTCGCCGAGCAGCGGCGAGCCGTCGTTCGCAAGAAAAACGTTCGCGGGCTTGATATCGCGATGAACGATGCCGAGCGAATGCGCGTATTCGATTCCGTGACACAGTTGCTCGGCGATGCGGATTGCGTCCGTCACCGGCAGACGATGATCGGGCGAACGGCGCAACAGATCGCTGAGCGAGCCGCCCGGCACGTATTGGCTGACGATATATGGCCGGCCCTGCTCCGCTTCGCCGATATCGTAAATGCCTACGATATGAGGATGGTCGCCGAGACGGCCCATCGCGCGCGCCTCGCGAAGGACGCGTGCGCGGCCGGCATCATCGAGTCCCTCGACGCGGAAGAGCGAAACGGCGACGTCGCGATCGAGCATCTCGTCGTGAGCAAGATAGGCAATCTTGCTGCCGCCCTCGCCGAGAAGCCGCCGCATCCGGTAGCGGCCATTCGCGATTGATTCCGGGTGACCCCGTCCCACGGGCGGCGATACCGCGACGGAGCCCGCCGAAGGGAGGGTCGATGATGCCGCACGCCCGCCCAGAGATTTGCCGCATCCGCCGCAGAATTTCTCATCGACGCGATTGGATGCACCGCAGACGGCGCAGGCGATTTCCAGCGCCGTTCCGCATTGACCGCAGAAACCACGGCCCTCGGAGTTATTGGTGCCACACGATCCGCAGAGCATTCCCTATTAGCAAATGCTGCCCACGGACCTTTGTCCAGCCCTTTGAGGGTAACGCCGAGTAGCGCGTGGCAAAGAGATCGCACGCTCGCCGCTACTCGGACACAGGAAACAAAAGCGGATCATGGCTTGTGGCCTACCTATTCGCTGACGAACTCGATTCCGCTTAGATGCAGCACGGTGGTAATGCTGTTGCTGCTGCTGGTCACCTTGATGGTGGAAAGCATCATCGGATTGTTCAGGGTGCCGCTGCCGTGGACCGCACGGCTGGAGCCCACGGATGGGGCGCCGCCGCTACTACCGCCGCCGCCGGCGCATCCCGCCACCGTGACCATCAGCGCGATCGCTGCGAGCGCCATCACGATCGCGCGCCGCCGCCGACGGATATCCATCGGCATCAGCATCATGCCGAGCAGCATCATGCCGCCGCCGAGTGGGCCAATCGGGAGATTGCCGGCGGCGAGCATCCCGGCATAGATGATCCGCTGAGCAATCGCCGAGACGCTGCGGGCGGTTTCCGCTGTGATCGCAAACGACACCGTCGCGCCGGCCGCGACGTTGATCGGCGGACTGAAAGTCAATGTGTTGCTCGCCGCAACCGGTGAAACAGTTGCGGTCTGACTGCCTTCCGTAACCGTCAGTGAAGCGAGCGCCGAAGGGCCGCTCACGCTGATGACAACAGAGACCAGCTGCTCCGCGCGGGTCCCCATGTTGGTGTAGCTGAACGAACCCGCGTCGACGTTTTGTCCGACAGAAGCCGAGATCGTCACGGTTCTGGGCACCGTAATTTTGCCCACACGCCCGGGCGCGGGAGTTGGGGTCGTGGTCGCGCTGGCCGTAGGGGTCGGAGTCGGCGTGAGGCCGCCGCCCGGGGGAGTCGGAGTCGGGATCAACGTCGATGTCGCAGTTGGCGTCGCCGTTGCTGTCACAGGCGGTGTGGCTGTGGCGGTTGATGTCACCGTGGCAGTTGCAGTTGACGTCGCCGTGGCGGTTGGTGTGGCTGTGACTGTTGCAGTCGGTGTGGCTGTGGCGGTTGATGTCGCCGTGGCGGTTGCAGTTGGCGTCGCCGTGGCGGTTGGTGTGGCCGTGACTGTCGCAGTCGGTGTGGCTGTGGCGGTTGATGTCGCCGTGGCAGTTGCAGTTGGCGTCGCCGTGGCAGTTGCAGTTGGCGTCGCCGTGGCGGTTGCAGTCGGTGTGGCCGTGGCGGTGGCGGTTGGCGTGGCTGTCGCAGTTGCCGTCGCCGTAGCGGTCGCAGTCGGTGTCGCCGTTGGCGTCGGCGTCGCCACTTGATAGTGAATGGTTCCTGTTGCCGGACTGCCAGATGCGGTGGTGGAGTACAGGGCATTAAGCAGCACCGACACGTTGCCACCGTTGTTGTCGGGTGGGACGATGGCGCGGACCGGGCTTCGAATGATGCCGACGTTTCCATCGTCCTCCCTAAGATTCCGTACGGCGGGTTTTCCCCAGTACGGCTCCAAGGCCGGCGTATCGGAGGGGGC
>JBKQNE010000241.1:0-11920 GCA_052146355.1 Binataceae bacterium (SeqCode) | reverse complement strand
ACTCTGTGCCCGCAACCAGTGCTCCAATTCGGCTCGATCTGCTCCGCTTATTTCCACCCAGCATTTCTTTACGCCCATGCTGAATAGACGAACAAACGCTACATTTACTTCAGAGACATAACACTAGCCAGCAATTCAGAGGGCTTGCTGAACGTTTTGACGTGAAAGCCAGAGGCAAATAGCAGTCTGTTCAATGAGCTAAGAAAGGACTGATCGTCGTCCACCACCAACACGGTTGCCGGACTGATCGTTCCAACTACGTTCCTCTCTCCAACCGGTGATGTGGCACTTTTGGAAGGTAGGTCGGGCCTACCCGCTGCCTCCTTCCTCGCCACACTTGCTGCAATTCTCATCTCAGATGCTTCCGCGCAGCTAGCCAGAAGGACGATGGCCAGAGAGCAGGCAGTAACCCGAAGTCCCGTGAGAGTCCGATCTGTCCTCATGCGCACCTCCCGAAACCGCAAATCTAAACGCTATGAGCGCGCGCCACAATGAGATTCTGACGCGCAATGCTGGGGTCCTGTCGCCCTAGCGTGGAGCGTTTGAGAGCATTTGGCTCAGCGCCGAATTCTCGGGTTCGAGCTCGTAGAGACGACGTGCGTATGGCAGAGCGCGGGCGCGATCGTTCGACTGCTCCAGATAGGTCACAAGCGCGGCGAGCGAATCGCGATCGTAAGGATGCAATTTCAAGGAAGCTTCCAGGACGTCGATTGCGGCAGGTCGCTCGCCCGAGTCGTCTAGTGCCACCGCGTACACGTAAGCATACCTGGCACTGCCTGGGGCTCCCTTCGTGGCGGCAGCGAGTAGCTTGAGGGCGTCTGCTTTCTGTCCCTGTCGCACCATCACGAGTCCGAGAGCGTGAAGGAGGGCGGGATCGGACGGAGATCGTTGCAAGGCCGTACGAAGAACGGCCTCACCATCGCTTTCTTTTCCTAACTCCCGATACAGATCGGCCAGGTTCACCGCAGCCGGGACGAAGGTCGGGTCGAGCGACAATGCTTGTTTGAGTTGCGTTTCTGCCTCGTCGACCTTTCTCTGCTTCACAAAAAGGAGGGCAAGGTTCAGATGCGACTCCGGACGGTCCACGTTCAGTTGCTGCGCGGCGATGTATTCACGCATCGCCCGATCAAGAGAAACGCTGAGTTGCGAGCCGGCACCCTTCGCACTGAGGGGCGCTAGTGCATCCGCGGTTTCGATGCGCACCGATCGGACCGGGTCGGCAAGCAGCGGGCCCAGGGTCGGTGCACTCGCCGTTGGGTCGGCTCCGGAGAGTGCGGCCGCGGCAGATCTTCTGATCAGCGCTGACGCATCGACGGTTGCGCCACGGACCGCGGGGTCATCCGGCGCGAGTGCATAGTCGGCGAGACGAGAGAGCGCAGTAGCTCGTGCGATCGCGGGTTGATCGCCGTCGGCGGCCAGCTTTTCGAGCGCCTGCTTTGCACCGGGTGCGCCCTCCGCGGCCTGACGGAGGGTGGCCGCATAGCGCTGAAATCCCTCCGTCTTGTGTTCGTACCATTTCGCGATCGCATCAGATGCCCACTGGGCGGATTTGTCGGAGTGACATTGGTTGCAAGCGTTAGGTGTGCCGAGCTGCATCGTCAGGTCGGGGCGGGGAATCCGGATGCTGTGATCACGGCGCGCATCGATGACCATGTAGGTCCGGGTCGGCATGTGGCACTCGACGCAGCGCGCGCCCGCCGAGCCGGGCTTGTGAAAGTGATGTTTGAGCGAATCGTACTTGCTCGCCGCGTGACACTGCTGGCAAACGGAGTTGCCGGCGGCGCGAAGCGCGAGGCTGTGCGGCTCGTGGCAGTCGCTGCACGTCACGCCCTCATGGAACATCTTGCTCTGGATGAATGATCCGTATTCGTAAACTTCTGCTTTGAGCTGTCCATCGGGAAAGTATAGGTCGTCGTCGAGCGGGGTGATTCGATAGTCGTCGCCGACCGGCTGGCCGTGAACGCAGTCTTCGTGAATCTCGCCGCGGCGCGAGTGACATCGCGCGCACAGTATAATTTCGCGCTCGGAGGTTCGGGGGGCAGAGCGGCGCGCGTTGCCGGTCGCAGGGTCGATCGACCATACGATGCCCTTGCGATCCTCGAGTGCGACCGTCAGGCCTTTGGTCGCATCGTGAGCTGTCCAATCGCCCTGTTTTTTTGCCCAAGCCATGTGATCGGAGCCGGGCCCGTGGCAGGCCTCGCACGCCACGTCGATTTCCGCCCAGCTCGTGGCATAGGAGCGACTTTTCTCGTCGTAGTTCTTGCGGAGATTAGTCGAGTGGCAATCAGCGCACTGGTAGTTCCAGGTCTGATCGATCCCGGTCCAGTGGAGTGGGTCAGACGCAGCGATCTTTTGGTCTGGGTACAGAAAGAACCATCGCTGGCCGCCATCTTCTTTGGCGCGACTGTCCCACGCGACGCCAAGAGCCTGGAGGCGGCCTCCGAGCATCGGAATCAGGTACTGCTGGAGAGGGTAAACGCCAAAAGTGAATTTGATTTCGTAGCTATGGAGCGTACCGTCGGGGCCATCGGTGTGCACCATGAACTTTGTCCCACGCCGGAAAAAGGTCGAGGTGACGCCGAAGTTCGAGAAGGTCGAGTTATTGAAATTGCCGAGCACGGAACGATCGTCGGCGGGTTGCATCGCGAGCTGATGATGCGATCCGGTCCATCGCTTGAACTCTGCTTGATGGCAGGAGCCGCACGCGCTCGCGCCGACAAAACTCGGCGCAGCCGCCGCTGCAACTGATGCGAGGAGCTGCAGCGCGACCGAGGTTGCGAGAATAGGAAAGAGACGCGGCTTCACCCGCCTGAAATCAAACACCAAGACGCGTCGAGCGGGAAGCAGATCGAGATGCTTCCGCTTGACGAACCCTATGACTCACTCCCGAGCCCGCGATTTGCTCGCGCTTCACGTTCGCCGCCAGCGGACCCCGAACCCGTACGACGCCCATGCCGAAATCAACCTATTGAGCCGCAGCCGAACTCGTCACCCCTGCTTCTATGGTTTGGATTTTGTTGTCGCAGGGGTGGCGAAATGCCGAAAGCTTGGTGATCGTCCAAGCCGCGACCGACTGGCGCTCGCGCCGCAACGCTGGGTGTTGCCACCTCAGAACCCCCATCCACATCGAAGGAAAGAGCGATGATTGCCTGCTACGCTTCTGATGAGACTTCTTCCCTGCTCCCGCCTGAAAATTCCCTGATCAGAAGATTTAATTCCCTGTTCTGCCGAAATAATTCCCTGTTCCGTTGAGTAGGGAATTTGGCAAAAAAACGGAGGTGGTTCCTACCGTTTTCACGTCGCTATCTGTCGGATCGGGCCTGAAATCGAGGCAATTCCCTGTATTTTCCCAGATGATCAGGGAATTTGATGCGGAGAGCAGTTCGCACCAGACTGCGTCATCCGCCATAGAGTCTGCAGCGAAATCGCAGGCTTCTCCTGGGCGCAGATTAGGCGATAGAGAACCTTAACGACATTGGGATCGATATGGTTGCGCGAAATCGGATGCTGCGAGCGTTCGAGTATGCGCGGTTCCAATGCCGACCATTAGGGGATCGGCCGATAACGCTGGCCGAAGCCACGGGTCAAGAACCTAGCACGAGACGCGACGGTCTTCACCGTGGGTTCTGCCTGGCATTTTGGGGGGCTGATCGGGAAGGAAGAGGCCTTCTGACGCGCTCGCTCACGATTCCCTTGACAGCGCGCCCGCCCGGCGATTAGTAGCCAGTCAGAGTCGGAACTTAAAGCGCTGCGCTGAACGCCGTCCGCCTATGTGCCTGCGCGCTTGTACCTGTCACGTCTGGCGGACGAGGTTCTCCGCATGATCGCCACAGGTTGCGCACCAACCGCGCGCGATTTCTGAGTCGCCCGCAGGTCTGCGTAACCAGCTGGTGCCGCGTGCTCGACACGGTTGTTACGGGGGCGAACATGTTCAATGGACGCATCTGGATCGGTCTCCTGCTGATTGCTGGAGCCTGCCTCTATGCCGTCATCGCTCATGCGCAGGAGCCCGGGCCGCTGGCAGATCCCAAATCGCAGAACCAGGTGGGCTTTCCTGCCGAGCTGTATTCGTGGGTAATCCCCGCGGACAATCCCCAGACTCCCGCGAAAATAGCACTCGGCAAGCAGCTCTTCTTCGAAGACGGACTCTCCGGCGACGGCAAGATCTCGTGCGATCACTGCCACGGCCCTGCCAAAGGATTCACCGACCAGTTGCCTACGTCGATGGGCATTCACAATCAGTTCGGGCAGCGCAACGCGCCGACAATCTTGAACGCGCTGTTCAGCACGACCCAGTTCTGGGACGGCCGCGCCGCGACCCTGGAAGACCAGGCCAAACAGCCGATTCTCAATCCGATCGAGATGGGCATAAAGAGCCCGGAAGAAGCGGTCGCAAAGATCAAGGCGATCCCCGGATACAGCGACCAGTTCCTCAAGGTGTTCGGGCGCGATGTCAACTACGACGACATGGCGCGCGCGATCGCGTCATACGAGCGCACGCAACTCGCCTTCGATACGCCCTTCGACCATTACATGGCGGGCGATCAGAGCGCGATCAGCGACCAGGCAAAGCGCGGATGGTCCATTTTCAACGGCAAGGGGCGCTGCATGTCGTGCCACGGATGGAACCCCACGCAGCCGTTGTTCAGCGACTTCAAGTTCCACAATATCGGCGTGTCGGCGCACAAGTCCGAATTCGTGCCGCTGGCGCGCAAGGCACTTGGGCTCCTCGCGAACGGATCAACTCCACTGGACATCGACAAGCTCGCGATCCAGACCGACATGAGCGGACTGGGCCGCTTTCTCGTCACCAAGCAGCCGCACGATATCGGCGGCTTTCGCACGATGGGACTGCGCAACCTGCTCGTCACGCAGCCCTATTTCCATGACGGATCGCAGCAGACGCTGTGGGACACCATCGATCATTACAACCAGGGCGGCGTACAGAACCCATACCTCGACGGCGGAATCGTGCCGCTTGGATTGAGCGAATCGGAAGAAGACGACCTGGTCGCGTTTCTCGCCACGCTGACCAGCCCCGAATATGAGGCGATGGCGAAAGAAGAGTACGACCTGCAGTTCAAGCGATCGCGCACCGACCGCCCCCAACGCGACACCGATGCGGCGATGGGACTCAAAGGCCGCAACGGACCCGGACTCGGCGGTCCGTTCGGCGATATCGGCCCCGATCAGGACCAGATGGGCGAGAATCCCGCTTTGCTCGGCGGCAACTGATCCGGAGGAGAACGCGATGGCGGCGCGACATAAGAGTGTTGAAACCAAATTCATGGAAGAGCGCGAGGCGGTCCTGCGCGGATTGCGCGGGCTCGACCGCCGCTCGTTCCTCAAGGTCGTCGCGGCGACGGCCGGCGCGGTGATGGCGAAGGGGTTGATAGCACCGCACTCGTTTCAGCTCGTTACCGTCGCCAACGCGGCCGTCGAGAAGGGCACCAGCACGAACGGGATGGCCGGGCAGCCGCCATTCACGTTCGCGTACATCTCGGACACTCATCTCTATGAACGCACGCTGAATCAACGCTTCATCCGCGGGGCGCTGAAAGCGGTCGAGGATGTGAACGCGCTCGATCCGCAGCCGGACTTCGTACTCTTTGGCGGCGACCTCGCCCAACTCGGCACCGCCGAGGAATTGGAACTCGGCCAGCAGATCCTGGGCGAGGTAAAGGCGCCCATCAAGATGATGGTCGGCGAGCACGACTGGTTCCTCGACCTGGGCAACAAATGGCAGGAGCTGTTCGGGCCGCCCAACTACTCCTTCGATTGGAAGGGCGTGCACGTCGTCGTGCTGATGAGCGTGCACGAGAAGGATTTCTGGACCGCCCGGAAAATGACGCCCGCACAGCGAATGGGCACGGTCGCGGGACTCGACAACGGAATCCAGTCGCGATTCGAAGTGGGCGACGAGGAACGCGAGTGGTTGAAAAATGACCTCGCGAAGGTTCCCACCAGCACGCCGATTCTCGTGTTCTCGCATTCCCCGCTCTACAAGTACTACCGCAACTGGAATTTCTGGACCGATGACGCCGAGCAGGTGCAGGCGATCCTGCGCCCGTACGACAAAGTCACCGTGATCCACGGCCATACGCATCAGATGTTGTTCAACCAGATCGCGAACATCAGCTTCTATGGGATGCTCTCGACCGCATGGCCGTGGCCCTACGCGCCGCAGGGATTGCCCGCGCTCACCGTGCAGATGAATCGCGGGGATCCGTTCGATCAATTCGATGCGTGCGGGAACGGGCGCATGAACGTTCTCGCCGACGGACTGGTCGACAAGATTTACAACCTCTGGGATCGCAATCCGGTCACGGTCAAGGCTGACTATCTGCGGTCGCGGGGCAAGCTCTATCGGCCGGCTGCACCGCAATTCGCCAGCTACTGAGCGCGGATCACCAAAGCGACGCGAACCTTGATCAGGAAAGTGACGATGAGCCCCAAACTGAATCGAAACATCCTCGCGGCCGCGGCGGCAATCGCAGTCATGGGCGCGATCGTCGCTCTTCCGATCGCGTTGCGCGCGCAGCAACAACCGGCCCATCCGGTCCCGGCCGCGAAGGAAGGCGGCACCGTCGTGATGCTCTGCGACGGCAAGACCAGCATCGAGATCAAGGACCTCAAGCCCGGCCAGCAGGCGACCGAGCAGCAGGGACGCGCGGTGGCGAACGAGCTGATGGCGAAATGGCGGCAGCAGCATCCCGGCGAGCATTGGGAGATGGCGCAAGCGGCAGGGGCACCTTCGCCCGACACGAACGCATCGACGACGGCGCCCGCTACTTCAAAGCCTGCCGCGGCGGGACAGCAGCAGGGCGACACCTACGCGAGCTTCACCCCGCGTGACTACAAAGTGTGGCAAACAGAGACGCAGAAATTCGTGGATGAAGGCAAGCGCGTATTTCACGATTGGAAAGCGCTCGGCGGAACGATCGGCGTGAGCTGCGACATGTGCCACCCCGATGGATCGAACACGCATCCGGAGACCTACCCGAAGTACCAGGTCCAGCTTCAGCGCGTCGCGCTGCTGCGCGACATGATCGACTGGTGTATCGAGAATCCGGTCAAAGGCCCGACGCTGTCACCGAACGATCCGAAGCTCCGCGCGCTCGAGGCGTACATTCTGGCGCAACGCAAAGGCGTCCCTTTGGACTACGGCAAGCACTAAGCACTCGACGCGACGCGTCCTCCGATTGCGCCTAGCCCGCTCTTTGCGGGAGAGGTCGCGCGGCGCGAGGGTTGCGTTTTTTGCAACCATCGTGACGTGCGGGTGAGGGTGCTGCGTCGTTCGCAACTCCAGCCATCTTTGCGTCGCCATCACTCGGCACCCTCACCCGCCGAGCGATTTCGCAAACCAATCGCTCGTCTGCCCTCTGCCAGCTTGCGCTCGCGACCAAGTCGCGAACGTGCGCGGAGGGGCCAAGCGATCTGAGTGGCGCCGTCGTCCCGACGGCGTTTTTTGGATGCACTTCAGCCGCGCGGACTAGCCCGAGAACTTACGCGCGAAGCTCGTCGAGCAATGCGCGCGCTTCCTGCAGATCGCGTGCGTCGCGGCCGTCCGTGAATGATTCGTAGAGCGGCTCGACCAGCTCGCGCGCAGCGCTGGTTTCGCCGCGCGCCTTCAGAATTCGCGCGAGGCTCGTTGCGGCGCGCAATTCATACAGCTTCGCACCCATCGCATGCGCCCGTTCCATCGCCGCACGAAAATCGCGCGCGGCGTCTTCCACCAGGTGCCGGTCGCCCGCCTTCGCCATCAGCAGCTCGCCGCGCTTCCACAGAATCGACGGCTCCTCGATTGCAACCGATACCTCGCTCGCCACGCTTCGCCGACAATGTTGTGCTGGGGAGGACCCATAATGTGATTCGTAATGAGTCCGTAACAAAGTACCAATGTGTGCGCGATCGAGAACGCCCGAAACTGTCGAACTAACTCGCTTTTCGCAAATCGCGTGTGCGAATCGCGAATGATAGAGCCTATGCCCACCGAAGAATAATCCAATGAAATGCGCATTCTCGCCATTGGCATCGGCCTTGCGTCGCCCCTACTGACGCGGATTTTTTACGGGAGGCAAGGAAAATGGCTGCTGCCACGGTTAATCAGTCGAGACTCGCAGGCTTTCATCAGATCAACGAGCAAACCGAGACTGAGGCTGCCGTCCGTATCGCGCAAACCAGTTTCCTCAGCGAATTGCCCGGAGTGACGTTCGCATTCCTTACCCTGGCGTACATCGTTCTCTCGTTGGTGAGTCTCTGAATCTGCGCATTCGCATGCCGCGCACGGGAAGGGGCCGGTCGAGCGAATCGAATTCGATCGGTTTCCCGGTGCGTTCCTGAAGTTACTTCGTCCACAGATCCACGCGTCGCGACACGGACCCAGAAGCGATTCGAATGCCGCGGCTCGGCGAGCTAAGGACAATCAAACCAACCGAAATCGCGCGGCGTTGTTCAATCGATCGCGAGATACGCACTAGCGCGAAAGTGACTTAAGAACATGTTGATGGAAATAATATCGTTGCTCGCGGGATTGGCTATTGCGATTGAAATAATCGCGTTTCACGCGAAACCATATTTCAAGCGACCCAAGGCCGAGCGGTAGGCGGTTGCCAACTCCTTGCCGCGCCACCTTCTCCGCGCGTGTGAGCAATTATGTGAGTCTCCCCCGAATCATCATTTGAAACTCCCCCTCCGAGACACGGAGGAGAAGGGAGCAATGGGCGAAGGATTGGATCGGGTAGTCTCTGTGCCTGAGGTTGCCCCGATTAGGTGGACACTCGGGTTAGGTGGCCGCGAGATCATGATGCCGCAGTTCGAAATCAGCAGGGCACAGGTAGCCCGAGAGCGGAATGCCTGCGCTTACGGTTGTAGAACAACTCGATATACTCGAACACTGCGCTGCGCGCTTCCTGGCGCGTGCGCCACTGAGTCCGGTAGACCAACTCGAGTTTGAGGGTGGCAAAGAAGCTCTCCGCCACCGCGTTGTCCCAGCAGTTGCCCTTGCCGCTCATGCTGCTCAAGATTCCATGCTGCGCCAGCAGTTGTTGATATTCGTGACTGGCGTATTGGCTGCCGCGGTCCGAGTGATGCAGCAGTCCGTCCGACGGCTGGCGCTGGGTGAGCGCCATGCCCAGCGCATCCAAGGCGAGTCCTCGTTCCAGCCGTTCGCTCAGCGTCCAGCCGACCACTCGGCGCGAGAACAGATCCAGAATCACCGCCAGATACAACCAACCCTCCAGGGTCCACAAATAGGTGATATCCGTGACCCAGCCGGTGTTGGGTGCGCTCACTGCGAACCGCCGCGCCAGCAGATTACCCTTTATTGCCATTCCGTGTCCGGAGTCGGTGGTGCAGCGAAAGCGCCGGCGTTCCCCGCGCGCAGTCCCGCGGTCCGCATCAGCCGCGCCACGCGCTTGCGCCCGAGCCGCTGTCCGCGGCCACGCAACTCCGCATGGACCCGCGGACTGCCGTAGCGGCCGCGGCTCTCGGCGTGGATCGCCGCCACTTCCAGCGCCAGGCTCTGGTCCGTAAGCGTGCGCTCCGCCACCGGCCGCTTGCGCCAGGCGTAGTAGCCCGCGCGCGAGACTTTAAGCACCCGGCACAGCAGCGCCACCGGGTAGCAGGCCTTCTCCGTCGCGATGAACCCGAATCTCAGGGGTTCTCCTTGGCGAAGAAGGCCGTCGCTTTTTTTAGGATTTCGCGCTCCATCCGCAGCCGCTGGTTCTCGCGCCTAAGATCCACCAGCTCTTCGCGCTCGCTGCGCTTAAGCGCCCCAGCCGGTCCGCGTCCGGCCTCGATCTCGGCTTGCTCCACCCACCGCCGCAGTGCGGTCTCCCCGATCCCCAGCTCCAGCGCCAGCTTCCCAATGCTCTTGCCGCTGCGCTGGATCAGCCGCACCGTCTCGGCTTTGTACTCCGCCGTGAACTTCCTCCGCTTCCGCTCCTTCTCCATTGTCCACTCCTGTCGCGCGTACTTTCGCGCTTTTCGGAGTGTCCATCAAACCGGGGCAAGTCCAGCCGACCGAAGGGTGCCTGGCGGAAAGAGCGGATGTTAGGGGTGGATTTGGTGCGGGAGATCGTGGCCCGAAAAGAGCGCGGCGAAGGGGGCAAGCGGATCGCGCGTGACCAAGCGCCCCGAGTAGCCCAGCGCGAACACGAACAGATAGAGTTGGCCGCCGCTGAAACAGCGGGTATCATTCGAGATCTAGACTGTCGCGGCACCGGGGCTTCGAATCTCCCCTCCGGCACGCAGTCCCTGTCTGTGGGGACCTTCCTTTCGTCGCAAGAGCCACCATTAGGTGCCGCGCTGGGCACCACCATAGCCTCAACAGGAAGGCGATAACTTCTTACCGCGATAACAGTGGGACAATGCACGGTGATTAAACTCATGAGCGGGTGAAAATCCCTCGACTGCTCAACTGATAAGCGCACAGATCGGAGGCATGAAATGGTTCGTATGTACCAAGGAGCATACCGATACACCAACGCGGTTTTGAGCGATGGTAGACGTGTCTTGATCCGTCCGCTCTGTCCGAACGACGCCGATGGTCTGGCGTGGTACTTCCGCGGGCTCAGTCCGGCCACGGCCTATCAGCGGTTCCACGGTTTCCGCCGTGAGCTGTCGCCGACCGAGTTGGGGCGGATGACGAACCCTGACTTTATCGCTCACGCGGGTTTGGTTGCGACGTTGCGCAGGACGGGCGGGCATGAGAGCCAAATCGTGGCCGAGGGGCATTACCTGACCAATTGCGCATCTCGAGTCGCGGAACTGGGTCTCTCGGTAGCCGACGAACACCAGCGCTGCGGCATTGGCAGCCTGCTACTCGAAAGTCTAGTGGGAGAGGCGCGGTCCGCGAAGGTTGTGCGCGTGGACGCCGAAGTGCTTGCGAGCAACCACGGCGCGTTGCGCTTCCTGTTCCACTGGGGCTTCCGTTCCGGTGGCCGTCCGGTTTGCGGCGTTCATCGTGTCTTTCTGCCGCTTGAATCAGCCTCGAGCGAGCGCTCATGGGCGCACTCTACCGTGATCGAACAGATCAAGCGGCGCGCCTATGAGCTATACCTGGCGAGGGGCGCAAATGCGGGTCGCGAGTTGGACGATTGGCTGGCAGCCGAGCGAGAGGTCTGTGCCGCCTGACCTAACGGCGTATCATTCCATCAGATTGGCGTTGTCGCACAAGACGTAGTCGTCGGCGCCATGGTAGCGCACACAGAATTCGGTTAACCGCACCTGATCGGTCATCACGTCGTGGTAACGGACGCAGCCGTGCGCGTAGACGCTAGCGCTGCTGCCAGCCACGGCCTTCAGCCGGGCGAACTGTGCCGCGGTGATGGTGGTAACGGAGACGGTCCAAGGTTCGCCAGGTGGCCCCGCCAACATCTATAACAAAAGATCTCAAAGATCGTCTTGGCGCGTCGAGACTCAAAAAATTCTGCGAGTGATCCGTATACGCGCCTCGAGGCCAGGGCATAAGCAAACTCAAAGGAAAGAAACTTCAGTCCCCAATTCGGCTCTAACGAAGCCCGAACTCAGCTATTAGCGCTGGCCGTTCAGCAAGCAACCTTTCCAAGTGGGTCTCAGGCCACATCTCAATCTTAAGGGCGCGATCTCCGGCATTATGTTTTTCAATAGCGGCGACAGCATCGCTCGTGAAGCGTCCCGTTGTCGCGATAATGAAAATATCAACTTTGAGTGGTTCCCAAGTCCCAATCTGCTCTTTCAGTGTAGCTATATCAGAAGGAGAAATACTTTTAGTCATCCTATGCCTACACTGAATCAAGATCCGGCTTCTTATGGTACCTGTGTGTGGCGGTGCAGCGAAGCTAGCTTTCGTTCTAACAGGTGAAAGTCCTGTCGGTGGAGGTGCCCAGATGCCACCGTAGATATATCCGACGGCGAGGAGGGTGACCGACTCGGCCGA
>JBKQNE010000240.1:0-3808 GCA_052146355.1 Binataceae bacterium (SeqCode) | reverse complement strand
AGCCCGATGAGCTGAAGATCACCTACCACACCATGCAGTCCACGGCGCAACACTGGCATTACGATGTCTGGCGCGTGCCCCACGACCCTCTCGACCTGCTCGGCGAAACCGAAATTATGTTCAACACCGATTGGGAAGGCAACATCGCCAGTATGTCCTCTTCCATGGAGCCCAGCGTCAAGGACATCGTCTTCACTCACCAGCCGGACCGTCGCATGCGCGAACGCAGCTTCCTCGAGCCCCTCACCGGAACCTACCAGATCGCCGATTACAAGATCGTCGTCTCGCTGCGTTCGGACAATGTCCTGATTGCAACCATGCCCAACCAGAAAATCTACGAACTCGAGCCGCTCCGTGGGAACACTTTCGCCGTGAAATCAGAGAACGGTTTAACGCTAGATTTCAAACGCGATGCTGCGGGCAAAGTAACGGAATTCTCCATGGGCCAGGCCGGTTCTAGCTCCATCTTCCGCAAAGCCCCATAAATCTCGGTGCAAGCCCCACTCTGTAGGAGCTGCAGCTCGCGATCCTGCGCGGCGCGTTCTATGCGTTATCGAAAAAACTCGCAGGCCATTGGAGGCAATGGAGGTAGCATTCTTAGCGAATAGCCGCTCGTGAATGAGGAGGAACGATGCCGTTCCGAGAACTGGCATTGGCAAGGCGGAGACTCTGGAATAGTCCTATGTTTGCGTTCACTGCCGCACTAACTATTGCCTTGGGCGTAGGCGCGAGCACGGCCATCTTCAGTGTCACCAATGCCGTACTGCTGCGTCCACTTCCCTATCAAAATCCCGATCAGCTCGTCATCATCCCCACCGATATGCGCAATCGTGGCGTCAAGGACTTCCCCTTTTCCAACGCAAATTTTATCGATTTGCGCGAAGCGACGAAGGACGAATTCCAAGGCCTCGCGGGCGTTTTCACGTTCCCCTTCACCTTGACTGGCGAGGACGGCATGCCGGAACGAGTCCACATGGGCTTCGTGACGACGAACTACTTCCAGCTTGTTGGGGCAAAGATCGCGTTCGGTCGCGATTTCTCCGACGAGGACGGGCAACCGCAACCGCCCCCGCCTGCTCCGGGAACCCAATCGGCAACGCCCCCTCCTCCCCTGCCGGTTATTGCCATCATCAGCTACGAATACTTTCAGAGTCGGTTCGGCTCGAATCCCGCTGTGCTTGGACAAATCTTAAATAAGGGGAAGCCCTTTAGTCCGCGAATCGTCGGCATCCTCGCGCCGCACTTTCAGATCTACTTCCCGCCCTCCGCGGAATTAGAAGCCGCGCCGGATGTCTGGATCGCAAATCGCCTCGGTTATGACGCCGCGCAACGAAATTCTGTTTCAATGCACGTGATCGGCAGATTGAAACCGGGCGTGACGATCGGTCGCGCTCAAGCTGCCGCCGATCAAGTCGCCGCGGAGGCACGGAAAAATTTCATGATCGAAAACACCTCGGGCTACGCAATCCGCGTGGAGCCCATGCGCCAGCATCTCGTCTCCGAAGTCCGCCCTGCAATTCTCGCGCTCATGGGCGCTGTCATTTTTCTTTTGCTCATTGCTTGCGCCAACGTGGCCAACCTTTTGTTGGTGCGAGCTTCTTTGCGCCAACGCGAACTGGCAATTCGCTCCGCGATCGGCGCCAGTTGGTGGGATCTCGCTCGCCAGATCCTTTCCGAGGCGTTGCTGCTCGCGGTCATCGGCGCCTTAGGCGGCCTGGGCATCGCCTGGTTCGGAATTCACGAACTGCTCGCCATCGCTCCGGCATATCTCCCGCGCCTCGATACCATCCGAATTGACTCGACCGTGCTGATCTTCGCTGTACTCTCGAGCCTCGCCGCCGCTGCCATCTTTGGCCTGGCGCCTGCCTGGCGCGCGGCTCGGCCAGACGTGATGATCGTCCTGCGCGGCACCAGCCGCAGCGAAGGCCTCGCCAGCGGTGGTCTCTCGCGCAAGATCGTCGTCGGCCTTGAAGTCGCTCTTGCCTATGTACTCCTCATCGGCTCGGGGCTTATGGTCCGCAGCTTTCTCGAATTACTGCGCATCGACCCTGGGTTCAATCCTCACGGCCTCCTCACCTTTCAGGTTCAGTCCGATCGATTTTTCCAGAAGCCGGAAGAACGCGCAGCTGCCACTCGCCAGCTCGAAGATCGCTTGCGCGCTATCCCCGGCGTTCAAAGCGTAACCGCCGCAAATCCATTTCCGCTCACTGGTGGCTACAACCCCATTCGTTGGGGCACCGAAGAAGCGCTCGCCGACGCGAGCAAATACAAGGCAGCCGATCCTCTAATCGTTCTTCCCGGCTATTTCGAAACCATGCACACATCTCTGATCGAGGGCCGCACATTCACCGACGATGACAACCAGCCCGGTCGCACTTATGTCGTCGTCGATAAAATTCTGGCTGATCGTGCGTATCCAAATCAATCGGCGGTCGGCAAGCGCATCCTTATCCGCATTCAAACGCCCGCACCCGTATCGGTCGAGATCATTGGCGTCGTCGCCCACGAGCGGGGTGTATCGTTGAGTGAGCCCGGACGCGAGCAAGTTTACTTTACCGATGCGTACGTCGGCTCCGGCGCCACCGATCACTGGGCTCTCCGAACCCGCACCGATCCAGGGAAATACGCGAACGACGTTCGCGCTGCCATCAAGGAATTCGACCCGCACCTCTTGATTACCGACATGGAACCCATGGATGCCGTGATCGAAAAGGCGCAAGCCGGGACGCGGTTTTCGTTACTCCTCATCGCATCGTTCGCGGTAATCGCGGCTCTGCTCGCGGGCGTCGGACTCTACGGCGTTCTTGCGACCGTTGTGCGGCAGCGTACCTCCGAAATTGCCATTCGTATGGCCTTAGGCGCTCAGCCCGGCAGCATTTTTCAACTCGTTGTGGGCCAGGGCCTTCGCCTCACGGCCATCGGCGTCGGCGTCGGCCTCTTTGCCGCCTTTGCCATCACGCGCAAGATGGCTTCCATGCTCGTTGGAATTAAGGCAACCGACCCGTTGACCTTCGTCACGATGGCCGTCGTGTTCTTCTTTATCGCAGCTGCTTCTTCATGGCTGCCCGCGCGGCGAGCCGCAAATCTCGACCCCACGGCGGCTCTTCTTGAGCAGTGACCATCTTAAGTGTGTTGTATCGCCCTACGTAGTACAAACGCAACGCAAGTGAAGCGGCTTCATTAGCCATTTCGCTCAACGAATCGTCGCCTGTTTGTGAGTGTCACACCCGTCCCCATCCGGGGTTATAATCACGCACGCTATGCCTTTCGCTCCGGGCACAAAACTCGGCCCCTACGAGATTCTTTCGCCGCTGGGAGCCGGCGGCATGGGCGAAGTGTACCGTGCGCGTGACACTCGCCTGGGCCGCATCGTTGCGTTGAAGGTCTTGCCCGAACGTCTCTCGCAGCATGTAGACCTGCGCCAGCGGCTCGAGCATGAAGCGCGGACAGTTTCCAAACTCTCCCACCCCAATATCTGCACCCTGTACGACATCGGTCACGATGAGGGTATCGACTTTCTGGTGCTGGAGTTCGTCGAAGGGCCGACTCTGCGCAAGCTGATTGCCGGCGGCATCCCCCCTATGCGTAACGTAATTTCCATCGCCGTGCAGATCGCCGAAGGACTCGCCAAGGCCCATGAAATGGGCGTCATCCATAGAGACTTGAAGCCAGAGAACATCATCGTCTCTGCCGAGGCGGTCAAGATTTTGGATTTTGGCCTGGCTAAACTTTGGCTGGATAACGAAGAACAGTGCGACACTTGCGACATTGCCACGATGCATTCGGAGTTCGGCGCAATCTCCGGAAC
>JBKQNE010000239.1:0-9327 GCA_052146355.1 Binataceae bacterium (SeqCode) | reverse complement strand
AGGCCATCACCCGCTTCCTGGCCAACTGGAACGACCACGCCCAACCCTTCCGCTGGACCAAAACCACCGACCAGCTCAGACGCAGCATCCGTAACGCTGCACTTATTTACGAGACATGACACTAGTGATCTTCGTATCATCCATCGCCGTAACCGTTCCCGTATACGCATTCTTGGCGGCCCCCGCGGTATCCTGGCCAGCCTGATTCATCGAAGTGCTGGCCGAAACCGGAGCGCTTGAGTCCTGGGCAAGAGCCGGGATCGCCAACCCGATTCCCAAAACCAGTGCCGATACCGTAGCCATTATCTTGTTCTTACGATTCATAATCTTGTCTCCTCACTAAATTCAGAGTTAAAAGCCTGTGCTGTCGATCGCTGAGCTTTCAGGAGTTCTGGATTAATCCTTTAGCCTTGTCGATCACGCGCTCCATCGTCGTTTTCACTTTCCCGGCCATCTGATCGGCTTGTCCCTCGTCCTTAAGGCGTTGATTGTCCGTCACGACACCGGCTACTTCCTTCACGCGGCCCTTGATCTTGTCAGTAGTGCCACTCATCACATGCTCCTCTTGTTTGTAAGTATAAGGTTCGGATCATCGGATATATAATCCGGCCCCACCGAAGCTGCGACCCATCAGGAGAAACACCACCATGACTACAAGGGGGATGCTTACCACGCTCATCTCTCTCGATCCATAATAGCCATTGTGATAGCCGTAAAATCCGCCGCCACCAAACATCAACATCAACAAGATAATCAGCAATAACATCAACAGTCTTCTTTTGATCGTCAAGTTATTAGAATCATCGTAGCGGACTCTGACAGCTCCGCTGATTTCTCAAATCGCGCTGAGTACCAGAGCCCGAAGACGATCAGCGCGATAGGTAAGTACGTACAGGCGTCCTCGCAGAGCTGTGGGGGTTGGTCCAGGGGAACGCGGTCAGAGGCGAGTGAAAGGATCGCCGTCTGAGCTGGATCAATCGAACTCGATTCCTATGTCGATCCCGATATACCCACATTACATTGAGCATGGTGCGAAGGCTATCGTGACGTTCCCCCATTTAGTTACGTAAAGAACCATATGTTTCGCTGAGGTTCCTAGACGTTTCCGGCGGGGGCACCCGGCTGAGACGATGCTCCCGGAGCCTGTGGTGAACCGCTTTTGGGTGCCTGAGTCGTTAGTCCAGTTGAACTGCGGTCGAACCCTCCGTCGCCGTAATGCCATACATGCAACCGGTCGGAGTCCCCGATTTGGCCGCGGGTGCTCGCGTAGCTTTCGGTCCATTCCGGGTGATGCACGAGGACCCAGTCGTGCCGGTTATGCAGCCACCAGCTGGCGTCATGCCATTGATCGTGGCTGTCATAGTCGCCCCACGATGTCTGCCAGGGCCCCATAGCCGCCGCTTGGCCTGTGATGGTTAAAATCATCGCCCCAGCTGCCACGATTGCGGCCAAGGTATTCCGGATTGGATGGAGACGAGGTCGTCCCATAGGGCCTCCCTCAAGCCTTCCTGTCTTACAATTTGTGTTGGTCTAGCGGAGCGTGGTCAAAGGCGAGCGGAAAGACCACCATCGAGCTTGATCAAAGTCGGGTTCGATGATTTCCGATTCCGACAATTGTAATCTAACCCTGACCGCGCCGAAGTCAAATTAGGCGCGCTAATTGGACCAATAGATAGAGCGCCGGCACACAATGGAAGGATCGCCGGGTTCCTCCGATACTGAACCAGCTAGTGTCCAGGCGATCGTCCGTACGATGCACCATGTCAGAGTGAATACCGTCAGGGAAATCAGAAGAACTGAAAGCAAACCGCCCAGATCGAGTACTTCACGATACTTGCCGGACACCGCCCGCAAATATGGCGTTTGCCCAACCAGATAAGCGGTAACTGGCGTCAAAGCATGAGCACCAAATACTGCGTATATCGAGTACGCCTCACCCGCGGCGTATCCTGCGATAAGGCTCGAGCCCTGTACATATTTTGAAGGATGCCATATCCCTTTGACCATGCGGTTACGACTAGATGCGGCGACTTTCTGTTCGTTGCTGGTATTCAACTCCCGTTCGCGGATCTCGGTGGAAGTGAGCGCTCTGTTCGCGGTCTTAGGCGGCCCATTCATCATCGTTCCCACGAGAATGTGCTGCTGACAGAAAGTCTTCCAATCGTTCGCGTTTCACGATTAGTTGCCGTTTGCGCCGCTCGATGAGGTGCTTGTGCTCAAACTCCGTCAGATGTTCGCTCACTCGCGGTCGTGAAGCTCCCGCCAGCTCGGCCAGATCCTTGTGACGCACTGGCACCGTCAATCGCATTCCCTTGGTATCACGAACCCCGAAAGTCTCGGTCAACTCCAGCAGAATGAGCGCCAGCCGTTCCGCCAGTGAACAGCTCATCAGGTTGGCGCAGCGTAACTGCACCAGATCCCACCGCCCGACATAGTTGGCCGCCAGCCGCTTGAAGTCCGCCGATCCTATGCCCAGGCAAATCTCCACGAACACGCCCCAGTCTACGGTTCCGACCAGGCAGTTGGTGACCGCCTCACAGCGAAAATTATAGTTCACGCCTATCACTGGCGGCGGAAAGGATGGAATCATTCCAGGTGCCAGCATGACCACCACGGCGCGTTGGCCTTTCCGGTTTCGGCAGGTGATTCGCGCCACGCCGGACAACAATACAAAACAACAGTCCGATTTATCCTTTTCGTCGAACACCTGGCCGCGTTTTTCGATTACGTTCACGGACAGCGAACCGGCGAGCTTGTTTAATTGGCGATTCGTAAGCCAGGAGATATTCTTCAACCCCTTAAGCTTGCGTATCTCGGATGCTCGCGTGGCATTCATGATAAAGGATCATATCAGTATTAGTCGCCAATTATGCGTATCGTTCTTGCCGAGGAGTTGTCTAGTCGAAGTATTTGGTTATGCAAATAACCGATCTCAGCGATCTGGCTCAGCACCAGGCGCGCAGCGAGACCTCGATTTGCCAGCACAAGTGTCGCGTCTAGCAGGATGATGAAAAAGGATCGTTTCTCACTCGACTATCATGTAAATTAGCAGGCGACCGTCGGTGGAGGAGGTAAGGAGGATGCGCGGGACGGATCGTCAGCAGTCTTCGATGTTTAGCTATATTTCGGCGGAGCAGCGAGTGCCGAAGGACCATCCGCTGCGGGCGATTCGAGCGATGGAGGATGCGGCGCTCAAGGAGTTGAGCGCGGACTTCGACGCGATTTACGCTGAGCGCGGACGGCCGTCGATTGCGCCGGAAAAGCTGTTGCGCGCGCTGCTGCTGCAAGTCTTGTACACGGTGCGGAGCGAACGGTTGCTGATGGAGCAGCTGGATTACAATTTTCTGTTCCGCTGGTTCGTGGGCCTGAGCATCGATGACCCGGTGCGGGATGCGACGGTGTTCAGCAAGAACCGGGAGCGGCTGCTGGCCGGTAACGTGGCCGACGGGTTCTTCGCCGCGGTGCTGGCGCAGGCCCGCGCGCAGGGCCTGCTCTCCGACGAACACTTCACCGTCGACGGCACCTTGATCGAAGCGTGGGCGGGACAGAAGAGCTTCGAGAGCAAAGATCACTCCGACTCCAATACCCCACCCGATGACGATCCCGGCAATCCCAGCGTCGATTTTCACGGCGAACGGCGCCGCAACGACACCCACCAGTCCACTACCGATCCGCAAGCGTTGCTGGCGCGCAAGGGTCAGGGCAAGGAAGCCAAACTCAGTTATGCCGGACACGTGCTGATGGAGAATCGCCAGGGGCTGGCGGTCGACGGCTGCGTAACCCAAGCCACCGGCCGCGCCGAACCCGAGGCGGCGCTGACCATGGTGGAAGAGATCCCGGGCTGGGGCCGGGTAACCTTGGGGGCAGACAAGGGCTACGACCGCCCGGAGTTCGTGCAGGAACTGCGTGAGCATCAGGTGACTCCGCACATCGCCTGCAAGTCCAACAGCGTTATCGATGCGCGCACCACCCGCCATCCGGGCTATGCGGTAAGCCAGCGCAAGCGCAAACGGGTCGAAGAGATCTTCGGCTGGCTCAAGACCATCGCCGGGCTGCGCAAGACTCGGCATCGGGGGCTCGCACGAGTCGGCTGGATGTTCACCTTTGCGCTGGCGGCTTATAACCTGGTGCGAATGCGCAACCTGCTGCCCGCGCCCGCATGAATCCGTGGATGACGCGCGCCCAACGGCCGCGACGACGGAACCGAATAACCGGCGGCTTCCCGCCGACATAATCGGATTCACCACCAGTTGAAAACTCACATCGCAAGAGAGGACTCACCCGAATACGCTTTTTTCTTCATCCTGCTAGAGAGGCCTTGTGACCGATAGCGCCTGGTACAGTTTTCTGCCAGAGAACCGGCAATCTGCCTCTCAGCTGTGCTCGGCTGCCTATTTCGACGACGGGAGAACATAGCGCGGTAACTTCCCTTTTTTGCCTTCGGAAGGATCATCCGGCCCGAGTACCACCTTAGGATACTCTCCGAAATTGCGCCCCAGGCCTGAAGGCAAAGGTAACGGCAACAGAGCGGTCGCATGAGCCATGTTGATCTGGCGTTGAGCGCGCTTCAGCCCTCGAACCGAAATGTCTTGGAAGTCAAACCGCGTGCGGGGCAACTTGAGCGAATACCAAAGGAGCGGGAGAGCAGCGAATAGGTCCGGGTCAAACATGAGAGGAAACGTGCCATAACCCTCTGCTATTTGCCGGAGCATGACCTGAAAAGACACGAGCGGTTGATACTTTTCGATTCGAGCGGACTGAGACCTGAACAGAACAATGTAGGTCGGCTCCGTCAGTTGCGAAGGGGGCGGGATTTCAAAAGCCATCAGTCCCTGAAGTGGAGGCAAGCTATTTTCGGAAGAAGCTGACTTGGAGCATCATCGCAATCGACCAACAATGCCCATACTCGAAGGAGCTGTTAAACTAAAGCCTTCTACAGCATTACCAGCGATCGAGTGACGATGCGGCATAGCCGCCCCTCGCAGGGCGTCATCCGTAGCGTCTTGTGCACCGGGGACGACCAGAATTTCGCAAATTAAGTTGGGTCACAACGTTAAGACTCGTCGGTAACCTGATTGATGTAGCCCCTTCTCGAACCGGACACGATGGCTTAGACATAGGACAGACCTATGACCAAGACACCGGAAGGGATCGAAGTGATCGAGGGGGACGCAGTCGGGGAAGCGCGGCGGTTCACGGCTGAAGAAAAACGTCGGCTGGTAGCGGAAGCGCTGGAAGCGGGCTCGAGTCTCAGCGCGAATCGGCCGCACATTGTTGATCATTACCTCAGTTAGAAATCGTGCATTACGACGCGGTTCACGTCACCAGTCACAGGTCCAACCAAATGCTACGTGAAATTGTCGGTTTCTGTTTTCGCTCAAAGAGAAACCGACAATTGAGAAAATCCTATACATTTCAAGTACTTATATTCGGCATTTCAGCATTTTGTCCGTAAGGATCCGTTTCTTCTTGACAATATTGGCTTTTTGCCAGGCGCCGTATTCAGCGGGCGGTCACCGAACCTTTCGATCGGCGAACGGATAAGCGCCAATCTTTGACCGCCATTCGTCTGGTGTCGTGGCGCGTTCGATCGCATTCGCACTGACGAAGATGTTACGGCGCCGAAACGCCGCAGGACTTTCCTCGCACAGTATAGGCTTCAGAAGATCCCCTACTGAATCGGGGAAATGCGGCTCTTTCAAAAATCGCGACGAAGCCTGAGTCCACGCAGGCATGGGAAGTCCCGCCAATCCCGCGAGATGTTCCACCACGGCTGCCAGATAGGCATCGTAGACAGCATTTCCCGTCGTAGCTGGGGCCAACTCTATCATCGCGGCACGCTCAGACTGCGCGCCGCGATAGAAGTGATCCAACCATTCTGCCAGCACGAACTTGAGCCGATCGCCTTTTGTAAGAACTGCGGCTACTTCGGCAATGGGAAACATCGAACTATAACGAAGCGCCTTTGATTCGAGGCTGTCTGCGCTCCGTTAGGTCGATTATACCGAACTCAACACTCGCGGTTGAATAAGGTATGCCGGCGGCGTGATTTTCCGGTTCCGGTTTGCCGCAAGCAAGCTCAGTACTTCCCGCTGAGAGTGGTTTACCGGCATAGGTCCCCGGCCACGGTCTCTTTCATAGCACTACTCGAAACTCAGTTCGACGTGACTGGCGTCCGATTACTGGGTGTACCGGCGCGGATCCTCTGAACTTGGCGGGCCGCAGTGTCCAACGCCACAACACCTGCGATTCCCACTCCAACAACGTTGATACGTCCGTCGCAGATAGTTGCTTCGTAATCGGTGTGATGGTGGCCATGAACGACAACTGTCACGCCCAACTTTTCGGCGAGTTCGTCGATCGCCGCGACGCCGTGCCGGTGGCTCGATGGCGCTTCATGACAGACCAGGACATCCGCGTGCTCGCCCCACAGCGCCTCGTAGTCCTCCCAGAAAATGGCGTCCCGCAAACCCAGCGGAATTTCCTTCACTCCACGTGACTGGCTCTTTAGCCACGCCTTGCGAGTCAGTGCCCCGGCCCGCTTATCGGCAGGTATACTGGGGTCCGGCTTCCACACCCGACCTTTGAAGACGCCGCCGAGTCCCGCGACCCGAACCCCAGCTACGACTCTAACTTGAGCGTGTAGATTGCGCTCACGCAGTGGCGGCTCACATCGAAAGAGACGGTAGTAGTACTCGATCCCGTCGGTGTCGTGATTGCCATGGATCCACCACACCTGCGTGCCGACTTCGGTCAGCGGCTCAACTTCGCGCTCCAATGGGAAACGGAGATCGAAGTCCCCTAGAAACACCGCTGCAGCTGGGCGTAAGGGCGCAATCTCCGCTGACACCTTCGTCGTCAGCCCGTGCGGGTCGCCGACGAACAAAATCGCATCCCGGTAATCTTGCGAGAGTGCATCCATAGACGTGCTCCATACGGTAGCCGCGAGTCATGCATCTGACGGGTCCTGGTGCCGCATCGCCCTGCGTAATAGCCGCGCCACGACATAGCTCGCGTCTGCCATACACATTAGCGCGATCGCGACCGCCAGGAACCTGACTCCGAGACGACTCTCCCGCGTCGCCACGAGTGCGCAGGCGCATAGCCAGCCGACTGCCGCACCGTGGAGCGCGTCACGAAAAGCGAACCACAAACGCTTCGCCGCGTTAGGTGCGGTCTTTGGCTCGAGAGGAACTCTGTTGGCAGCGAGACAATAACGAGACGGATGACGCCGCGTATCGCTTGTCACCGCCGGCGATACTGTTAACGCGCTCATTTCATGGCTCGTGTTGGTGATAACTGCCGTTCAGCGCTCACCAGCTCGCGCACGAGCAAGCGAGCAACGATCGTTGACAGGTCAACGTGCTCATAGCCTTGCTCTTCCGCACGGGTGTTCATTTGTTCGAACCGATTCAGGATGTCAGTCGGCAACAACAGTTTTACCGATTTCGTTTCTGGTGCGATTGGTTTTTTTCTGAACTTCATCTCTCACGTCCTCCTTCGTTCTCACCCACTAGCCGTTACATTTAGGATCGGCGTTTCATGCGATCCCTGGCAGTGCGCAATGCCAGTTGAGGGTATGAGTCCAGTTGTTTTGTAAGCGGGCATACCGACTCACCACGGTGTAGTGCGGCCGAGCCCGGACACTCCTGGAAATGCTGCGCGTTCGCTGCCGTTTTCCGGCTCCGCGCGTGATACGCGATGTAGTGCGGTCCCGCGGCCCGGACTGGGAATTCGCTAACGAATTCAAGCCGCTTATGAGCTGTCGATGTAGTTCAGAACAATGCATGATGGCGCACTACACTTTCCACTACATTTCCAATTTGAAAACGAAGTCGCGCGTGGACTCTTTTTGCTGCGGCTTGGACATTGATGCGAGAGTGTTTTCGATGGTGACGAGCTTCTGCTCCACCTCGGGCGGCTGCTGAGAAAGCTCGCCGAGATCCCATGCCGCCGAATCCCTGGTCACGATTACTTCTGTTGATCCGCGCGCCCGGCTTAGCGCCACGTAGGCGGCTTCCCGGCGGGGCACGGAACCGCTGTCGATCATGGCTATGCAATGTTCCACGGTGGCACCCTGAGACCCGTTTACCGTGGTGGCGTACCCGTAATCGAACATCGAGTATTCTGCTGTGTTGATCATCACGCGCCGGCCGTCGTCGAGGCGCGCTGCCAAGGCCGGTTCCCCGTCGACCAGCCCGATCGTTTCCACGGTCGCGAGATCGCCGTTTCTAACCTCAAGCTCGCGCTTATTTTTCCTGAAAATGATCCGTTCCCCCTCGCGGACTTCGCGCGTTCCCACCCGGTGTCCGTGCGCATTTGTGATGGCGATCTCGACCGCAGGACGGGGGAGTTCGCCACGCGAAATCAGCTTCGCCCGAGCTAGATCATTAAGCGCGCGCACGTCGGCACGGGTCGCAGCAACTATCAACGTCTCCCCCGGCCGTTCGCGCGAAAAATGAACTTCCCATTGCACAATCGCGGCTTCGCGAGCGGTGTCGCGATCGCTGGCGAGGTGAAGTTGGCCGTGATCGGCGAAGCCTTGCAGCGCTTCGCGGGCGCGCCCGTGACGCTGAGCTTCCGCAGCATCGCGCGCCCACGGTTCCCGCTGTCGAAGTACCGTCGCGATCTCAGCGGCGCCGTGCCTTTCAAGTGCGACACGGAACGCGGCGCCGGGACCCACGCTCGGCAGCTGCGCGGTGTCCCCAATCATGACCAGTTTCGCCCCCACCGCGTGTACCCGCTCCACCAGGCGCGCAGCCGCACGACTGTCCAGCATCGCCGCCTCGTCGACCAAAACCAGCGTCGTGGGGCCGAGCTTTCTGGCCGCTGCATGGATGCGGCCCGCTCGATCCTGCCAAGGTTCCAGGTCACCGAGCAGGCGGTGGACGGTGACCGATTCGATCCCGCTTCCCTCCGCCAAAGAGTGCGCTGCTTTTGCGCTGGGTGCAGCTCCAAGGACCTCGAATCCGGCGGTTTCGAAGGCCTCTCGAATGGCCCATGCCGCAGAAGATTTCCCGGCCCCGGCGTGGCCCTGGATGAGCTTGAGATCACCCGTGGCGGCTACATACTTGACCGCCTGGATTTGCTCTTCGTTGAGGCTGAAGGCCTTGGCCGTCTCAAAGGCGCCGAGCGCGTGCGTCAGAATTTGCTCATCGACTGCATGATCTTGACGCGCCGCGAGCTCCGCGAGTCGTGAGGCGGTCTGCTTTTCAAGCTCAAAAATCTCGCTCGTCGTGTAGATTTCGCGCGCCTTGTCGAGCGCGATGACGTGTTCGTTTTCATTCAATGCCTTGTCCGTGGCCTTTACGATTTCACGCGCGCCCA
>JBKQNE010000238.1:0-44932 GCA_052146355.1 Binataceae bacterium (SeqCode) | reverse complement strand
AGGCCATCACCCGCTTCCTGGCCAACTGGAACGACCACGCCCAACCCTTCCGCTGGACCAAAACCACCGACCAGCTCAGACGCAGCATCCGTAACGCTGCACTTATTTACGAGACATGACACTAGTGTACGCAGTAGCCTTTGCTTTGAAGATATTGGGTTGCATTCGCATCGAGCGCGCTCGATGAAGTCCAGTCGGTCTTGCCGAGTGACGTGTGTTGCGGATTGTAATAACACATCACTTGTACGGTCGGCCCATTGGGTATTACGAGATGCGCCGTGTCAGGCATGGCGGATTGGGTCGTCGTATAGCCAACCGCGGGCGGCGGCGCTTCCAGCGCGCCGGCGCTTTGCGCTTCGGTACAGACCTTCACGCCGTCGACGTTGCAGCCCCCCGCGTCCGAGGGCGCGCTCGAAACAGTAGCGCCAGTATTCGTCTGTGCCGCGCATCCGAACAACAGCAGCGCCCCGGCAAACATAGCCAACGACTTTCGCGACGACATCGGCTTACCTCCCGGAATTAAGCTGCGCTCGATTCCTCGGTCGCCGTAGTTATCTGTTTCGGTTCACTGATTTCGATCTTGCGGCAACGCATAATCAGTTCGCTGCGGCCGACGTATCCGATTTCCTCGACCGCAAAACCGTGCCGCGACATGATCTCCATGAGTTTTTCGCGCGTGTAGTGCGTGATGTGCTCGTCGGCGTAACCGCCCGGCAGCAGGAACGCATAAGTCGGCTCGATCATGCGCCATCCGATCGTGGCGTAATCGGGCGTTCCGAGGATCAGCATTCCGCCGGGCCGCAGCACCCGCCGCATCTCGGTGAACAGCACTTCATCGTAGGGAATATGCTCGATGACCTGCGAACTGATCACGCAATCGAAGCTCCCGTCCTTGAACGGCAGCGCGAACGCCGACCCGCGCGCCAGCGGGATTCCGTAACGGCGCAGGAAGCGCAGCTTGCTGAAATTGAATTCCATGCCGATGGCATTGTTGAGGCTTTGAATGATCAGGCTCGAGCCGCATCCCGCATCGAGGATTCGCCCCGCCCCGCGCGCCCATGAAACCGTCATGTGATGGCGGCGGCGCTGCCAGTAACGCTGGATGGGGATGATGCTGTAGTAGGCGCGCTCGTCGTAGTCGGCCGACTCGAGCGAGTTGCGCAGCTTCCACATCTTGAATACGGAACGCAGTTGGGTCATTGCGAACTGGAACAGCTTTACGTGTGAGCTGCCCGCTTCGCGCGGAAAATAGGTGAACGGTACTTCGGTAACGCTGTAACCTCGCGCATAAAGGCGGACCAGAATTTCCTCCAGGACCTCAAAGTTGGTCGACTCCAGGTTCAGCCCTTCAAGCGCCGCGCGGCGATAGAGGCGATATCCGCTGGACAGATCGCGCACCGGAATCGACAGAACGCGGCGCAAAAAAGAATTGAGAAGCGAGCTCAGCATTTTGCGCAGCCGCGAAGTATAGGCCACGCCCCCCCGCGCGTAGCGCGAAGCGATCACGATGTCGCCGCGCTCGCGCGCCCGCCACATCTTGATGACGAAATCGGGATCGTGCGAAAGATCGGCGTCCAGCGTCAGGACCCAATCGCCCCGCGCTTCGTCGAACCCGGTTTCCAGTGCGCTCGCATACCCCTTGCCCCGCTCGGGTATCACCCGCGCCCCAAGCGCGGATGCGGTCTCGACGGTCCCGTCGGTCGAGCCGCCGTCGACGACGATGACCTCGCCTTGAAGGCTCGCCCTCTCCAGCAGCATCGTGAGGCGCGGAATCAGGATGGCGAGGTTCTCGCGCTCGTTTATGACCGGAAGGATGACGGAGATATCCATGCAATCGCTCGACGGGACGTTCCTGATTTATTCGCAATTCAGCTCAAAAGGAATATATCACCGCGCCAGGCGGCAGGGACGGGCTTGCGGTATTCCGCGACGCACCGTAGCTTCAATACGGGCGGAGGTGGAGTGGATTGTGATGCGTTCGCAAGCTGTCGGCAACCGAAGCATCGTCCTCATATCAATTTTGTTTGCGTTTGTTTTCGCGGCTGCACCCACGCATGCGGCCAGGGCGAAATCAAAGGCGCCTCACGCGGCCGCCGCAAAGGAAGCGCCGCCGGCGGTGCCGCTTTCCGACATTCACGTCCTGGGCGATCGTCCTGCTCCGTTCGCGCTCGATGCCAAAGCCGCGATGATGGTGGATGCGCAAACCGGGGCCGTGCTGTACGCCTACAACGAACATCAGCGGATGCAGCCGGCCAGCCTCGCCAAGATCATGACCTTTTACCTGGCGCTCGATGCCCTCGACCAAAAGCGCATCACGCTCGATACGATGATGCCTATCAGCGAGAAGGCGTGGCGGCTTTCGATGGACGAGAGCGTGTCGCGGATGTTCCTGGGCGTGGGCCAGCAAGTGGCGGTGCACGACCTGCTGTACGGGCTGATGGTTTCGTCGGGCAACGATGCCGCGGTGACGCTGGCGGAATATCTCTCCGGCAGTGAAGATGCCTTCGCCCAGCAAATGAACGCCAAGGCCAAGGAACTGGGATTAACGGAGACGCATTTTTCGAATCCCGATGGATTGCCGGTCGAGGACGAATACACCACGGCGGCCGACATGGTGAAGCTCGGCTGCGCGCTGCTCAAGAATCATCCGGAAGCGCTGACCTATACGGACGCGAAGGAATTTACTTTTGACAAAATCACGCAGCGCAACTTCAACACGCTGCTGTTCTACGACTCGCGCGTCAACGGCATCAAGACCGGCCACGTCGATGAAGCCGGCTACCACCTGGTCTCATCGGCGGCATCGAAAGGAACGCATCTGGTTTCAGCGGTGATGGGAACACCAAGCTCCGAGAAGCGGCGCGTCGAGACCGAAAAACTGGTCGATTGGGCGTTCCGCACTTTCGTGACCGCGAAGCCCGATTCGGGCAAGGTCGTACCCGCGACACTTCCGGTATTCTACGGAGTGGCAGATTCGGTAGCGATCGCGCCCGTGCACGAGACCTATGTGACAGTTGGCCGCGGCGACGAAAGCAAAATCGCGGTGGCATGGACGCCGACCGCAAAGTACTTGAGCTCGCCGGTAGCGAAAGGCGCGGAAGTAGGACAGATAGCCGTGACCGCGGACGGCAAGCCGATCGATTCGGTTCCGGTCGTAACGCAAGCCGCGGTTGCACAGGCGGGATTCTTCAAGCGGCTACACGATCATTTCCGCCACAAGCCGTAGCGGGCATCTTGAGACCACCGCAGGAAACCTCATTCGGTCTCCCGGTCCGGGAGGGAAGAGTAATCAGGCCAGCCTGTCCAGCAGAGTTTTTGCCAGACGCAGGTCCCTCGTGTCCAAACCTTCGGTGAACCAGTCGTAGACGGGCGCCAGCGTCGCTCGCGCCTCTTCTCTCCGGTCCTGGGAGGCGAGCATCCGGGCCAGGCTGGTCGCGGCGCGCAGCTCCCATGACCTGGCCTGCTGTGCGCGCGCGACTTCGATCGCCCGCTGGAAATTCTCCCGCGCGGCCTGTTCCGCGTGCTTCGCCAGCATGAACTCGCCCCGCAGCCGCCAAATTTCCGCTTCCTGAAAGCGCTGATCGTCGGCTTCGATTCCCTGGGCCGATTCGTCGAGCGCGAGAAGTCCGTCGTCAACGTTCCCCACGCGCAGGAAGGCCTGCGCCATCAGGACCAGCCCAAAGCGATAAACCGGCAGCATTCCAGATCGGCGAGTCCCCACCACGCCTTCGCGCATCAGCGCGAGACCACGATCGAAATCTTCCTGCTCGACGATCAGGGCGCCCAGCGACATCTTTCCGGAGGCGAGCCAATGCGGATATCCGTGTTCCTGCGAAAGCTCGATTAGGGCTTCCGACTGCCGGCGCATCTCACCGACTTCGCCACGGAGATCCTCGATCGCAACCGCGAACTGGAGCGCGAACGCCGTATTGTAGGGCCGGCCGAGCCGCCGCGCGAGGGTCTGGACTTCATCGATTCGGCGCTTGGCCTGATCGGGATAGCCGAGCGCCCACAGCGCCCACGAAAGGAGGCAGCGCCCGGGAATTACGGCGACACCCTGCAACGGCAGATAGCGCTCCATATCGCGATCGTAGGTTGCGAGCGCTCGCTCGAAATGGGCGCGCGCGTCCTGGAACTTTCCACGCCACACTTCCGTGGACGCGACCCCGGCGCAGGCGTCGGCGATGGCGTCCTCGGAGCCGGTCTGCTCGGCGATCGCCAGCATCCGCGAGCCGATCTGCGCGGCGGACTTGAAGTGTCCGCGCGAAGAATCGATTTCCCGCAGCGTGGACATCAGGACCAGCACCTCCGGAGACTCGCCGGCCTGCTTGAGAAGTTCATGGCTGCGCCGTGCCTGCTGCTCGATCTCAGGCGCGGCGAAGCCATGAATAGTCACAAACGCCATACCATACGCGACGCGAAGCGCGATTTCGCGGCGCGCGCGATCCCGACTGTCCGGCAGCGTCATGAGGAGATCGATCGCCGCCGAAAGATGGCGGGTCGCTTCCTCGTAGGCCGAACGGACGCGAGCCCGGCCGGCCGCGCGCTCGAAGTAGTCGATCGCTTTCAGAACGTTGCCGCCGCGACTGTAGTGAAGCGCCAATTGGTCGAGATGATCGTCGAGTTGCGCGGCGAAGATCGCTTCTATTCCCGCCGCGGCGCGCTCATGAATTGCCTTGCGGCGTTCGGCAAGAACCGATTCGTACGCGACTTCCTGGGTGAGCGCGTGCTTGAAGACGTACTCGGGTTCCGGAGCCGCCGGCTGCTCGTAGATGAATTCGCCGAGCTGGAGATTGGAAAGCAGCGGCGCGAGAACGGCGTTGGATTTGCCCGAGGCGTGGCGTATCAGCCCGAGCGGAAATTCCTTGCCGATTACCGCCAGCGTTTGCAGCAGTTCCTTTTCGGCCGATGCGAGCCGGTCGATCCGCGCCGCGATTATTCCTTTGACAGTGGCGGGAACCCGTACGGACGAGAGCGGTTTTGCAAGCTTGACCTCACCGTTGCGCGCCAAAACGCCTTCGTCGAAGAGCACCTGGACCATCTCCTCGATGAAAAACGGATTGCCCTGGGTTCGACGGACGATCATTTCTTTGAGCGGTTTCAGCTCCGCTGCGTCCCCGACCAAACCACTCAACAGTTCGCCCGAGGTCTCAGGTCCAAGCGGATCGAGCCGAAGCTGCGTGTAGTACGTCTTGTTGGCCCACTGATGGTGATATTCCGGACGATAGTTGACCATCAGCAGCATTCGGGCGGTGCCAATCGAGTCTGCCAGCCCGTCGAGAACGTCGCGCGAGTCGTCGTCGATCCAGTGGAGGTCCTCGAAAATAACCATCATCGGCTGATTCAGGCTCTCGCGCAGGAGCAGCCGCTTGATGGCATCACGCGTGCGGGCACGGCGGATTCCCTGATCCATGCCCTCGAGAGAGGTACCGTCACTCGCCGTAAGCGCCTGCAAGCGATCGAGGCTCTGCTCCCAAAACCGGCTCTGCTGCTCACGCCAATCCGCGGAGTCTTGAGGCGCGCTTGCGTGAGGATTGTCGACACCCATCAGCGCGAACAGGTAGGGCATCGTCTCTTCCAGGGCACGGTCGAGCGCGAGAACGCGGCCGGTGATCTTTTCGCGCCGGGCGCGGTCATCGTCCGAATCGGTGATGTGAAAATAGTTCTTCAGCAGATCGATCACCGGATGATAGGCGCTCGCCTTGCCGTGCGAGACCGAGAAGGCCTCCAGCACCAGCCATCCGCTCTGCGAAATCAGCTTGAACTCATAGAACAGGCGTGACTTGCCGACCCCGGCCTCCGCCATCGCCGCGATGATCTGCCCGTGCCCGGCGCGCGCCAGTTCGGCCACGCGCTTCATTTGGTCTATTTCCGCGGTGCGGCCGACGAACTTGGAAAGCCCACGGCTGGCGGAACGATGAAGCCGCGTACGCAGGGGTCCGAGCCCGGTTACTTCGTACACCTCAATCGGCTCGCTGGCGCCCTTGATGCGCGCGGGGCCGAGCGACTTGAGCTCGAAATACCCTGCCACGATTTTCTGCGTCTCGGCCGCGATCACGATGGAGCCCGATGGCGCGAGCGCCTGCATTCGCGACGCGATGCTGACCGCGTGCCCGATAGGGGTGTATTCCGCACTGGCATCGCCGGTGCGGATCGATCGAATGACCGCCTCGCCCGTATTGACGCCGATGCGAATTTCGATCGGAGGGCGGCCCGCGACGCGAAGCTCGGCCGCATAACGATGCATCTCGTCCTGCATCTTCAACGCGGCATAGAGCGCGCGTTGCGGATGGTCCTCATGGGCAAGCGGCGCACCGAACAGAGCGAAGATGCCGTCGCCGGTGGATTGCACGATGTAACCGCCGTAGTGATGCACCGCGTCGATCATCCGGCGGATCGCAGGATCGACGATCGCGCGCGCCTCTTCCGGATCAAGGTCCTCCATCAGGTCCATCGAACCCTTGATATCCGCGAACAGCGCCGTGACCGTCTTGCGTTCGCCTTCGAGCGAATCGGTCTCGAACGCGGGCGCGCCAACCGGCCTATGTTCGGCCTGCGGTGCAGATGATTGCGTCGATACGGGAGGCTGCGTGGCGGTCAGGAGCGCGGCGCATTGACCGCAGAATTTGAATCCTGCGGGATTTTCAAATCCGCACTTCGGGCAGAGGTTGCGCAGCGGCGCGGCGCAATTGCCGCAGAATTTCATTCCAGCGGGATTGTCGACGCCGCAACTGCCGCACTGCATGAAAAGACTTTAGTCTCGCCGGAGCAATCGTCCTAGCGTCAAAGTGCCCGTCAGGTCGCATTTAATTTCAGAAGTCGGTGGAGCTTGCCAGACGCAAAGCCACAGGCCGGAGTTGTTCAGGACGCGATGAACTCGCGCAGCACGCGCTCGAAGTGTTCAGGCTCGTCGTGATGCACTCCGTGGCCGGAATTCTTGAAGCGCTCGAAGCGAACCAGCCCGGCGGGAATCGCCGCGACGATATCTTCCGCATCGCCGATCGGCGTGATCGGATCGAACTCACCCGCCGTCACCAGCGTGGGGCATCGAATGCGGCCAAGCTGAGGCAGGAGATTGAACGTGCGAATCTCGCCTTTGAAGAAAAACGTGGTCAGGTCGGTATTCTGGATCGATCGCTTCATCCAGTCGGAGTTGCGCTTGCGCTGGCTGTAAAGCGGCAGGCAGGTCCGGACGTACGCTTCCATCGCCGCCGGCGATGGATCGTCGAAGAACCGCTGCGCGATGTCGCGCGCTTCTTTGCCGCCCAGTCGCTCGAACACCTCAACCGAACGATCCGGGCGGATTTTCGCCGCCGTGCTGGCGAGAATGAGCTTGCCGGGGTGATCGGGATGACGGCTCGCATAGGCCATCGTGACCATGCCGCCGAACGATTCACCCATCACGATGGGCCGTTCGATTTCCAGCGCCTCACAGAAGGCGCGGATATCGTCGCCCCATCGATCGAGGTTCCATCGCTCCGGTCCGTCCCAATCGCTGCGGCCGTTGCCGCGATGATCGACATAAACAACTTGCGCTATATCGGTCAGAGCCGAGAAGTCGGGCTTGAAAACGGAATGGTCGAAGCCGGGGCCCCCGTGCAGGAGCAGCAGCGTCGGCACCTCGCGCATCGTTGCGCCATCCGCCCGCAGCTTGGCGCCCTCGACGTCGAAGAACAGACGGACATCACCAACTTGCACTCGCATAACGACGCATCTGTAATCCGATTCCGTCGCTGCTGCAAATGTCTGGTCTCCGAGTACCGGCGGGCGGCCCGGCCGCCCCCAGCGAATGTTCGCGCGAAAACAGCTTACGCCCGGCGGACCGCACGGCCAGGCCGTGCGCCCGTATGGAGACCGTCGCGTACCACCGCTGTGCCGTTCACAAGCACGTGGCTCAATCCTTCCGGGTACTGGCGCGGCTGCTCGTATGTTGCGGTATCGATGATGCGCGCAGGATCGAAAATGACCAGGTCCGCGAAAAAGCCCTCACGCACCAGACCGCGGTCCTTGATGGCGAATTTCGCCGCCGGCATCCCGGTCATGCGATGCACCCCCTCCTCCAGGCTCATCAACCCGGCATCACGCGCGTAACGCGCGAGTACGCGCGGGAAGGTTCCGTAGAGTCGCGGATGAGGCTTGCTGCCCATCGCGAGGCCGTCGGAACCGATCATCGTGGTCGGATGCCGCATCACGGTCCGGACGTCCTCTTCGCTCATCGTGCGGACGACCATCACGGCGCCCGGGCCTTCCTCGGCCGCGATGCGTTCGGCGGCGCGATATGGATTCAGATTCCAAAGTTCGGTGAAGTGCGCGAGCGTAAGTCCTTCCCACTCCGGATGTTTCGGCGTGGAAGCGAACAGCGCCTGGTCGGCGGGTACGATGCCGATCGCTCCTGGCGGCGGTCCGTCACCTTCGAACGCGCCATTCTGGATGCAAGCCTGCAAAACTGTGCTGCCTGAAGTGTATGGATATTGGTCTGCCGTCACGTCGACTCCACGTGCGCGCGCCTCGTCGATCAGCTTGAGCGACTCGCGCACCATTCCCCAGTTCTCTCGCCCCGATGCCTTGTGATGGGAGATCTGGACGAGCACGCCCGTTTCCTCGCCGATGCGGATGGTTTCGCGGACCGAATCGAGCAGGTGCGATGCTTCGTCGCGCATGTGGCTGGCGTAGAGTCCGCCGCCGCTGGCGGCCATCTCGCGCGCAAGCGCTATTATTTCCGCGGTGCGTGCGTAGCGTCCCGGTTCGTAGATGAGCCCGGTGGACAGCCCGACGGCGCCCGCCTCTATCCCCTCGCGCGCGATCGCGCGCATATGATCGAGTTCGCCGGCTTTCGGCTCGCGCCGTCCATTGCCCATCGCTGCGAAGCGCGCCGTTCCGTGTCCGATGAGCACCGCCACGTTCAGGCTGGCAGGATTGCTGTCTATCGCGGCGAGATACCCCGCGTATCCGTTCCATTCAAGCAGGCTGCCGTGGTCATGCAGATTGGAGAACACCGCGGTGGCAACCGCGAATGGCGACGCGCCCATTCCGCAGTTCCCGACGACGTCGGTCGTCACGCCCTGCATCACCTTGAAATCCATTTCGGGCGTCAGGAAAACGGCGAAATCATCGTGACTATGAACGTCGATAAAACCGGGAGCGATCGCCATGCCGCGCGCATCGATCTCACGCATGCCCTCGCCGGAAACATCCCGACGCTACCGATTCGATCGCCGTTGACCGCTACATCGCCAGTGAACGGCAGCGCGCCGCTGCCGTCATAAATCGTCGCGTTGCGGACTACCAGGTCCCAACCCATCTTCGAAATCTCCCGCCCGTCGCTACTTCTCGATTCGCATCCGGAAGTTCGAGCCCTCCGGCCGGGAATCCAGAACTACGTACCCTTCGGCTTCGGCGGCGCGGGGAATATCGCGTGCGCCGCGAGGATCATCGAGCAGGAGTTCGAGCACCTGTCCGCGCATCATTCCTTCCAGGCGAACCTTGGCATGCGCCCAGTTGAGCGGACATTTGATGCCGCACAAATCAAGGAAGACGATGCGCTCGCGGGACTCCATCTATCGAGACTTCTAGCATACGCACACGGCCGAAACCGGATCGCGGCGCCGTGAACGGTCAGCGTTTCGCAGCTGCCGCAGCCTTCGCTTCCGCCCAGCCCTGCTTCAGCGGCACGACGTGGAAGAAGGTTATCTTGCGCTGGACGAAGCGCCAGGTGCCGTTTTCGCGCCGATAGCGATCTTCATAATAACCCGCCGCGGTAAAACTCTCGCCATTGCGCACGAACCGCGCCTCGATGCCGCAGGTGCCCTCGGCCTCGTCGCCCTTCACCTCGATGATGTGGTTCTGAATGAACGGAATCGCCAGCTCGGGCTGATTGACCGACGCGCGATAGAACTTGAGCAGCGCTTCGCGGCCGTGAACCGGCTTGAAGCTGCCGTCGGTGACTTCCAGCGCGCCATCATCGGCGAATAGCGCGGCGACTGCCTCGCCCTCGCCACGCGCGACGTGCCAGCAATAGCGCGCCGTCAGTTCCTTGATCCGATCGCGATCTTCCAGCTCCTGAACCCGCTGCTCGATGGTCTTTGCCATCACCTTCTCTCCCTTGCCCGCTTGTGGAATGCCTGGCGCAATCGCCCATCGTCCGCCTTCCTCGAACACGAACCGCAGGGCGGGAAGCGCCGAGGGGCGCTTATAGATTGAAGTGAACGCCGGTTCGAGCTGCTGCGGAACGTAGTCCGCGTCGCCCGGATAGATCAGGGTGTACTTGCCATCGACACGCACGATACCGGGGCAGACTGGTGCGATCGCCCGCGTGCGCGCAAGCGAGGCCATCGCCTCGAATGTCAGACACGGTTCCAGTTCGAGCAGGTTCTGCAGTGTGGGCGGAACGATCTGCTGCGCGCGAGAATGATAGAGCGCAACCGCCGCGGCCGCCGTCAGCCAATCGCCCGAAACGACTTCTTCACGATCGTGGCTGGCGAGTTGATCGGCCGGAGCCACGGCGAGCACGAAGCGGGTATCGAAGCGCTTGCGCGCATAAGGCGGAGTGACGAAGCGAGAGAAATAATGGATACGATCGGTCGCGAGCGTGAGTTGCTCGCGCTCGACGACTTCGCGAAACGACACGCGATGAGCCCGCATGTCGTCGCGATATTTGTTGAATCGATCGCGCGCGGCACCGGCGGCGAAACTCAGCATCGCGCCGTCGCGATATGCGAGCATCACTCCTGCTTCCTCGAACAGCTCGCGAATGCCGGCTATCCAGCATCCGAGGGCGTGCTCGCGCGACAGCCCTTCTCCGACGAGCCGTTCGAGGTCGTGCGCCGCGAGGGGCTGAGCACGCGCTGCAAGCGCCGCATCAGAATCAGCGGCTTCGACGCCGCCGCCCGGAAAGACATATGCATCGCCAAAAAAGTCGGCGCCGCCGGACCTCCGCACCATGAACAAGTCCGGAGCACCCCCCGACTGCGATTCACGAACCAGGATTATCGTGGTCGCATCGGGCGCGGGGCGCGCGATCACACGCGCTTCCCACGGTTTCACATCGGTTTCGGCCACGATCTGAACCTCTACTGCGCGATATAGCCGCCGTCCACGACGATAGTAGCGCCGGTCACGAAACTCGATTCATCGGAGGCCAGATAGAGCGCACAGTTGGCGATATCTTCCGGCGTGCCGAGGCGCCGAATCGGCGAGGTCATGAACGGCTTGCCGGACTGCTTCAGCGGGTCGACCACCGGTGCGATCATCGGCGTGTCGATAGCGCCGGGGCAGATACAGTTGACGCGGATATTCTTCGGACCGAACTCAACCGCCAATGCTCGCGACAGCGCAACCATGCCACCTTTGGCGGCGGTGTATGCGTGCGCGGCTTCGGAACCAATCAGCGCGGCAATCGATGCGGTATTGATGATCGATCCGCCGCCGCTCTGAATCATCTCGGGTATTCCGTATTTCGCGGTCAGGTACATGCTGCGCAGGTTGATCGCGATGACCCGGTCCCAATCGGCCTCGGGCGTATTGATCACATCCGACATCGAGAGCGGCGATGAAAATCCCACGCCCGCGTTGTTGTAGAGAATGTCGATACGGCCGAAGGCGCGCATCGTCTCGCGAATCAGGATTTGCACATCAGCCGATTCCGACACATCGGTGCGGACGAAAATCGCCGCGCCGCCCGCGCTTTTGACCGCGCTCGCGGTTTCATCGCCCAGCTCGGGCTTCCAGTCGGAAACCACAATCTTCGCGCCTTCTTTCGCGAACAGGATGGCGGCGGCGCGGCCCTGGCCGCTGCCCGCGCCGGTAATGATCGCAATCTTGTCCTTCAATCGCATCGCAGGATGCTCCGCCAGGAATGTTTTGCTGGACCCCGAGATGTACTACGCGGTCGCGATCAGCCGCTCGGTCGCGCGCTGAAAAATCATCCGCATCACGTCGGAACTCTGTGCACCGACTAGCGGATATTCGCCCAGGAAGAACGTCGGCACCCCGCTGACTCCGCGCTGATGAGCCGTCAGTGCATTGTTCTTGAGCCGCATTTCGTAGCGTGGCGAACGGGCCGCTTCGGCGACTTCGTTTTCATCGAGTCCGACCTCGGCGCCCAACCGCGCGATAAGGGCGGCGTCGCCGATGTTTGCACCCTCGACGAAATAGGCGCGATAGATGCGCGCCTCGAAGTCTTCAGACTGGTCTTTTTCCCGCGCGAATTCGCAGGCGGCCAGCGCGGCGCGCGAACTCGTGAAAACGGTGGGCGGCCCGATTTCGAGCCCTTCGGCCTCCGCCATCGCGGTAATGCGCTTCCACGCGGCCTGCCGCGCATCCATGTCGCCGGGAGTACGGGCCTTGTCGACCGCGATTCCCTCGGGCGGCCACTCGGGATGAATCTGGTACCCCCGCCATTCGAGCTGGATGTTGAATTCGGGCTTGAGCTTGCGGACGACTTCGAACCCGATGTAGCAGAACGGGCATACGAAATCGGAGAACATCGTGATCTTGAGCGCCATGAGCCGCCTCCGTGACTCACTATAGGACCGGCTTACTCACGCCGTCAAAAGCGCATCGAGGAAGGCGCGTCTGCATCGGCGGCCTGGTTGGAGCGAAAACCCTGGCGTCATTTGCGCGGGCTTGCTGCTATGTTAGTTAGCTCTCGTGGCGCCCTGATGCGCCGCTTCATCGAGGTGACATCATGATTCTCGACGATCTCAAACTCGACGGTCGGGTCGCTATCATTACCGGCGCAGGCCGCGGCCTGGGCCGCGCGATGTCGGTAAAGTTTGCGGAAGACGGGGCAGATATCGTCGCCGCCTCGCGCACGAAAGAGCAGCTCGAGGAAACCGCCGCCGAAGTCCGCAAGACCGGGCGTAAATGCCTGATCGTTCCGACCGACGTGACCAGGTCGGAGCAAATAAATGCGATGGTCGAAGCGGTGGTGAAGGAGTTCGGCAGGATCGACATCCTCGTGAACAACGCCGGTGGTGGCGACGACTCGCTGGGCAAGCCGATCGAGCGAATCACCGACGAGGAATGGCGCCGCGGCCTCGACACCAACCTGACCAGCCAGTTCTATGCGGCGCGCGCCGTGATTCCGCAGATGGTGAAGCAGACCCGCGGCAAGATCATCAACATCGCGTCCGGCTACGGCCTGCGCGGCGGCAAGCACAACTACATGTACGCCTGCTCGAAGGGCGGAGTGATTCAGCTCACGCGATCGCTCGCGCTGACGTACGCGCAGTATAATATCCAGACCAATTGCATCGTCCCCGGAATTTTCCCGCACAATGAAGAGATGATGCGGTTCTTCAAAGGCGGCAAGTTCATCCCGATCGGACGGCCAGGTGACGACGCAGAGCTGGGACCGCTCGCGATTTTCCTGGCTTCCGACGCATCCAACCACATCAACGGCGAGTTCATCGCGATCGACGGCGGCGGACTGGCCGGCGGCATCACGCCCACCGGCGCGATCCCAACCCTTCCCACGGAATCACGGTGACGAGCGATGGCATCTGACGGAATTCTCAAAGACTTCTCGCTGGAAGGAAAAGGCGCGTTGGTCGTCGGCGCGGAAAATGCAGTCGGCCGCGCGGCGGCGATCACCCTGGCCGAAGCGGGAGCGAAGCTACTGCTCGCATCGCAGGAGCCGGGCACCGACGCGAAGCTGAAGGAAGTCGCGAAAGCTGTGCAGGCCGCCGGCGACAAACCGATCGTACAGGTGCAGAACAGCGCGGTGCGCGCCGATCTCAGCGCGACCACCGATTTGGCGGCAAAGCGGCTTGGCCGCTTGGACATCCTCGTCAACGCCATCGATTCGCCGTGGTACGGACCGGCGGAAACCGCTGACGACTCGATGTTTGAAAAAGTAATCGACGGCAATCTGCGGCGGGTCTGGATCTCGTGCCAGGAGGGCGCGCGCGTGATGCTCCGGCAGGGCGCGGGCGTAATCGTGAACATCACCTCCGTGCTGGCCAGCCGCGGCGTCCCCAACGCGAGCCTGTATTGCGCCGCCAAAGCGGGCGTCGCGAATCTGACGCGAGCACTGGCGCTCGAATGGGCGCGCAAGGGAATTCGTATCAACGTGCTGGAAGCAGGATGGCTCGAGGAGCCGGCGAGCCCGACCAACGCCGACGAGGAGTTCAAGAAGTTACTCCTCAAGTACTTGCCGTCCAACCGGCTGGTGAAGCCCGAAGAACTGGGGGGTGCGCTGCTTTATCTTGTCTCGCCTGCGGCCGGATTCGTCACCGGCGAGTCGATTATCGTCGATGGCGGCTTGATGGTGCGCGTCTAAGAATCACGGGACTGCGACCTTTTGCGTCAGGCCGGCGAGCCGCCGGCCCTACTCAGAGGGAGAGCGGCGCAACTTTCCGATTGGCGGCGGACGGCTCGCCCGCCCCAGCGGAAGGATCGCACTCCATGCGAAACCGCCCTAGCCCACCGTCCTAGCGAACGGCGACCATGAACATGTAGTCGCCGCCATCCCACGCGTACTTGCGGCGCACCTCGTCGATTCGGCCCGACGCTATATCGTGCCTCAATTGCTCGACGCCTCTTGTGATCTCGGTCTGGTCGTGGGCGCCCGCGAAAGTCGAAATGCCGGCTCTGACCTGCGGGTCCAGATAAAGCTCGGGACGATTCTTGCCGCAGACCAGGAACCAGTCACGTAGATCGTCGGTCACTTCATAGGGTTCTAAGGTCTGAACTTCGAATCCCGCCGCGGCCAGCGCGCCGCGAGTCTCGAAGCGCTCGTACGGCGCAGCCGCCTGTGCGAGGGCCCTGGGGAAATATTCCCACAGCCAGTAATGACGCAGCTGTTCGTGTGTGCTGTTGAGCAGGACAAGACGGGAACCGGGACGGAGCACCCGGCGAACTTCCACGAACGCCGCGATCGGATCATCCATATGATGGTGCACGAACGTGCTGGTCGCGCCGGCAAACGTACCGCTCTTGAACGGCAGCGCCTCGGCGCGCGCCTGATGCAATCGAAGCGAGGGCCGCTTCTCATGCGCCTGCGCGAGCATCGCGCTGGAGAAATCGACGCCGGCGATTCGCACGCCTGCGTCGCTCATCGCAATCGTGTAGTTTCCGGTTCCGCATCCGACGTCGAGATACGTCGCGCCGGCCGCGGGATTCAGATGATGGAGCAGGCGGGAAAGGATGTATGGATCGGCGCATCGCGTCGCGTCGTATCCGACACCGATCGTATCGTAGAGCGCCATGCGATCGGTTCTAACGGAAACGGAACAGGCAGGACAGGCGCTCTTGCGCGATGGTGCCGTGCATGATTCCTTCGATCAAACTCGGCGGAAAATGGTTTCCGCGCGAAATCATAAGGCGATGAGCAAATCAGTGTCAGGCGAAGAGGTAGTCGATTATTCCGATTTCACGTCGGTGATTACCGGCGAGGGTGAATGGATTCCCGCTGGCTTTCCGCTCGAAGACGGGAGCTTCTGGCAGTACCAGGAACCGGGTGCGGTGGTCATCATCCAGGACGGGTTCCTGCGAGTGGCCGCCGTGCCATACACGCGGCACAACGATGCGGTCCAGATTCTGGACAACGCGAAGCACATGTACTTCAGCACCAGGAACTTCGCGCCGCCGCAGGGTGGTTCGATTTCGTTCTCGCTCGATCTGGCGGCGACGATCGTCGGCGGGCGTCCGGAAGATCTTTACGACGGCTTCGTGTCGTTCAACGTGCTGGATTTCTCGACCGGCGCGGCGCTGGATTTCTTTGTCGGCAATGATGTCGTCGCGACAGTCTACGGCAAGCTTCCGTTTCCCGGCGTGCCCGACACGGCGCCATCGCATGGCCCAAAATACTTCTGCTTGTTCGAGGAAATGCGCGGCTCGACCGCGCCCGGCCAGCAGCATCATTTCGAGATCGTTTACGATTCAGCGACTGACCGCGTCACCTTTCTGATGGATGGCGCCGAGGTGCGCCGTTACTCGAATGTGCCGTTCAAGCTGGGCCCATGCACGCTCGCATTGGGCCTGATGAGCGAAAAAGACATCCAGCCCGGCAAAGGCAGCGTCTCATGCCACGGCCAGGGCGCAATCGGCAAATGGGGCAACATCAGAATCACAAGACGGCCCGCGATGTAGGATTCTACTCTCTGCCTGTTTTGGAAGAGGAGCGGGCGGGACGCCCGCGCCTCTCAGAATGGGGACTTCACTCAGCAAGAGGAGAACTCGCTTAAGAACGTTCTTTAGTGGCGCGGGCGTCCCGCCCGCGGTGCGAAGCACCTCCTGAAGAAGCCTCTCCCCAACAAAGGTTATCGAAGGCGGCTGCCGCACTGGCGGGAAAAACACGCCATCTACTTCGTGACGTGGCGCGTCGCACCCGACCAAAAAACGCTTTCGCCGGAGGAACGGACGACGGTATTCGACGCAATTAAGCACTTTGATCGCGAAAGATACGATCTCGAAGCCTTCGTCGTCATGGACGACCACGTCTACGTCATCGTTTATCCCGGCGAGAATCAGACATTGGAGTCCATCGTTGCCTCGTGGAAATCCTTCTCCTCTCATCTAATTCAGAGAAGCCGAAAGCTTGCCGGACCACTCTGGCAGGATGAATATTTCGACCGCGTGATTCGCAACGAAAAAGAACTGAAAGAGAAGCGCGACTACATCCTCTCCAACGCCTTCAAACGGTGGCCAAGGCTGAAGTCTTATCATTGGATGTGGCCAGCGTCCGACTGAAAAGACGCGGGCGGGACGCCCGCGCCACTCGGAAAAGGAGCTACTCGGAAAAAGAGCGCATGCTCTCTATCACCTCGCGCCTGGGAAATGCAGGGTGAAGCCGCCGTCTACCATGATGGTTTGTGCGGTGAGATAGCTGGCTTCCGGTAAGCAGATGAGGCACGCTACCGCCGCGATCTCGTCGAGGGTTGGCAGGCGCTTCATTGCGGATCGCTCTTCACACCTCCGCTGAAACTCCTCCCATGAGTCACCGAGATATTGCGCATAAAAATGCGATGAATCGGTGTCGATATAGCCGACGTTCATGCCGTTGACGGTTATGCCGCGCGGCCCCAGCTCGAAGGCGAAATCGCGCTCCATGCCCGGGAAGATTGCGCACCGAGTCGATGCCCGAGATCATCAGCACGCGCCCGCCGTCGGGCATCACGCGCGAGGCCTCCTGGACGGCCGCGACGAATCCGCCGACGCTTAAGTTGAACGTCCGCGCGATGTTGTGCGGCTTCGTTTCCAGCAATGGCTTGAAAGCGGTCGCGGCGGCATTCGCGATCAGGATGTCTACTTTGCCGAGTTCCGCCGCCGCCCGCGCGACCATCGCGCGCACTTCGGGGTCATTTTCCAGATCGGCTTTGATCAGGATCGAACGCGGCGCGATAGCGCGGACTTCCTCGAGTGCTTTTGCCGCGCCGTCTTCATCGCGCCGGTAGTTCAACGCAACCGTGGCGCCCAGCGTCGCGAGCCGGCGTGAAATCGCGCGGCCCAGCCCGCGGGTTCCACCAGTTACGACTGCTACTTTCCCCTTCAGGTCATGCATGCGGCGGAGCTTAGCATGCAAGATGGCGGGGCTGGGAAACAGATCGGACTGCAGTGCGCCTTCAGCTTCGCGTCGCGGATCCTAGCCGTACAGGAGCTTTTTCAAATCCAGGCGAATCGGTGTGCCATCCCCGGTCACCGTGCGCGCGTTGAAATCGGCATGCTCGATGCGCACCGTCAGCTCCGCGTCCGACAGGTCCGCCGGCGTTGCAAATGCCACCCTGCCCGACTCCGGTGTTATCGCATCGCCAATCGCAAGGCCGCCGCGCGCGAACACGGTGACGTGCGCGCCCGCTACCGGCGGATGCTCGCCGCTGGGCAGGCAATCGTTGTCTGAAACCGTGACGCGCAGGCTCCGCAGGTCGCGCGCCCGATCGCATTCGATAGCGAGATCGCGCAGATAGATCATCGGCTCCACGAACACACCCTTCATTCCGATGCGCTCGGGTTCGCGGGCAGGATTTGCCTTGAGCTCGATTCGTTGCGCCGCCATCCCGTGGTCGGACGTCAGCACAAACAGCGTCGAGTCGAAGAGTCCGCGCTCCTTGAGCATCGCGAAAATCGCCTCGATGCGCCGATCGGTGCATCGAATTGCCTCACGCAGCCCCGCATGGTGCGGCCCGTAGTCATGGCCGGCGCCGTCGGTAAGAACGAACTCGTGGGCGACAAACACGGGAGGATGGTCCGCGCAGTGGTCGAACAGATTGATGACTTGCGCCATGCCGCGCACGTCGACGATTTCCTCGCGATGCATCCCCGGCATCTGATCGGTCATCCACCGTGGGCTGATGTCCGCGGACAGTTCCTGGGTAAGCACCTTGAGGCGATCTTTGTCGCCGATGATGCGCCGTTCGAAGGCGGCGTGGTCGGCGCCTCGCCCCTGCGGCTCGTGAATCGAGGCGGTAATCACTTCCGAACCCAGCACGCGTTTGAACACTTCGTAAAGGGTTTCCACCTCGGGGCACAGGTAGTGCTCCATTTCGAAGAAGTTGCCCTGAATGGGAACAGTCTCGCGCTGCTCGCGGAGATGGAACGTGGGATTAACCACGTCATGATGCCCGCACCAGGCGCCGGTCATGATTGTTGAATGGCTGGGCCAGGTGATGCTGGGGAAATTGACAATCGAACCGTGAGTCAAAATCGCGCCGCGATCGACCAGCGCCGCAAGCGCCGGAATTTCCGCGCGGTTGTTTTCCAGTTGCCAGAGCAATTCCGTATGCGAAAGCCCATCGAGCAGGATCAGGTAGACGAGCCCGGGTGCGGCGGCTGAATCGTCAGCCACGAGTTCCTCGAGCGACACACCGTCCTGTCGCTTCAACATCACCCGTGCCGGAGCGCCGGTGGGTCCTCGTCCGTCGATTTCCGGAAAGCCCATGAGCCGCGCGATCGTCGGCGCGATATCGACGTGACGCGCGGCCAGCGTGAACCGTCCCGGCCGGACTCCTGGACCTGCGAACACCAGCGGCGAGCGCGATTGGACTACATCGATTGCGCCGTGCTGCCCCGGCTGAATTCCGTAAGCGTAAGCCTTGGGGCTGACGATCAGATCCGGGCCGCGCGGGCTGTCGAAAACCTGAGCGATCCGCTCGTAGGCGTGCGGATGCGTCAGCACGTGCGGTTCGAAAAACGCTCGATTCGGGTCGTCGTGGGAGTTGCCGCTTCTGCGCGCGGCGTCCAGCTCTTCATCGATAGTCGAAACTGCGAAGGGATCCTGGTTTGCAATCGGATTTTCGCCGATCAGATCAACCTCCTCGAACCGGAGCGATCCGGATGCATCGGCATAGCGCTTGAACCTGACCATTCCGCGCCGCGACCAGACTTCGTATGCGCCATCACGGAAAGTCGCTACCAGGTCGACTTCGTCGGCAGCGCGGGTATCCTTCAGCAGCGCCAGAATCGCGCGGTCGCCGGATTCGTGCTGGTTTGGGTCGAGTCCCTGCCCGCCCGGGCGCTCGGGGCCATGTTCGGCAAGATTGCGGCTTTCCATCGGAAGATCATTCTGACTCCTCGGACGGCAGGGCGCAAAACTCAAAATCAAATGTCCCCGGGCGGGCCGTATCCGTTCCGTAATATTTCGTGAGTTTGCTTGAGCCGGCGCTTATCCGGTATTGATAACATCCTAAACGCGGAAAGGACTTAAACGATGGCATCCCCGGACGACGCGGCTTTTGAATCCAAAATCGGCAAGGGCACTAAAGCATCGGGCAAGCTCCATTTTCGCGGTCCCGCGAAAATCGAGGGCGAAGCCGAAGGCGAAATCACCGGCGAAGACATCATGATCGCCAACGGTGCGGTGGTGAGCGCCCGAATTTCAGCCGCCCGCGTCACTATCGCAGGCGTCTTCAGCGGTGAAGTCACCGCGCGCGAGCGTGTCGAACTGCTCGCGACGGCGCGAGTGCAATGCACGATCAGCACGCCGAGCCTGGTTCTGAACGAAGGTGCGACCTTCGACGGCGACTGCCGGATGCCGCGCAACAAGATTGCCGCGTAGTTCAGTATAAGCGATTCTCGATCAACCCGCGACAAGCACAGTCGCGCCGCCTCGGTTGTCGCGGCGCGAGAGAATTCGTCCTTCAGAATCGATCTCTATTTCTTCCGAATCGCCCATCCTGGCTTCGTAACTCCATTTGAGCGCGCCCGATGCGCGCGCCGATTGCTTGTGCGATGACGCAACCAGCGTCGCCGAATCGATAACCGCCACTCTCCCGGTCCATCGCGTCTGCGCACGCGCGCGCAGGCGCGCGATGGTAAGCGCTCTGAACAGGACGAAGTCCGCATCGATTTCCCGGAACCTGCCTAGCTTGGCGGTGACGACATTGCGGCCGCCCAGCGCTGTGACGCTGCCGCGCAGAAAATCCTCCGCGGCTTCGTAGGTCGCGCTGCGGGAAAACGGGCCGCGGACGTAGTGCAGGTACAACCGATGCACCAGGCCCTCGGCCGAAATCTCCGCTTCGACATCGTTGCGGTTCGATCCATCGGGCGATCGCCGCGAGCCTGCGACCTTCCGGCCGTCAAAGGTGGTCTCCTCGATCGCGATGAGTTCGCCCGCACGGCGAATTTCGTAGCGATACTCGCCCACCGGAAGAATTTCGGTGCTGCGTCCCATGACTTATCGCAACCTAACTGGCAGGGTGCGGTTGGACAAGCTCGCCGCCGCTCTGCTAAGCGGCAGCGAGCGCGATGGATTGGAAAGAGCACTACCGGTCGCATCAGATTTCGCCTGAAGAGGCGGCCTCGCTCGTCAAGCCGGGCATGCGCATCCATTTTCCACTGGCCGGGGGGCCGACGATGCAGCGGGCGCTCGCCGCTCGCGCCTCGGAGCTGGAAGGCGCGGTAGACGTGCGCCTGTCATCGCCGCTCGTGGACCCCGGATGGATCGGCCGCGACTTAAGCGCAATCTTCCGGCTCGAATTTGAGCTGTTCATCGGCAATGTTGGACGTCCGGCGCACAACGACCATCGCGCGACTTATTTGCCCAATCTTTTCTCGACACAGTTCAAAGCGCACGACGAACGTCCGGCCGAGGACAAGCCTGTCGACATCACCTTCGTCAACGTGGGCGCGCCTAACGAAAAGGGGTTCGTCTGCTTCGGGCCGCATCAGTGGAACAAACGCGGATACGTGCGGCGCGCGAGGATGGCGGTGGCCGAAATCGACCGCACGATCACCCGAACGTATGGCGACGTGTACATGCATGTCAGCGAGTTCGCGTGGTTCATCGATGCAACTCCCGCTCCGCCCGATCTCGGGGTGCTGGAACGTGAACTCGCGAAGATGGAAGCGAGCAAGCGCGAAGGCATGCGCGCGATAGTCGCCGAGGTGGGCGTCGAGCGTATCTGGCCGGTAGTCGCGTATCTGGAACGGACCACCGTAGCGGATCTGCGCGTCCTGCTCGGTATCGCACCGCCACCACCGGAATGCGCGGCCATCGCGGGCTATCTCGCGGAAGTCCTGGAAGACGGCGTTACGATCCAGATCGGCGTGGGCGACCCCAGTTCGCAGATGGCACGGTTGGGTGCCTTCGATCAGAAACACGACCTGGGGCTGCACACCGAGATGGTGACGCCCGAAATCGCCCGGTTGGTGGATGCGGGGATAATCAATGGCAGGCGCAAGTCGATTCATCGCGGCAAGGCAGTCGCGGTCGCCTGGTCAGGCTCGACCTCAGACGATCTGCAAATCATCAACGACAATCCTGCGTTCGAACTTTACGATCCCGAATATGTACTGAACCTGGGGACACTGACCGCCAATTATCGGCAGACCTCGATCAACAACGCGTTGAGCATCGATCTGACCGGCCAGATTACCGCGGAAACTGTCGTGGGCGCGCGGATGATGAATGGCACCGGCGGACAGCCCGAGATGCATATGGGCGCGTTTCTATGCCGGGGCGGGCGCGCCATAACGCTGTTACCATCGACGGCTCTGAACGGTGCCGTCTCGAGAATTGTCCCGCAACTCGAACAAGGTGCGTTAGTGACGGTACCGCGCTTTTTCGCCGACACCATTATTACTGAGTACGGAATCGCCCGCCTGATAGGCAAAAGCCATCGCGAACGCGCCCACGAATTGATTGCGGTAGCTCACCCCGATCATCGCGCCGAGCTACGCCAGGCGGCATCTCGGCTCTTCGGAAACTAACGACCATTAGGCTGCCTCGGCTTAGTGGCTCACATCCCTAGCCAGAAACCAATTAAGTTGTTGTAAGCGACTGACTGCTTTTGTTTGAAGCAATCTAGCTTTTATGGCTGTATAAGTGTAAGGTAAGCGAATATTGGACGAGTTGAGAGGGGGTAAGGTTCTTCGATGCAGCCATCGACTAAAGTGCTAACGGTGAATGAACTCGCGGAATACCTGCGGGTGCATCGCTCAACCATCTACCGGCTTCTGAAGAAAGCGCTGTTGCCCGGCTTCAAAATCGGCAGCGACTGGCGCTTTAACGTGGAAGTCATTGATGAATGGCGACTTCGCCAAGGCGCGATACTGCTGAACGGCGACGAAGGCGACCGCAAAGAAGCCTGAGCAGTTGGCTCCTGGCGCAGCCAAACCGAGTTACCGACTCGGCTCGCCGCAGTTCGCGCATTCAGCTAGTCTTCGCACGCTTCGGCTACACCAGGGCGATGGCCCGACGGACGCTTCGCGCGTAAACTGTGCGCTCGATGCCGACCGACGTTTCCGAAAAGACGAAATTCTTCACCGAGTCCGTCATCCGCGAGATGACTCGCCGCGCGCTCAAGTGCGGAGCGGTAAATCTGGCCCAGGGGTTCCCCGATTTCGCGGCGCCTTCCGAGCTTAAAGAAGCCGCCAAACGCGCCATCGACGAGGAATACAACCAGTATGCGATCACTCATGGATCGCCCAATTTCCGCAACGCCATCGCGGACAAGGTCCGCTCCTACAACGGCATAGCCTGCGATCCGGATCTGAACGTCACCGTCACCTGCGGCGCCACCGAGGCGATGGTGGCGACGATGCTGGCCGTCATCAATCCCGGCGACGAGGTGGTCATTTTCGAGCCGTTCTACGAGAACTACGGTCCCGATGTGATCCTGGCCGGTGCTACGCCGAAATACGTCGCGCTTCGCGACCCCGACTTCTCGATCGATCGCGTCGAACTGGAAGCAGCGTTCAGCCCGCGCACCAAAGCCGTCGTCATCAACACGCCGCACAATCCCAGCGGCAAAGTGTTCACGCGCACCGAGCTGGAGATAATCGCGGCGCTGTGCAAGCGCCACGACACGCTCGCCATCACCGACGAGATCTACGAGCACATCATCTACGGCGGCGCGCGTCACGTTTCGATCGCAACCCTGCCCGGCATGGCCGATCGCACCGTGACCATCAGCGGGCTCTCCAAGACCTATTCGATCACCGGATGGCGGCTTGCATATGCTATCGCATCCGAGCGTCTGACCTCGGCGATTCGCAAGGTCCATGACTTCCTGACCGTCGGCGCGCCTCATCCGCTGCAGGAAGCCGGCGCGGTGGCGCTGCGGTTGCCGGAGTCCTTCTACGCCGGCCTGGCCGCGATGTATGAACGCAAACGCGCGAACCTCTATGCCGCACTTTCCGAGGCCGGGCTTAAATGCAGTTCCCCGGCGGGTGCGTATTACATCATGACCGACATCGCGCATCTCGGTTTCAGCGATGACTTCGCGGCGGCGGAGTTCATGCTTAACGAAGTCGGCGTCGCACCGGTTCCCGGTTCCAGCTTCTACAGCCGGCCGGAATTGGGCCGCAACAAGCTGCGGTTCACTTTCTCGAAGAGTGACGAGACACTTGCGAAGGCTGCGGAGCGGTTGCGGAAGCTTCCGGAAAAGGCCGCCGCACGGCGGCAATGATCAGAAATCGTTAGTGCGCCCTGCCCCCGCCAACTACCTTGAGACGCGGGCGTTCCAGACCGCCTGAAATATAAACCAGCAGCGTCCAGGCGCTGCGCGTGACTGGATAGCAGATCAGCACGCTTGCCACCGCAACGACCGAGATGATGGTCCATTGCGCGAAATCGCTCAGCGTCGTGGTCCACGCCAGCACGGCCCAGCAGGCGAGGAACGCTACTGTCGCGACGGCATAGTCCAGATACATCGCGCCCAGCGACTCACCGGGATCAGCCCAGAAGACCACGCCGCAATTCGGGCAGGTTCGATTCATCTTGAAGTGCGAGGCGAATACGGCGCCGCGCCCGCACATCGGACATTGCTGCGCCAGGGCGCGTTTGATCAGGACCGAGGTGCTCTCTTGCGCCATTACAATAATCTTATCGCTCCTCCACTTCTGATGCACCTCAAGACCATGGGCACTCAGAAACGACGAATGGGAAGGGGCGCTATTGCGATGCAGTAGCCGGTGCCGCATCAAGCTTTGGTGCGGGAGTCGCGGGCGCTGAGGCAAATCCATCTGGGAAATCACGCACCGGCGTGATGCGAATCGCGCAGATCTTCCCGCTGTCGAATCTTTCCTGGGTCGGGCGGAAAAATCCCACCCGCGCTGCGAGATATTTGTGCGGATACTCTCCGATTATCTGGTCCAGAATCGCCTGGTCGGTGGTAATTTCAGCTTTACCAATAAACGCGGGGCCATCGGATTTTCCAATCCAGATCATTGCGGGGCTCCCGCGGCGAATCCGTTTTGCTTTCCAACTCGTCGGCGAGGTCTCGATGAGCACCTGATGGTCCTTGGTGGTGATGAACCAGACCGGCGTGGATTTGCTCTGGTTGCCGTCTTTGCGGACCGTCGCGATGTAGATGAGGCTTGATTGCTGGAGCGCCTGGATGTCGCGCGGAGAGGTTTCGCTGCGCGCGGGCGCGGTGACCATCAAGCAGAGGACTGCTGTCGAGATGGCGGCGATCGCCTTCGCACGCACGTGTCTGCCGATCGATTTCATCGCGGTCCCCCCTGCGCAGATCTAGTCGCCAAGGAATCTGCGCCGCACGAAAACTTCACCCAGAAACAGCAGCATTGCAAGCGGCAGCAGAAGCGGTGCCGCGTTTCGGCGCACTAGCACGGTGCCGCTGTTGTGGCGCGCAACCATTTCGGCAGGCACATCGAAGCCGCCGCGTGTCGCACGGGCCAACCGCGCGAGCAATTCGACGTTCGCGGGCCGCAACCTGAGTTCGGCCGCATCGGACGGGATCTCCCCCGGCGAGGCAAAGTCGCGATGCGTCAGGACGCGCTCGGTGTCTCCCGCCTTGATCATTAGTGTCGCGGTGTACTTTCCGCGCGCCAGAGGCCCAGCCTCGCCCGAGTACAGAGACGCGTCGGTCTGCGTCATTGCAACATCGGCTGCGTGGCCTGGCCCTGTGATCCGGCAAACGAGGTTCGGAACCGGGACGGCATCGGCCTTTTCCGCCTCGATGGTGAAAGCACCGTCGGGCGCGCTCTTCACGCGCATCGCGAACAACCCCGGCTCTCCTTCACGCATCGTCCACGAGACCAGTTGCGACCAGAACTGGTCGTAGCGATCCCATCGAATCCAGCTCAGCGTCGCGAGCGAGTCCGGATCGGCTGCGAAGACCGCCGCGCGCCCGAGCCCATACTGCCATGCCGCCAGCAATGGCGTGCTCTTGTCGGCGCGAGTCACGCGCAAGGCAACTTGTGCGCCGCTTTTGGCAACGGTGGAAGCATAGAAATCGATCGGCGGAATGTCGTTGGTGTCGATGCCGGTCAGGATGGCGCTGGGTGCTCCGACCTCGACGCTGGTGCGCCCCTGCTTGCGGCGGTTCATCGCCTCGCGCGTAAGGCCAACCAACAGCAGCGGCAGTTTTTCGATGTCCTGGACTCGATAAAAGACTCCGCCCGTCGCCTGCGCAAAATCCTGCAAAAGACGGAGATTTGCCAAGTCAGGGCCGATGCGGATGGTTGAGACAGGAATGTGCTCGGCCGCGAAGCTGGAAATCAGCGCGTCGTGGTCGTGGTACTGCCGATTGGTGTCGCCGTCAGTGAGCAGGACGACCTGTCGCACCGGAATGTGCGATTGCAGGATCTCCGACTGCGCGATTTCCAGCGCGTCTTTGAAGTCGGTGCCTCCGCCCGGCTGCAGGCGCTCGATCCGATTTTCCAGCTCGGTGCGATCCTCGCCGAGGGGCTGGAGATGCCCGAGCACATACGGCTGCGAGTCGAACGCGATCACACCGGCATAGTCGGTGTCGTCGAGCTGCCGAAGCAGCGCAATGGCGGCCTGCTTCGCGTAACGAATGCGCTCGCCGTTACGAACCGCAGGATAGCGCGAGTCGTAGCTCATCGAGTTCGAGCGATCGATGCATAGATACACGGCGATTGGCTCGCGCGAAGGAGGCGGCGGCTGCGGCTCGAAAGTTACCGGCAGGGTCTTCTCAATCTCGCTGCCGCGATAGTGATCATCGCGCAGCGCCTCGCCGGTGACGATCAGTCCGCCGCCCAGTTCGGACACGTAGCGATTTAGCGCGTGCTGCGCGCCCGCGGGCAGCGATGCCGCCGGCGCGTCATCGAGAATTACCAGCTGATACGCGAGGTAATCGGCGGGCTTGTCGGAGAGACTGCGCGGGGAGACGAAGTCGATCTGGTAGTTGCGGGCTTTGAGCGCGCTCACGATACTTTCGGGCCGAGTTTCGGTGGCGATCAACACGCGCGGCGCGCCACTCACCGAAAGCGCGGTTTCCGCGCGCGGATTGATCGAGCTGTATGGCGGCGCCACCGCGATCTCCGCGCTCATCAGGTACGCCCCCGCTTTGTCGATCACGTAGGGCAGCTCGAAGTGGCTCATGCCCGGATGGAGCATCACGTGCTGGCCGCCGACCGGTTTGTCGTCGCGGAGCAGACGCAGTTGCGCATCGACCGGCGTCGGCGATTCGCTTTCGATACCGATGCGAAAAGTGAATTGCTGTGAAGCCCGGATATTCTCAGGCGCGTAAAAATCGGTCAGAGCGACGCGCTGCGCGCCGGACGGAGGCGGCGCGAACGCAAAGATCCGGACGCCATCTTCGACCATCGCGGCAATTTCCTGGCCGGCCTCGCCGCGGGTCTCGTTGCCGTCACTGAGCAGAAGAATTCGCTTGTCCGCTTCGGGCGAAAACAGGCTCTGTGCCGCGGTGAGCGCGGAGGCGATGTCGGTTGCGCCCGGATCCGGATGCGCGGGTGTATTTCCGACGAGCCGCGGGTCAGAGAGGGGCGCACCCAGCTGCGCATCGCGGCCGAACCCGATCACTCCCAAGCGATCCTGCGGTGACATGGCACGCGCGACTCTGTGCAATTGATCGAACATCCAATCGCCCTGGTCGCGCGCTATCGACCGCGATTCGTCAATCAGTGCGACCACCTCGACGCCGCGCGCGGCGCCCACTCCCATGATCCGAAGTCCGGCGATTAGGGCAACCAGCACCACTAACAGAGCAAGCCGGAGCACCAGCGAGGCCGCGCCCGCCGCTCGCGATCCGCGGAAAATCGCAACCATCGCCGGATATGCAACCAGCGGGGCGGCGACGAGCAGCCATAGTGCGACCGGATGGTCAAACATGGCGAAGTCCCCATCGCCTGGCCGCGTGCCGCGCCAGAATTGCCGACTCCACAAAGAACGTGCCCAACGCGAGCGCGGCCAGAATCAGCAACAGCGGCTGAACCTGGCGAGGACCCGCTGAGGACACATGCTCGGGAGCAATTGAAGTCGCGGCTGCTTCAGGAGCCACTGCGATTGATGCGAGGTCGGACTCGGAGGCATCGTAGTAGTTCGCAAAGACATCGATCGTTTTGCCCCCAGCCGCGATCTCATACCGGCCCGCCTCAAGGGGACGAAGCCGGACACGGCCCCATTTGTCAGGCGCGACTGTCATGTTGGAGCCGTCGGGCGATGTGACCTGAGCCGGACCCACGACCGGAACGCTGGCGAATGATCCGGTCGGAACGATCTGAACGTTGTCGGGCGTGGTCAGCCTTTTGATCAGGCCGACCGCAACCACCAGCGCATCGAGACGATCGGGGTCCAGAAGCAGATGATCGCGAATATCGAATGCGAGAATTCCAATTCGGCCGCCCGGAATTCGGCCGATCGCCGCCAACGGAATGAGGTCCAGGTCCCCGGGCCGCGACCCGACCGCGACCGCTTCCATCCATTCAGGCAGCGTGAGGACGCGTGCGTGCGCCAGAACGAGCGCCTCATCGCCCGCAGGTTCGTTGCGATCGTTGCCAAGCAGGGCCGGTGAGATCTTATCGGAAATCACGAGGCCGGGAATTCGCGCGGTCGGCGGAACCCTCGCCGGCGGATAGATCAGCAGCATGGAATCGGCGGGCACGCCCGGCAGGTAGCAATCGTGCATCACCACCACCTCGAACGGCCGCATCGCGGATTTGTCCGGAGTGTATTTCGCCGGATCTGCCGTCTCGATTTGAAAATTCGGATTGATGGCGAGGAGCACGCGCGCCAGGTCGTCGCGGACCGACGCATCGGGCGAGAGTACCAGCGCGCGCCCGGCTCGGACCGATGGAGCGTACACCCAGCGTTGATTGTCCGCCGCGATCGCGTCGGGAGTCAGAATGTGCGCGGTAAGAAGCCCGCCCGCCAGGAGCGGGCCAAAGGGAACCACCACCTGCTCCCGCGGCGCAAATATCAACGTTTCATGGTAGACCTCGCGGCCGTCGAGTTCGATCGCGACTTCAGCCAGACGCGGTTTCACGGAGAAGTTTCTGAGGACCCCGCGCCCTTTTGACGAGCCGACGATGCCGGGATCGAGCGAGACGACGGCGACGTTGTCGTCGCCGTGCGCGACCCGATGGACATGCAGTTGCGCCGCCATTCGCGCATCGCCGATCGCCCGGGGCGATGGAGGACGATCGGTGAACAACTCGATTTCCGACGATCCGCGCGCGCGCATCATCGCGGCGGCGAGCGCCGATGCGTGGGCGGGAACCGCGAACGCCCTGAGATTGTCGATCGCCTTGCGGACAGCGTCAAGATTCTGAGTCTGTGGAACGCGGACCTGCGCCTCGAGCGCATAGGTGATGACACTGAATTCATCGCCGAGCGGGGCGACATCGATTAGCTCATGCGCGCTCTGCTTCGCTTCGCCGAGGCTGGAAGTGTCGTTCTGGCGCGCGCTCATTCCGGCGCCCAAATCGAACACCAGCGCGTGGCTGCGGCCATGGCCTGCGCGCGCCGGCTCCATCGCGTAGAGTCCCGCCACCGCCAGCACCAGCGCGGTCAGCGCCGCGACTTCGAGCCAGAACAATGGGTCGATACGCACGTGCCGCACGCTCGCAACCGGCGCAGGCACCTCATCAAACAGCATCAGGCTCGACACTTCTATCGTCGGGCGCGAGCGCGATCGCAGGTAGATAAGCGCCAGTACGGCCAGCGCCAGCGCCCAGGTCAGATTGCGCGGATCGAGAAATCCCACCGTTAACGCACCACGCCGAGCGCCGGCAGTTCGCGCTCCATGAAGGTTTCGAGGCTGCTCGTGCCGAACGCTTGCGTATAGGCGATGCCGTGGCTGTTGCAAAATTCACGAAGCGATGCGGCGAGTCCTTCCACTTTGCGGCGGCACGCGGCGGCGGAGTCAGGGCCTAGCACTGTTTCGCGGGTCTCGCCGGTCTCGGCATCGCGCACGCGGTAGAGTCCCGGCGGATATTTCCCGGTCGATTCCACTTCACCCATTACGTGTACGACCTTCACCTCATGGCGAGCCGCCACGAGCCGCGCGAGCGCATCTTCATAGTCGGTTCGGTTGACCAGAAAATCCGAAATCACGATCACAATTCCAGCCGGACGCCGCTGATGAAGCAGCGAATCCACCGCGGCGCCGAGGCGCGTCTCGCCGCCGCTGCGCACGGCGGTCACGAATGGACGAAAATCGAGGTACGACTCGCGGCGGCGATGGAACGGCGTCTGATCCAGACGCATCTCGCCTCGTTTCATCGCAAACGCGGCGATGCGCACGGCATCATTGTCGCTCATGCCGATGTAGGCGAGCGATGCCGCGAGCGCGAGTGCCAGTCCAAGCTTGTCGTCGCGTTCGGGAAAAGCCATCGACCCGCTCGAATCCACGAGCATCGTGATCTCGACCTGCCGTTCAGCGCGGAAGGTCCGGATCGAAAGCTCATCGAGCCGCGCGTAGGCGTTCCAATCCAGAAAGCGGAGATCGTCGCCCTCGTTGTACTCGCGGAAATTCTCCGGCTCGATCCCCAGGCCCTGCACGCGCCCAAGCGTGCGCTGGCCGGCGCGAACCGTCCGCGCGCGCTTGATGCCCAGGACCAGCCGGTCGAGCTTTCTTAAGAACTCAGGCTCGAACGCGCGCGCTTCGAGCATCGGATGACCTCAGGTCCGCACCGCGCGGACCGACTTGACCACGCGTTCGACGATTTGAGCCGCTTCGATTCCGTCGGAATGGGCAGCGTAGTTGAGCATGATCCGGTGGGCCAGCGAGGCAACCGCGACGCTCTCTATATCTTCGCGCGCGATGTTGGCCCGCCCGTCGAGCAGCGCGCGAACCTTGGAGCCAAGAATCAGTGCCTGTGCGCCGCGCGGCGACGACCCAAACATCACGTAGCGATTCACCATCTCGTCGTGAATCGATTTCACCGAGTCGCCCACGTAGCGCGAATGGTCCGGCTGTGTGGCGCGCACGATTCGGGCGGCGTATTGCTCCATCGCGGGTGCGGCAATCACCTCGCGCACCAGCCGCTTCAGTGCTTCAACGCGATGCGCCGCTTCGTCGCCGTGAAAAACCGGCGAAATTTTCGCATCCTCGGCGCCCGTCGTGGACGAGATGATACGAACCAAATTTTCCTCCTCCGGATAATTCAGCCGCACCTTGAACAAAAAGCGGTCGAGCTGAGCTTCCGGCAGCGGGTAGGTTCCTTCCATCTCGATCGGGTTCAGGGTCGCCATAACCAGATATGGCGGCTTGAGCGGATAGGTCGTGCCCGAGACCGTTACCTGCAATTCTGCCATCGCCTCCAGGAGCGCTGACTGGGTCTTGGGAGTGGCGCGATTGATCTCGTCGCCGAGCAGGATATGGCAGAAGACCGGCCCGGGCTGAAAACTGAACTCGCGCCGCCCGTCGTCGCCGGAAACGATCACGCGCGTGCCGGTGATGTCCGCGGGCATCAGGTCGACGGTGAACTGGATTCGGTTGAAGCTCAGGTTGAGCGCGAGGCCCAGCGTTTTCACCAGCGTGGTCTTGCCGGTTCCAGGTACACCTTCGATCAAAACGTGCCCGCCCGCGAAGAGCGCCGACAACAGCTCTTCGACGGCTTGCTCGTGTCCAATGATTACTTTGTGAATCTCGGCCTGGATGCGCCGAAACATGCGGGCAAAATCCGCGACGGTCGGCGTATCGAGCGCTGCTTGGGTTTCCGTCATCTGTCGAATACTCGCTGGATTGTGGTTCGCTCGTCGGCCGGGACCGCCGCGCGCGCGATCGGTTCGTCAGGCTCCTGATGGGAATTCAACGGAGTGCGAACCTTGGGCGGAAGGTAAGCCTGCCCGGCGCCTTTCGCACCCCGCTCCATCGGCCGTGCTTCGATCGAAATTTCAAAACCTTCGGTGCTCATCTTCGAATCAGTGGCTGCGCCGAAAAGGCTGTCGGGGTCCGCGCCCACGCCATGCGCCGAACCGCCGTTGCTGGATTGCTCGCCGTTCGTCTGGTCGGCTGAATCGCTGCGGGGCCCCGAGTCGTTGCCGGCCTGCGAGTCGCCCTGGCCACCCAATTCCTGTCCGCCTTCGGGGTTCTCGCCCGGCGACGCCTCGGAATCTGGCTCGCGAAGCGAATTGTCAATTGGAGGAAGCGGCGTGTCTTCATCGCCGGGGTTACTCTCGCGTTTGAACTGCCCGGCTTCGTCACCCTGATGCGATTTGCGCCACGCGTCCGAGTCCGACCCCGCGGGGTTGCTCTGGTCGAAGTTCGCGCTGTTGTCGGCGAGTTTCAGAGTCAGGCGTTCCTTCTGATCGGTTTCACCGCGCAGCTTCCTCTGCACGTCGCCGGCGAGATCGCGGGCGCGATCGAGAAGTCCGCCAAGCTTGCCGCCCTCTCCCTTTCCCGGTGTCACGCCCTCGCGAGCGAGTTTTTCCCGCAACCGGTTCATCGTCGCCGCATCGGCTTCGACCTTGAGACCGTCGCTGTCGCCGGGTTCGGCGGGGCGCAGATGAAGATCGTCGAGATCGACCGTAATGTCGGGCTGTGTGGCGTTCGCCGCCATCTTCACCTTTGGCCGAATCCACGCGAGCGGTAGGATCGCCGCGGCGAAGATCAAGGATGCCGCCAGCACCCACAGCGATCGCGAAATACGGCGGCGCTCGATACGCTTGGGAATGAACTCCTCGCGATGTTCGAGCGCATCCTCGATCAAATACGCCCAGAGCATGCCGCGCTTGCTGCGCGAGACCATCTGGACGATCGTGGTCAGCCGGCCTTTCAGTTCCGCGCGCTCATCGGCCAGCGCCGCGGCGCGTGCCGCATTCGAGCGCATCCGCCATCCGGATCTCATCGCGCGCCACAGCACATACAAGCCGACCAGCACCGTTACCCCTGCGGTGATTAGAAACCCGAGGGGGCTCAGCCATGATGCGCCAACAAACACGATCGCTCCCGCCGCGACGGCGACCGCAAGGCTCAGGAAAAGGACGTACTGAAGTGCGAGCGAATTGAGGCGTCCGCGCAGGCTGGTGACCTGACCTAGAATAACGTTGAGCTTTTCTTGGGCTCGCGGACCGTGAGCGGGAAACGGCATCTGTACACGCAGAACGCGCGAAATTTGACAATAGCCAAGCGCACCTCGGCAAGCAACGCACAATAATCCGCCTGCTCAGAAGGTCCAGCCGATGATTGATTTGACGAACAGTCCGTTGCTGGTTCGCGTCAGTCCCTCGCCGACGCCGAAGTTAAGCTCCAACTGCGGCATGAGATCGAAATTGAGCGTGGGAACGATAAAGTGCTGTTGCTTCTGGATGCTGGGCAGCGGTGAAATCGGCCCCATGTCGCCGTAGTACTCGATCGCCGGCTCGATCCATTCGGCGAGCTCGTATTCGATCTCGCCTGAGGGATCGAACTGCACTCCCTGATGCGTCTGTGGGCCGCTGAACGGCTTTTCGAACGCGAAATTACCGATGGCGGTGAACCGGCCGATTTTCTTCTCGAGGATCGGGCGGAGTTCCAGAGTCAGCGGATTGTCCTCGGCTTCGTGGCGCATGTAGTCAAGCTCGATATTGCCGCCGATTTCGATGAACCAGTTCTCCGACTGCGGCACGCCGAAATGGACCTTGGTGCGCGAGCCCGCGTATTCGTAGTAGCCGTTGTTGAGTCTGGCCGTGCACAGGTACTGCCCGACCTCGAGCCACGGCAGCAGGCCGTAAGTGCCCTCCAGCGTTTCGTGAATCTGATACGGGTTGATCGCTTGTTTGGCCCATTGACCGGTCGCGGTCGTGACGGAATTGGAGTGAAGCTCAAGGGTGAAACGATCGAGCGGCGCCGTCTCAACCTCGTAAATCTGAATCTCGTAAAAGTCGATTGCGCGAGCCAGGCACGGCCAGCCCAGCACAAACGTCGCGCACGCCATCGCGGATATGACCCTGTACAATTTCCGTGCGCGGCTCACAGTCCACCTTCGAACTGGCCCTCACTCTTCGAGACCGGCATCCTCGCGCGCGCCCAGTGCCAGCGCCGACCAATCCAGGTCCTCGCGGCCCATCGCGAGCGCGTGCACGAACCGGTCGCGGAGCAGGCTCGCCGTGGGCATCGGTGCATTCACGTCACGCGCGGTGCGCAGGACTATCTCGATGTCCTTGAGTCCGAGAGGCAGCCGAAATCCGGCCGGGGAATGACGCCGATTCGCGATCGCGGCGCCGTAACCCTGGTAGACCGGGCAGGCGAACAGCGTCTGGCCGAGCATCGTAGCGACGGCGGCACGATCGAGTCCGTTCTTCTCGGCCATCGCGAACGCCTCGCCCATCGCCTCCATCGCAGCTGCGATCAGAAAGTTGCCGGAAATCTTCGCGACGTTTGCGGCCTCGGGCACCTCGCCGAAATCGAAGACGCCCTGCCCGATCGCATCGAAGAGCGGCCGCACGACTTCTTTGGCCCATGCCGGACCGGAGACGCAAATCCACAGCCGTCTCGCCGCGGCCGCATCGGGGCGGCCAAACACAGGCGCCGCGACCATCGCAGCCCCCGCTTTCTGATGGACCTCGGCGAGCTTGCGCGTCGTCGCGGGAGCGACCGTGCTCATCGAAACATGAATCCCGCGGGGGCCAAGGCGTTGCGCAACCGCCGCGCCCAGCACCAGGTCTTCCAGCGCGACATCATCCGCAACCATCGTGACGACTATTCCGCCCGGCTTCGCCACGTCGCCCGGCGCGTTCGCCAGACTGGCGCCTTTTGCGACCAGCCCGTCAGCCTTCGATGCGGTGCGGTTCCAGACCGTGACGCGATTGCCGGCCGCCAGCAGATTCGATGCGATCGGCAAACCCATTGCACCCAGACCGATAAATCCAATTTCGAGGCTCATAGCGGTAAAGCCTACCACGCAGGAATTTCGCGGGATAACGAGCGCCGCTGAAATCGATTCTCAATTCGGCGTCATGCCACGATCGCGGCGCGGTGAAGCTCAGCGATTCGATCGGCGGTGATTCCGATTTCGCGTAGCACTTCATCCGTGTGCTGCCCGAGGACTGGCGCATGACGGCGCAGATCGGCGGGGGTCTGCTCGAAGCGCGGCGCGGGACGGGGCGCGCGCATTTTGCCCGCCAGCGGATGCTCCAGCTCGACGATCAATCCATTGGCCTTCACTTGCGGATCTTCGAGTAGATCCTCTCGCGTGTTCACGCGAGCGCAAGGGACCTGTTCCGCATCCAGGCGTGCGAGCCATTCGGCAGAAGTCCGCGTCTTCAGTACCTCGGCCGTGAGCATGAGGCGCTCTTCAAGGTTTCGGATTCGGCCCATCGGCGTTGCGAAGCGTTCGTCATCAATCCACTCCGGATGCTCGAGCGCGCGGCACATTCCCTTCCACTCCGCGTCGGAAACCGCGCCCGCGGTAATGAAGCCGTCCTGCGTTTCGAAAATCAGGTCGCGCCCAATCTGGCGGAAGGCGCGGCCTTCGTTGTCGAAGAACGTATGCGCGCCCATCGCCTCCGGCCACAGGAACGCGATCACCGCATCGAGCATCGCGAGCTTCACATGCTGCCCCGTTCGGGTGCGTTCGCGCGCCAGCAGCGCCGCCGTCATAGCCTGCGCAGCGGTAAGCGCGGTGACTTTGTCCGGAACGATTAGGCGCATCATTCGCGGACGCCCGGTCCCATCGCCCTGGATCGACGCCAGACCCGACAGCGCCTGCACGACGGGATCGTAGACGCGCTTGTGTACATACGGGCCCGTCTCGCCAAACCCGCTGATCGATACATAGACGAGGTCGGGCTTCACGGCGCGCAGCGGTTCGTATCCGATTCCCATCCGATCGGCGGCGCCCGGCCGGAAATTCTGCACGAACAGATCGGCGCCGCGCGCAATATCCTTGAGCAGGTCCACGCCGCGCGATTGCTTGAGATCGATCACAATTGAGCGCTTGTTACGATTGATAATCGCGAATGTCGCAGCGATTCCGCGCCGGCTCCCGCCCAGCGCGCGCGTCAAATCGCCCGTGGCCGGCGGCTCAACCTTGATGACGTCGGCGCCCTGGTCGGCGAGTATCTGCGTCGCCATCGGGCCGGAGACCATCTGCGTCACGTCCACGATTCGATAACCGCTCAGAGGTCCCACCATCGTCTTTTCTCCTTGCCTATCGCGAGCGAACGACCCCAAGACGCGGGCAACGTGCCTCGATTGGGCAGCGCGAGCACCACGGCGAGGTCGGATGACACAGCGTCTGGCCGAATGCCACCAGGATGGGGTTGTATTCGAGCCAATGGCGCGGGGGCAGCAGATCGCGCAGCGCCATTTCGGTCTTGTCCGGCGTCTTGGTCTTTACGAAACCCCATCGATTCGAGATGCGATGAACGTGGGTGTCCACGCAGATGCCCGGCTTGCGAAATGCTTCCGTCACAACCAGGTTGGCGGTTTTGCGCCCGACACCCTTGAGCGTCAGCAGCGCGTCGATTTCATCGGGCACCTTGCCGCCGAATTTCTTGTTGAGGTCGGTACAGATCCCGCGAATCACGCGCGCCTTGGTGCGATAGAAGCCAACCGGAAAAATCAGCTGCTCGAGTTCACCCAGCGGAATCGTGAGCATGGTTTCCGGTGTCGCGGCGCGATCGAACAACCTGCGCGTCGCAACCGCGGTGGTTTCGTCCTTGGTGCGCAGGCTAAGGATGCAGCTAATCAGCGTCTGGAACGGGTCGCGTGTATGCGCCGCCACCAAGGTCACAATCGGCGCGTTCCACTTGGGCGACTCGCGCCGCAGAATCCGGATGAGTTCGCCAATCGTGTCCGGCGTGACGCGCGGGCGCTTCGGCTGGAATATTTTTCGAGTAGTTGCGGCGGCGGGGCTCATCGCGATTTCCTTTTAGCACGCAAACGCATTTGAGCTTAGCGCACTGAAAGAAAGGCACAGGCTGGAAGCCCGTGCCACCAGGAGGAAGCAAGCAGCGATCTCCGGTCCGAAGTGGCACAGGCTTCCAGCCTGTTTGGTTTGTGTTCGGGAGTGCCGCTTCATTTGACGGTCTGCGCCGCGGGGGACTACTTCTTGGGTGCCGGGATGAGCCCGGAGATTCGAGGGGAGGCCAACCGCGATGGATGTCGGCAAAGACAAGCTGCTCGAGATGTATCGCTCGATGCAGAGAATCCGCCATTTCGAGTCGAAGATCCGCGACCTGGCGATGGCCAACGAAATTCCGGGCTTCGTGCACGTCTCGATCGGCGAGGAAGCCAGCGCCACCGGCGTATGCGCGGCGCTGCGCAAGACCGATCGCATCACCTCCACTCATCGCGGCCACGGGCATCTGATCGCCAAGGGCGGCCGGCTGGACAAGATGATGGCGGAGATTTACGGCAAGCGCGGCGGCTACTGCAAAGGCAAGGGCGGCTCGATGCACATCGTTGATTTCTCGCTCGGCATCCTGGGCGCCAATGGAATCGTCGGCGCGGGACTGCCAATCGCGACCGGCTCGGCACTCGCCTCGGTCATCACCGGGAGCGATGACGTCAGCGCGTGCTTTTTCGGCGACGGCGCATCGAATGAAGGCACCTTCCACGAATCGCTGAATCTCGCCGCGGTCTGGAAGCTGCCCGTCGTTTTCGTGTGCGAGAACAACGGCTTCGGCGAGTTCACTCCAATGCAAACCGTAACCTCGGTGAAGGACATCGCCGTGCGCGCGAAGGCGTACGACATTCCGGGCTACATAGTCGATGGCAACGACGTGATCGAGGTCTACAAATACGCGACCGAGGCGGTTGCGCGCGCCCGCGCCGGCGAAGGCCCTACCCTGCTCGAATGCAAGACCTATCGATGGGAGGGGCACGTGGTGGGCGAGCAGGCGTTCCTGGGCGAGGAGGCGTATCGCAAGAAAGCAGAAGTCGAGGAATGGAAGCGCAAGTGCCCGATAATCCGCTTTCAGCAATGGTGCATCGAGGGCGGCGGAAAGATCAGCGAAGCGGAACTGAAGCAGATCGTCACTGAGACCGAAAAGGAACTCGAAGACGCCATCGCATTTGCGCGCGGCAGCGAGCTGCCGGCCGCCTCGGAAGTCACCGACGACGTCTACGCCTGAACCGGGAGCAGACGAACCATGCCGCAACTCAATTTTATCCAGGCAATCAATTCCGCGCTCGCCGAAGAAATGGAACGCGATCCGCTCACCTTCTTGATGGGCGAGGACGTGATCCTGGGCGCGTTCGGCGCCACCAAGGGGCTGATCGACAAGTTCGGCGCAAACCGCGTACGCAACACCCCGATCAGCGAGGCCGGCTTCGTCGGCGCGGCGGTGGGAGCCGCCATGGCAGGTACGCGGCCGATTTGCGAAGTCGAATTCGCCAGCTTCTTCTATTGCGCGTTCGATCAGGTCTGCAATCAGGCCGCGAAGCTGCGCTACATGTCAGGCGGACAGGCGCGCCTCCCGATTACGTTTCGCGCAGTGTTCGGCGCGATGGGCGGGGCGGCGGCCCAGCACTCCGAGACGGTGTATGCGCAGTTTCTCAGCGTGCCGGGACTCAAGCTGGTGGTGCCGTCGGGTCCCTCGGACATGAAGGGGCTGCTCAAGAGCGCGATTCGCGACGACAATCCGGTGATCGTTTTCGAACACGGCGCGCTCGGCCGCCTGAAAGAAGAAGTCCCCGCGGGCGATCATCTGGTGCCGCTCGGCAAAGCCGCGATCAAACGCGCAGGCGACAACGTGACGGTCGTCGCCATCGGCGCGATGGTTCCCAAGGCGCTCAAGGTGGCCGACAAGCTCGCGAAGGAGAACATCTCAGTCGAGGTAATCGATCCGCGCACCCTGGTCCCGCTCGATGAGGAAACGATTCTGAATTCTGTCGCCAAAACCAATCGCATCGCCGTGGCGGATGAAGGCCATCTGCGCGGCGGCGCGGCGTCCGACATCGCCGCTATCGTCGCCGAGAAAGCATTCGACTCCCTCGATGCGCCGGTTAAGCGGGTCGCATCGCTGGATGTGCCGATTCCGTTCAGCCCGCCGCTGGAGCGCGCGGCGGTCGCTGACGAAGCCCGAATCGAAGCCGCGATCCGCGAGTTGCTGGGTCACTGACCAGAGCGGAGTTGAATCGTGGCGATCGAAGTCGCGATGCCCAAGTTTGGGCTGACGATGCACGAAGGCACCGTGCAGCGGTACTTCAAGCAGGTTGGCGAGCCGGTGACCGCGGGCGAACCGTTGTACGAAGTCGAGACCGAAAAGGTTCTCTACGAAGTCGAAGCGCCCGCATCGGGCACCGTCGCCGTGTGGCTGGTCGAAGAAGGCGCCATGGTGGATTGCGGAGTGGCCGTCGCCGTGATCGCGGAGGCGGGCGACGATCTGCCGGCGCTGAGTAGCCGCTATCAAAGCTCCAACGGTGCTCATTCCAATTCCGCTGCGACACCCATACGCGACCAAACGGCTGCCGCGAACGATGCACCGCCATCGCAATCATCGCCGGGTGGAAGGCGTCCGGTCAGTCCGGTCGCGCGCAAGCTCGCCGCGGAACTGGGAGTGAACCTCGATGCGGTCGCGGGCAGCGGCCCCGGCGGCCGCGTCACCCGGGAGGACGTTGAGTGCGCCGCCAAACAGCCTAAGGCCTCAGCACCGAAGGCTGCCGATGTCCCGACGGCGCGAACGCCGCTCCGGGGGGCGCGCAAGACAATCGCGGAGCGGATGCATCAGTCGCTGCGCGACTCCGCGCAAATCACGATAACGACCGAGGCCGACGTCACGCCGGCAACCGAGCTTCGCGCGCGGCTCAAGCAGGACTTCGATGTCACCTACACCGACCTGATCGTCCATGCGGCGGCACGCGCACTGTTGCGCCATCCGCGCATCAATTCGCGTCTTGAGGGCGCGGAAATCGTCGCGCTGCCGGAGATCAATATTGGAATCGCGGTTGCGCTCAGCGAAGGCCTGATCGTGCCGGTGATTCGCGATGCGGCCCGCAAGGCGCTCCGTGACATCGCGCTTGAAGCGAAGGCTCTCGGCGAAAAGGCGCGGACTGGCCATCTGAAGCTCGAAGACGTGACCGGAGGCACCTTTACGGTGACGAATCTCGGCACCTATGGCGTCGACGCGTTCACGCCGATCCTGAACCCCGGCGAGACGGGAATCCTCGGCGTCGGCCGCATTGTCGAAAAGCCGGCGATCTATCGCGGTGAGATAGCGCGGCGCGCGATGATGACCCTGTCGCTCACGTTTGACCATCGCGTGGTCGACGGCGCTCCGGCAGCCGAGTTCCTGCAAACCGTCATCGAATTCTTCAACTACGGCGAGCGATGAAACCGTTCGGGGCCCGATGCATGTTCGTGACCGCCCTGTTCGTCGCGGCGGCCGCGTCCGCCGCGTTCGCCCAGCCGAAACCCACGTCCAAGCCGACGCATGAATCCGTGGTCACGAAAGCTCCGGTGCCGAAGGAGATCGACTACGACAAGCTGACGCAGGAAGCGACCGATCTGCTTTCGAAGTACATTCAGATCAACACCACGAATCCGCCCGGCGACGAACTGCCGGCGGCGAAATTTCTCAAGGACAAGTTCCTGGCAGATGGGATTCCCGCGACGACGTGGGAGCCGCTTCCCGGCCGCGGGATCGTCGCGGCGCGCCTCCACGGTATCGGCAAGCATCGCAAGGCTCTCCTGCTGCTCAGTCACATGGATGTGGTCCCGCCCGCGGGAGATTGGAAAGATTGGAAAGTGCCGCCGTTCTCCGGACTGGTCAAAGACGGCGAAATATGGGGACGCGGATCGATCGACGACAAGGGCGCCGGCGTCGTCTTCCTGATGGCGATGCTGGCGATCAAGCGGGCGGGAATCCTGCTCGATCGCGATATCGTGTTCGTGGCAACCGGCGACGAGGAAGAAGGCGGCAAGAACGGCGCCGGATGGTTCGTCGACCATCAGCAATCCGTCTATTCCGATGTCGGTTACGTCCTCAACGAGGGCGGCGGTATCAGACAGGACCCGACGAGCAAAAAAATTTATTACACGGTGTCGGTCACGGAGAAGACTCCGCTGTGGCTCCGGATAACCGCCACCGGGCCGTCCGGTCACGCATCGGTTCCTCCTCCCGAGACAGCGGTTTCGCGGCTGGTGCAAGCGCTTCAGCGTCTGATCGAATATCGCGCGCCGATTCGGATCATCGGTCCGGTCGAGGACGAATACCATGCAAAAGCCGAACTGTCTCACGGACCGCGGCAGTGGTTCGATCTCGCCAGTTCGCTCAAGGACCCCGCGTACCAGAAGCAGTTCCTCGCGGAACCCATCCAGAACGCCGATGTGCGCGACACCATAACGCCAACTGTGTTGCAGGCGAGCCTCAAGACCAACGTTATATCCGCGACGGCGTCGGCGGAGATAGATTGCCGCCTGCTCCCGGGCAGCGATCCAAGGGCCGTGCAGAAGACGATCGAGAAGGTGATAAACGACAAGGACATCAAGATGGAGGTGATTCTCAACTTTCCACCGGTGTCGTCGCCGCAGAAGTCAGAGTTGATGAGCGCAATCCAGATGCTGGCGCGGCACGACGACAAGGCTCCGGTCGTGCCTACGATGATCCCGGGTTTTACCGATAGCCATTACTTCCGTCAGAAGGACATCATCGCGTACGGTTTCGTGCCCATTCAGATCACTCGCGATGAAGGCCAGGGCATACACGGCACCGATGAGAAGATCGGCGTTGAGGAACTGGGCGCGGCAGTTCGGCGGATGGTCGAGTTGCTGAAGATAGTGGGTGGGCGCTGACGAGTGCGCGGCCCGAACATGAAGTTCTGGTCAGTGAAATGTGCAGGCAGAACCCGCACGCGCAACTAACCGGGCGAGTGGCTTGGGTTCATTGAAAACTTGCTTGAGCCCGTACTGTAAATACACGACCAAAACGGTCAGAGTGAGACGATGATTCGCACCGGGGTTGGATTTTCGAACGCGCTCAACCCGAAGACCGCTGCCGCCGAGGCGACTGCGGCCGCGCTCCAGAATGCCGGCCTGTCGCGCGCCGAGGGCGCGCTGTGCTTCGCGACCACGGCCTACGGCGCGGCGTACACGATGATCCTGCGGGCAGTCGCGACGGAAGCGAAAACACGCGAGGTCGCGGGATGCTCCACGCTGGGCGTGATTGCGTGCGAGCAGGAAGTCGAGACGGGACATGCGCTGGTGGTGATCGTCTTCGGCGGCGAGGGGCTGACTGCGCGCCGCTTCTTTGCACCTACCCTGCGCGGTCGCGGCCGCGAAGTCGCCGGCGAAATTGCTTCCGCCGTGCGCCCCGCTCTCGGCAAGACCAACCTGCTGTGTCTGTTCGCCGACACCTACAACATGGATGCGGAAAACCTTCTGCCCGCCCTGTCGCACGAACTTCCCAACACGATCGTGACCGGAGGCGGCGCCAGCGAGGACGGCTCGGTGGGAGAAACCTTCGTCTTCTGCGGTGACGTGGTCAGCAACAATGCCGTATCCGGGATGCTCCTCTCGGGAGATTTCGATCTGACCCTTGCGAGTTCGCTGGCGTGCGCGCCGATTGGCCCGGCCCATCGCGTGACGTCAGTGCGCGACAACGTGATCCTGGAGCTGGATGGCCGCCCGGCCTACGAGGTTTTTGCCGAGGCGGCCGGCCCACTCGCCGCGGATCTGCGTCGCGCACTTGCGTTCGTATTTCTCGCGGTGCCGATGGATCCCGGCGCCGCCAAAATCGAACGCGGAAAATTCCTGGTCCGCAACATCGTGGGCGCCAGCCCGGACCACGGCGCACTCGCCGTCTCGCATCATCCGAAGGTCGGCGACCTGGTCGGACTGGTGCTGCGCGATGCGGAGCGGTCACGGCGCAATCTTAAAGAAACACTTGAAGAGCTGCGCGAGCGGCTGACAACCGCTCCGGTACTGGGCCTGTATTTCGATTGCGTATCGCGCGGTGCCGGACTCTACAACATCCCGGGGCATGATGCTGCTTACATCCGGCAGTACCTGGGCGAAATCCCGATCGGCGGCTTTTTTACCGGATTCGAGATCGGACCGAGCGGCGATCAGGCGGGAATACTGCAATACTCCGGTGTTCTGGTGCTGTTGTCCGAGCGCACGGAAAAGAGCTGAATCGGAAATCCGCAGATCGCAGATTACACAGATTCCGGAGTTCGGACTGAATCCGTGAAATCTGCGGATTTCTGCGATTTGATTTATTGCCTCAGATGACGATGCTGATTTGCCAGCTTGCGCGCGACGACCGTCGCGATGTGGAACGTGAAGTAGAGCTCTCCGTCGACACGCTTAGGCGTCGCACCGCTCAAGTCTTCGCGCAGATCGCGCTCGATCATCGCGCGCGCCTGCGTGGCGCGATCGGGCGGCGTCTGCGAGGTCTTGAGCCATCGCTCCACCGGATTGTCGAATTGATCCGATGAGAACCGCACGATCTCCAGGCCAGCGGAGCCCATCACCTTAGCCAACTCACTCAATGGCAGCGCGCGGGTGTGCGAAGTATCGCGCAGCTTCTCGAAGCGATTGTAGTACTCGGCGCGATCCGGATGTTCGCTGGAAATCAAATCCTGAATCGCCACGGTCCCGCCAATGCGGCATGTCCGCGCCATCTCGGCGATGACCTTGCGCGGATCGTCGAAGTGATGAACCGCAAACCGGCACACGACCACATCGAATGCCCCGTCATCAAAAGGGATCCGGTCCACGTCGCCGAGCTGAAAGCGGGCATTCGCTATGCCGCGATCCCTGCGGGCCTGCTCCGCGATTTTGAGCGGCGCCTCGGTTAGATCGACCCCCACCACCTCGCGGCAGGCTTCCGCGAACGCCAGCGAGACATGCCCCGGCCCGCAAGCCACATCGAGCACGCGCGCGTCGTCGGCAGGCGCGACCTCTGCAATCAGCCTTGCGATGCGGTCGCGATCCCTGATCTGAGGCGAAGCCGCGTAGTCATTGGCCTGCCGAGTGAATTCATCGCGAACCAGATCTTTATGTTCCACTTCAGTTTCTCCGGACCTTGATACTGCTGCCAATTGATGCGCCAAAAGAGCATTCTCTTAGGCACGAGCGCGAGGAGCAAGCGCGAACGACCCTCCGCCCTCTGGACGGCTGCACGAAAGCTTGCAAGCTCAAAAGACTTAGTGATAGCTGAAACGTGGATCCGAGCGGCGACGCCGGATTCCATCGATTCAGCACGGAGGAATATCCAAATTGGATTTCGGGTTTTCTGAAGAACAGGAAATGTTGCGCGATGCGGCCAAGCGCTTTCTGGCCGACAACTGCTCAACCAAGTTTGTTCGCCAGACGATGGCGGATGCGACCGCGCATGACAAAGGCTTCTGGAAGAAGATTGTCGAGCTCGGATGGCCCGGGCTGCTGATTCCGGAAAACTACGGCGGCCAGGGCGGCAGCTTTCTCGACATGACGGTGATCGTCGAAGAAGCGGGCAAGGCGCTCGTTCCAGGCCCTTTCTTCACCGCCGCACTGCTCGGCGTACCGCTCACAATAGAAGGCGGCTCCGAGGATCTGAAGAAGTCAATTCTGCCGAAGATGGCATCGGGCGAGTTCATCGGAACGGTCGCGATCGCGGAAGCGGCCGGACGCTTTGATGCGGCCGGCATCCAGATGAAAGCCTCCAAGAGCGGTTCCGACTACGTGCTCAGCGGCGAGAAGTTCTTCGTCCCCGATGCGCACGTCGCCAACGGAATCGCGGTCGTAGCGCGCACCAGTGGGAGCGGCGAAAACGGAATCTCCATCTTCCTGGTTCCGCCCAATGCGAAAGGCGTCACCATCACGCAGCTGAAGACGGTCGATATGACGCGCCGGCTCTGCCACGTGAAGTTCGACAACGTGAAGGCGGAAGGGATGCTCGGCAAAGTGGATCAGGGCTGGCCGGTCCTGCGCCGCACGCTCGATATCGCAACCGCAGCGCTCGCGACCGAGATGGTTGGGACCGCGCAGAAGGCGCTCGATCTGTCGGTCGACTACGCGAAGACGCGCGTGCAGTTCGGTAAGCCGATTGGCTCGTTCCAGGCCGTGAAGCACAAGTGCGTGGATATGATGGTCGCGGTCGAAAACTCACGCTCGCTCGTCTACTACGCGTGCTGGACGGTCGATACACGCAATGACGAAGCGAAGACCGCGGTGCCGATGGCCAAGGCGTACGCCTCCGACATGGCGAAGAACGTCACCTCGGAAGCAATTCAGGTGCACGGCGGAATCGGGTTCACGTGGGAACACGACATGCATCTGTTCCATCGCCGCGCGCTGGCGGGCGAGGCCAACCTGGGCAACGCACCCGTGCATCGCGAGACCGTGGCTCGTTCACTGCTGGGCTAGGCTCACATCCGAATCGAAGCAAACCGGCGCGGCGATTTCTCGCCGCGCC
>JBKQNE010000237.1:0-9925 GCA_052146355.1 Binataceae bacterium (SeqCode) | reverse complement strand
GTGAGCTGCCGACGAGCTAGCGAGGAGTCCTGAGGAACGCACGTGACGAAGGAGCTTCTGTACGAAGTCGACATGGCTCCTGGCCTCCGGACAGCTTCGCGCAAGCGAAGCCGGTACCGGTACCGGTTCCGCGTTCGCGAAGCGCTCCTTCGCCATTACAGCGTGCGCTTAAAGGAAACGCTGGCGAGCGCCAGCATAATAACCATGAAGACCAGGAGGAACGCCACGTCGCCCTTGACCGCCGCCAGGTTGGCGCCCTTGAAGAGGATAGACTTGATGGCGCTGACGGAATGCGTCTCGGGATTGTAGTGGGCGAACGCCTTGAGCCACGGCGGAAAACTCTCGATCGGATAAATCGCGCCGCTGGGGAAGAACAGGATCACGTTCAGGAACCCCGCGAAGGTGCCGACCAAACGTGGATGGCTGGCGCGGCCCAGGATTGAAAACGTCATCGCGAGCAGCCCCGTCGAGCTGATGATGATAATTCCGATCAGGGTGAGCAGCGCGGGCAGCCCGCCTTCGATTCGCCCGCGCGTGATCAGCAAACCCAAAAACAGCACGAGTGTACCCGCGATGCTGGTAATCGTGACGCCGCTGCCGAGAATTCCCCCCGCGATATTCCATCGCGACAGCGGCGTGACGAGGAAGCACTCGGTCATCCCCATGAACTTGTCCATGACCCAGTTGAACACGCCGGACATCAGCGATCCCATGAAGATCGCCATCACGATCACGCCGGGAATCAGTGATCGGTCGTAATCGACGTACTCGAACAGCCAGCTCGGCCGCAGCACTATCTGGTTGAGCTTCGGCTCGCGCGCGGTGACAAAGCTCACTCTCACCGACGATGCCGCATCGGTCATCAAGCCTTCGATAGTCGATGCGCTCACGGAATCGACGTTGTCGGTGAAGACTCCTATTTCCGCGATGCGCCCTTCGGCGACGCTGTGGCTGAAATCGGGTGGGATAATCACCACGCCCTTGAACTCGCCATCGCGGACAGCGCTGATCGCGACCGCTGGATCGTTCATGAACGTGAGGTTTACGCTCTTGGGTCCCGCTTGCAGCGCGAGCAGTTGCTCAACCATCCGTCGCGCATACTCACCATAGTCCTGCACCACGACGACGACCGGCAGATGCTTCAACTGGCCCTGGAACGAATTGCCGATAATCACCAGGTAGATGATCGGCATCAGGATGGTCGAAATCAGCGTAAGCGGATTTCGCTTCAGCTTCAGAAGATCGCGACGCATGATCGCAAGGGTTTTCATCGATTCTTTTCAGTTTCGCGAGGTCGGCATCCCGGCGCCGACCAGGAAGCTCACTTTCTTGGCGGGCTCGTCGCGCAGCGTGCGGCCCGTAAACCTGATGAACACGTCTTCTAGTGACAACCGATGGACGCTAATCGATGTGACGTGCGCGCCCGCCGCTTCGATCCGGTCGATCACTTTGGGCACCACGTGCGGACCGTCATCTGCCCCCAGCGTAAGCTTGCCGTTGCCGCTGTGTTCGACTTCGCGCAGATACGGCTCCCCCTTGAGCATCTCGGCGATCGCATTGGCATCGCCATCGACTTCGATTTCCACCCGGTCCGAACCTTCGACCATCCGCTTGAGCCCGACAGGCGTATCGAGCGCGATTATCTTGCCCTGATCCACGATCGCGATCCGGTCGCATAACTGCTCGGCCTCGTCCATGTAATGAGTGGTCAGCGAGATGGTTATCTCGCTTTCCTTGCGCAGAGTTTCGAGCAGGTCCCAAACCGCGCGTCGGCTCTGCGGATCGAGTCCGATAGTCGGTTCGTCCAGAAACAGAACCTCCGGTGAATGGATCAAGCCGCGCGCGATCTCGAGCCGCCGGCGCATCCCGCCGGAGTAGGTTGCGACCAGATCCTGCGCGCGCTCGCGCAGCCCCACCAGTTCGAGCAGGCGATGCGCGCGTTCGTGACGCTTGCGCCGGGGAACGTCGTAGAACTCGCCGTAGATGTCGATATTCTCCCATCCCGTCAGATCGAGGTCCGAGGTAAGCGCCTGCGGGATGACGCCGATTCGTTCGCGCACGCGCGTCGGATGGCGGATCACGTCCTCGCCCGCTACCGTCGCCTTGCCGCCGCTCGGCGGCAGCAGCGTCGTAAGCATCCGCACCAGCGTGGTCTTGCCCGCGCCGTTGGGTCCCAGCAGGCCGAAGACCTCGCCACGGCGCACCTCGAAGGTGACGCCGTCGACGGCGGTAAAACTACCGAACCGCTTCGTCAGATCGGTTGTCTGAATTGCCGCTGAGACGGGTTCCATCGTTGCGCAGGAAAGTTACTTCGGCGGTCATCCCAGGCTTGGCATCATCGCCGGCCTGTAAAAGCTTTACCTTGACGTAAAAGGTCCGGATGTCCTGTTGGCCGCGGCGTACGTCGCGCTCGGTCGCGAACTGGCCCTCCTGGCCGATAGCCATCACGCTCCCGCTCAGAAAAGTGGGAGGATTCGTCGGCAGCCGCACGCGCGCCGGTTTGCCGAGATATAGTGACCCGAGATCGGTTTCCTCCACATCGACACGCGCCCAGATCGTCGATAGATCGTCGACGGTGAGAATCGGCGTGCCGGGCGTCACCCATTCGCCGACTTCCAGCGCCTTGTTTACGATTACGCCGTCGACTGGAGACAGAATCTTCGTGTCGCGGAGCTGATCCTGGTAGTAGCTGACGTCCGCACGTGCGCTAGCCAGCGCGGCCTCGAACTGATCGACCGACGTAAGCGCGTCATCGCGCTCCTTGACCGAGATGATGTGTGCGTCGAAGAGCGTGCGGTCGCGCTCCAGGTCGCGGCGCGCCTGCGCGAGGTCGGCCGTCGCCTTCACTACAGCGGCCTGCGCCTTGCGGAGTTGATTCTGCAGATCGACGTACTCGATTCCGCACACCACCTCTCCCCGTTTCACCTGGTCGCCTTCGATAAGGTCGAGCGACGTGATACGCCCGGCGATGCGGCTCGTGATGTTCACCTCGGGCGCCTCGATTATTCCGACCACGTCGATCTTGCTGGTGTCGGGCGCGGGCCACATATATTTGCCGCCATACCAATAGAAACCGACGGCGAGTCCGGCGAGAATCGAAAGCGTGATCAGGCGGCGGACGATCTTGCGAATCATTGGTGATGAGAGGCCTTGCGATGGTTCGATGAGGTGGCGGATGAAGTGCCGGCGCTCAGGCCACGAACGAGCATTTCACCAAGTTCGGAGCCAATCTGGTCGGCCGACCGCTGCGCGCCGTAAAAGAGCATCACGGTGCGCATGCTGCCCAGGATCGCGTAGGTCGCCAGGTGCGCATCGTTGATGTCAAAAGCGCCGCTCTGAATTCCTTCTTCGATCAGAGAAGTGAAAAAGCGCACGCCGCGATCGCGCCATTCGTCTCTAATCCGATTGCGCGCCTCCGCCATCCGCGGCTCCTCGGTCATCATCAGGCGCAGCAGGTCGCGGCGCTGACTGTAGAACTCGACACTAAGCGTAATCGCCCTGCGCAGGCGGACTTTCACATCGGCGTTGGGATCGACGCTCGACTGATAATTGCGCGACATCGTCTCCATGCCGTCGCTCAGGATGCCCAGGTACAGGTCTTCCTTGGATTGGAAGTAGAGGTAGAGGGTGCCCTTGGCGACTCCCGCCAGCTCCGCAACCCGATCCATCGTCACCGCCTGATAGGGCTCGTTGGCAAAGAGCTTCAGCCCCGCCTCAAGAATCCGGTCGCGCTTGGAGCCGTGATTATTAGCCGGCGCAGGCGGAGGCAGGGGTGCCGATGACTCCAGATAACCGGCAGAAGCGGCCTTTCTAATGTGCTGACTCATGAACTGACCAGTCAGTCATATTCTGGAACGACCCGAGAGACGAGTCAACGAGCCGGGGAGCCGGTCCGTCATCAAACGTAAGTGGACTTGGAGCAGGGAAAATGGTTCAACAGGCTTCTCTCCGCAGCGCGCCTTTAGCTCAGCGGATCAGAGCATCTGACTTCGGATCAGAGGGTCGGGGGTTCAAATCCCTCAAGGCGCGCCAACTTCCTCGATAAATCCTTGCGACGCACGATGGACGGCTCAGTTTCGAACGCTTTGGTCCGCCCAGAGCGTTCGCGTCGGGAGATTCGCGCAAGAAGGCGCCGGTGTCGCCCCGCGGTTCTCGGAACCGAAACCGCCGCCCGAGGGGCCGGTGCGAGAGACGAAGACTGCGCGCGCGCTGGTCGCTGACAACTGTTCAGACATTCATCGCCCTTGAATTTTTCCGGGTCCTGTGTTTCATTGGTTCAACCATTAGGATCTGAACTGCCCGCTTGGATTGTCAACGCATCGTCCCGGCGCGCCACCTGGCCAATAAGCAGGAACTGGAGCAAATCATGATCGACACGACCAAGGCGCACTACGAAGTGATTGTCATCGGCGCCGGAGTGGCCGGAATCTATCAAATCAAACTTTTGGCCGACCTCGGAGTCGAGGCGACCGTGCTCGATGCCGCCGCGGACCTTGGCGGGACCTGGTACGGGAACCGCTATCCGGGCGCCCGGTTCGACTCGGAAAGCTACACTTACGGCTACTCGTTCTCCAAAGAACTGCTGAATAAATGGCACTGGAAAGAACGGTTCTCAAGTCAGCCTGAAAACTTGCGCTACCTGAACTACGTCGCAGACAAGTTCGACCTGCGCAAATATATGCAGTTTAATTGCAAGGTCGAGGCGGCGCACTTTGATGAGACCAATGACCAGTGGCGGCTGAGGATCGATGACGGCCGCGAGCTGACCAGCCGCTTCGTCATTTTGGCGGTCGGGCTCCTTTCAATACCCACCCCTCCTCGCCTCAAGGGTATGGAGAAATTCAAGGGCCGTTCGTTCCATACGTTCTACTGGCCGCACGAACCGGTCGAGATGGCGCGTAAGAAGGTCGCTGTTATCGGTACCGGCGCCACGGGCATTCAGGTTATTGCGGAGATCGCCGACAAGGTCGGTGATCTGACCGTATTCCAGCGCCGGCCCAACTGGTCCGCTCCTCTGAACAACGGGCCCATCTCCGATGCGGAGATGGCGGACATCCGGTCGCGCTATGACGACATCTTCGCGACTTGTGCTCGTACCCCCGGTGGCTTCGAGCATGAGCCCGACCGGCGTGGCTTCTACGAGGTCTCCCGTGAAGAGCGGCTGGAGCTGTGGGACCGGCTCTATGACAGCCCCGGATTTGCGATCTGGCTGCGCAACTTCCGCGAGATATTCACGGATGAGAATGCGAACGCCGAGTTCTCCGCGTACATCGCCGATCGGATTCGTCGCCGGGTGAAGGATCCCGCCGTCGCCGAGAAGCTGATCCCCCGCGATCACGGCTTCGGTGTGCAGCGGGTGCCGATGGAGACACGCTATTTCGAAGTCTACAACCGCGACAACGTGCACCTGGTGGACATTAGCGAGACGCCGATCGAGGAGATAACCGAAACCGGGCTGCGCACCACCAAGCGCGACTACGACTTCGACATCATTGTGTATGCCACGGGCTTCGATGCGATCACGGGAGCCTTCGACCGAATCGACATTCAAGGCGTCGGTGGCGAGAAATTACGTGACAAGTGGAGCGAGGGTCCGTCGACCTTCCTCGGGATGCTCGTGCATGGGTTCCCGAATTTCCTGATGCCATCGGGGCCTCAGAGCGGCTCTGCGTCCACCAACTATCCGCGCGGAATCGAAACCGGCGTCAACTGGTGTACGAAGTTGCTCGAGTATATGTGGGACCACGGCTACATTCGTGTTGAACCGACGCTTGAGGCCCAGGAAGATTGGGCCGCCCACGTGAAAAAGATGTACTCGGCGATGCTTATGCGGAAGGCCAAGTCCTGGTTCACCGGGTATAACTCGAACGTCCCCGGCCACGAGCACGGCAAGACCCGCTACCTCGTCTACAACGGTGGTACCCCGAAATACGTAAGCACGATCAACGAAGTCGCGGAAAAGAACTACCAGGGAATCGTCTTCACCCCCGGTTCCACGCCGGTCCATCGTCAGCGCACTGAGCTGGCAAGCATCGGGGAGAAAATACCTCACTAAGGCAGCCAAGCGCGGGGCGAGATCGCGATAGCAGAACGCCGGACGTGACTCTTTCTGTCATCCCGACCGAAGCGGAGGGATCGCGCGCCGTCCGCGGCGCGCAACCGCGGCTCCCCCAACCTTCCGCAGAAGAGTCACCCTCATGACGCCTGATTCCTCAAGTCTTTAAACTCCAGGTTCGAAGACCTCATGACAGAAGTATGAATGGAGCCTTAATGTCATCCCGACCGGAGCCTGCTGGCTCAACGGCCTCCCGTGTTCTGCACCATCGCGGCAGTGGTGAAGTCCGCGGCAGTCACGGAGCCCATGTTGATGTACCAGCATTCGCGCTCGGGCGCGTTTGGCGTCGGCAGGTCGCAGAAGCTCGAGAGCCCGCTCTGCACGTTGGTGCTGGTGCCATTAACCTGGAACAGGCGCTTGAACGGATAGATCGCAACTCTCGCGTCCGGCACCGGCCTGTCGCGATAGGTCAACCAGTTGGTGAAGTTCACCATCAACTCGCCCTGGCGATCGTACATGTCGTGCGAAAGCACGACATCGGCCTCCGCGTCGATGTAAACAACGTGCTTAGAATAAAGGTCGTTGGGATTTGTTCTTGGGTTGGCGACGGTTTCGACCACATAGACCCGCCGCATCTCCCACTCCGCCGGACACACGCTGCCTCCCCCGTCGGTGGGGCAGACGTTCCCTGGGTCGTCCGCTACGTGCAGCGCACCCAGCATCTTCTTCTCGCCCAGGAAACGATAGTCGTAGTCTTCGATCTTGGGATTATAACCCTCAGCGTCATCCTGGTTGAACTGAAGCGTTCCCGTGGCGTCGCCACGAATCGACTCGTCCAGCCGGCGCACCCGCCGTGCGGCGGGGTTGTAGCTCCACGAGTCGTCGACCCTGGATGGTTCGCCGTAGCGGTAGCCGACGATGCCGGAACCGCGCAATTGTGCCGGCGATAGCCATGGGAAGGCGCGCCACCGGAACATGATATTGCTGATGCGGAAGTCGGGGTCCGTCGGCAGTGGCTCGACCTCGGTCCGGCCGACCTCGTTGTAGGCGCCGTAGTGTCCGATGAGCTGGTAGTCGATTTCTTTGTAGGGGTTGCCAAGCTTCTCGTAGACCTCGACACAGCCGAAATAGCGGGCGTCGAAGTCATCGGTCCACATCGGCCGGAAGTCCATATTCCACATTATCTTGACCGCGGCGTCCGGGTCGTTGTCGTCGATGAGGGGAAACGGCTGCCCTGCCACATACCCAACCATCGTCAGTCTGTTTGGGGCCAGGCGCACCTGCGACGAATATTTTTCGGTCGCCTCCTTGTAAGGTGGAGGCCAGTCAATTCGTCCCGTCGGAATGATCTTCATCGACATCCCATTGACCACCCGCCAGTATTCGCCGGGTGAGAGCAAATCCTTCACCTTGGTCGCATTGTCCGGTGTTATGACGTCGCCGGGCTTGACCTGCGCCGAGGCCGGCAACGACGCAGCCAATATCGAAGACAGGACCGCCAGGAAGACAAGGGCACGCTTAGGGGGAAAATAGCTGGCACTTTGCATCGCAACTCTCCTTTACCGAGCCATGCGTAAAACGGTGAAACTGAAACGCCTGTGGGAGGCGGGTTCCGGGTGCATGACTGCTTATGGATTACTTCTGCAAACGCCGAGAATTAATTTCCTACTTTCTGGCCTACACCTAGGGGTCATGTTCTGTCAACGGACAATCACGTTCAGAATCTCCGGTCGGGATAACAGAACGATAGAGGGGAAGTCTTTGTGTCATCCCGACCGAAGTGGAGGGATCGCGCGCCGTCCGCGGCGCGCAACCGCGGCTCCTCCAACCTTCCGCAGAAGAGTCACCCTCATGACGCCTGACTGCTCAAGTCTTTGAACTCCAGGTTCAAAGACCTCATAACAGAAGTATGAATGGAGCCTTAATGTCATCTCGACCGAAGGCTGCCGGGTGCGTCGAGGCCGAGCGAGGCTGGCCGAAGCCCTGAGCGAAGTCGAACGGGGGAGGGATCGTGGCGCGTCCGCGCGCCGCAACCACAGCTCTCTCGGGCAGCACCAGACTCTCGTCTCAGTCGCGCATGCGAGGTTTAAAGTCTTGGGCAAACGAGACACCCGCGAGGGTGAAACTTCCGCGCAAGCTCTCGTCGTCGTTGCCTCAGCCGAAAATCAGTCCTGCACCAGCGTGTGAAAATTCTCCGTGAAGAAGCGCGCCTTGGTCGATTCGGGATAGTCGGCGATGCTCGCTTCGAATCTGCCGATCGGATCGCGGCCGCCTTCGGCGTGCGGATAGTCGGTCGAGAACATGAATAGCCGATCGTTGGATTGCCGGATCAGCTCGCCAACGTCCTCGAAAGGGTAGGGCGTAAAGCGCAACTGGTCGTCGATCTGTTCCGAAGGCCGCCGCCGCATCTCGCGCAAATGGGGCTCAGGCTTCGCCCATACGTCGACGATGTGATCGAGCCGCCGCCGCATCGCCGGCACCCATCCTGCCCCAAGCTCGATACATCCACCTCGCAAGGTGGGAAACCGATCCAGCACGCCGTCGAGGATCAGCACCGAAAGAAACCGTTCCGCCGAATGAAAGATGCACGTCATGTCCTTGGATCCGACGACTTCGGCGCCGCCGCGTGCGGTCTTGCGATCCGGAAAGCCGTCGATCATCCATTCGGGATCGATCGACAACTTGCTGCTCCCGACGTGCAGCACGAATGATGCGCGCGCTTCGGTGAGCCGCGCCCAAATCGGATCGTGATCGCGATGTCCTGGTGATCGTCCGGGCGCATCCGAAGGCACCATGAACATCCGGATTCCTTCGGCCAGCGCACGATCGAGTTCGACCGCCGTGCGCTCGGGATCGTCCAACACTAGGATCCCCGTTGCGACCAGGCGCGGTTCATCGGCCACAAACGCCGTCATCGCGCGATTGAATGCCCTGACGCCTCCGTAGCGAACCTCGGGGTCCCTGCAGCCAAAAACCCCGCCCGCGGCGAACGACGAAAAGATGACCTGGCGCTGGATTCCCAGCGCATCGAGCACTGCGCCGCGTTCCTTGGCGTTGAATGCGCCCAGGGCGCCGTACCATTTCGGCCCGCGCAGGATTCGATCGCCCATCGCTTTCAGCTCGGCGACGGTTTCCGGCGAATGGCCATGCCGCCCGCCCTCCGGCAGTCCCGCCAGGGTCGCATCGAGACGCCCGACCGGCAGCACCGGCGGCAGGCGGTCTCGAATCGCAGGATCCGCATAGTCGGTCAGAAAGTCCGGCAGCTCCATGATGTGGCTGTCAGGGTCGTTTAGAATTCGCGGTGTCATTCTCCTTGACCTCCGTATCGTTCCCGGCGGCGCCGACTACGGATGATCAATATCAGAAATCCCCGCGCGGGATTAATCATCGGGCGCGGATGGTCTGACGCGCTGATCCTGACAAACAGCCGTCTGCAGGAGCATTGCACGTTAGACCTGCTTAAACGTCTGTCTTCTTCGTTCGCTGCATCCGGGCCCTGCGTCATATGGGGATTACGTTCTAATACGTATGTTCAGGCAGTTCCTCCTGGGCCTAGAGTTCGTTTCAGCCGGTCATCGAAATTGGAAATGACCCATTCAGAAGGGGAGAACAACGGAGAAAATCATGGCGCAAATCAAAATTGCCGTAATCAACGAATCAACGGTACTCACAAATGCTCTGATCGAGACTGCGGTTCCTGCGCTACAGAAGCAGGTGCGCCTCGATTTCGCTCCCGTGTGGGGACTAGTGTTATGTCTCTGAAGTAAATGTAGCGTTTGTTCGTCTATTCAGCATGGGCGTAAAGAAATGCTGGGTGGAAATAAGCGGAGCAGATCGAGCCGAATTGGAGCACTGGTTGCGGGCACAGAG
>JBKQNE010000236.1:0-64624 GCA_052146355.1 Binataceae bacterium (SeqCode) | reverse complement strand
CTCTGTGCCCGCAACCAGTGCTCCAATTCGGCTCGATCTGCTCCGCTTATTTCCACCCAGCATTTCTTTACGCCCATGCTGAATAGACGAACAAACGCTACATTTACTTCAGAGACATAACACTAGTTGACGTACTTTGCGAAATGACTGGGGTTCGTGAATATGGCGAAGGATATCCAGTCCAACTGGTGCGAAGTCAGGCTACGAATCGCCTCGTTCTAAGGGCCCACAATGAGTGCCATAACAATGTAACCGAGGTAGACCTTCAGGACGTTCTCGACTGGTTGCGGGAAGGTCCGAAGGAATATCGGAGTGCTGAGGGAATAGCGATACTTCTATGGAATCAATCATCTGGGACATTCGACAAGCGTTAGGCCACCGTTTGTTCTATGCCGCGATCATGCTTTCTCTGGGAATACCGGACGTGTGCGCCGCACTCGAATCTCCCGATGGCCAGACGAAGCATGAGCACTACAAATCTTGGTTTCGCCTTTGGTTTCAGCCGAAATATCCAGACTTATCGGAAGATGACATGTACAGTCTGCGTTGCGGCGTATTTCACCAGGGACGCCTTAATGACCCGCGCCCTGGTTTGCAATATGAGCGAATCGTTTTCACGCTTCCAGCGGAGAGTGGCAACACTTTCGTAAGATGCGTTCTCAACAACGCCTATTTTACCGATGCGCACCGGTTCTGTAACGATATGATTGCGAGTGCGGAAGATTGGTATTCAGCTAAGAACACAGACCCGAACGTTGAAAAGAATCTGCTTCGCTTAGTTCAATATCGGCAGTGGGGTCTCAAGCCATATATTGTTGGCGTCCCCGTTGTGGCCTAGCTTTTCTTACGCGGCTTCGGCTTTGTGTCGCTGGTTACCCTGATAAGCGCGCGCATGGCGCGATCGAATTTTGTCATGTCCGCGCTTTGTAGTTCTTTGTGCGCTTCGTCTTCTTGGGCGACGGTCTTTAGGGATCGGAGCCTCGGGGTGCCGCCGCCGATCGCGATCGCGCATCATCTGATCAGGACTTGGGCTCTTAGCGAGAAATGAGTTCCCGCCCGTAGACCTGATTGAAAGTCAAAAGGAAATTCCGCTAAGACGAGGATATGAACGACAGAATAGCGCTCACTCGATTGACTGCTTGTCTAGTCGCGGTTGTAGCAATCGCTGGATTCCCGGCTTTCGCCCACGCTCGCAAAGCTCAGAGCCTCTGCGTCGATGCGAGTGGCGGCGGAAGGTGTTTCCCTACCATCGAGGCCGCCTTGAAACACGTGCGCTCGGGCGATTCAATCGACGTCGTTGCCGGAACTTACCTCGAGAACATTCAGATCGGAGTGAATTCGAAGAAAGGCCGGAAAATCGTTCTAACGATCACCGGCGCTGGGCCCGGTTCAACTATCATCGATGGCGGTGGCGAGGGGACGGTAGTCTCCATCTTCCCGCAAGCTGTCGTGACGCTGTCGGGCGTGACTGTTCAGAACGGCTCTGCCAGCGGAATCGCCGTTCGGGATGGAACCCTCAACCTCGCGAATTGCGTCGTGACGAATAACCAGGCGACGCCAACCGGCGGTGGAATCGATTTCGAGGTGAGCAATCACCCGCCGAAAGCTACTCAACTTAACATCGATAACTGCACCATAAATGGCAACACCGCCGCGCTAGCAGCCAGGGGAGTGCCTTGGGCGGCGGTTTAGCGATTTATGGCGGGTCCGCCGACATTATCAACAGTACGATCAGTGGAAATTCGGCGCTCGGCGCACCTACGAGTGGTGGTCTGGGTGGCGGAGTATTCATAGGCGGCGGCCAGACCACTATCGCAAACAGTACCATCAGCGGAAATCAGGCGACCGGTATGGAGCCACAGGGCGGCGGAATCTCGTACGCCACCACGCTGGTTCTCAACAACGTGACGATCGCCAACAATTCTGCAAGCACAGGCATCGGGAAAGGCGGAGGAATCTTCAGCTTGTCGGCAGCCGCGACTGCCTCCAACACGATCTTTGCAGCAAATACCGCTCACGAGCAGGCGGATTGCCGTGGCACCCTGAATTCTCAAGGGCACAATCTGATCGAGAACAACGCGTGCGGCATAGAAGGAGATACGACCACCAACATTGTCGGGGAAGATTCGATGCTGGGGACTCTGCAGCTCAACCCTCCCGGCACGACCGAGACGCAAGCATTGATGTCGGGTAGCCCGGCCATCGGGGCGGGCGCTCCCGGAACCAACGACAGCACCGGTTTGGGACCGCAATGCCTACCCACCGATCAACGCGGAGTGCCGCGTCCGGTGGATGCCTGCGACATCGGCGCGTATCAAACTTCGATGTGACCGCCGCCCAAGCGCGCGGAGGACCGCGCGAGATCCTTCACTGCACGGACTCCGTTCAGGATAACGGAGGTGTGAGAGTTTGCTGACCGGTTTGTGAGGGAACGCGCCGGCTCAGTCTTCGAGAGTGCGGACCGAAACCGCCGACCAAATCCGCGGCTGCCAGATTTTGTAAACGAATTTCAAACTCGACACGTCTAGTGGGCGGCGAAGCGGGCTTTGTATTGGGCGCGGAGTTGTTCCTGGGCGGCGGTGGCTTCTTCTTGCGAGTCGTAGGGGCCTACTTTTACGCGGTACCAGAGCTGGCCGTCTATGTCGGTGGTTTCGGAGCTTGCCGGGTAGCCCAGGGTTTGGAGGCGCTGCACCATCTGGTCGGCGCCGTCTTTGTCCATTACCGCTTCGATCTGGATGTTGAACGGATGCTTGTGCGCGGCTATCGATTCGGCAGGCGTCGATGCGCTCGCGAGCGCGGGCGTGCCGGCAGCCTTTGGCGCCGCGGGTTCGCCAAATTCGGCGGGCGACGCCGCGGCCATCGGGGTGAAAATGGCGGGATGGCTGTGCACGACCGGTGAGACCGCCGCCATCGGCACCGCGGTCGGGCCGAGCGCCGCTTCGGGTGCGGCGGTCGGCGTCGCCTCTACCGCCGGCGGGCTCGGCAACGGGAATTCCGAGGAGACTTGTGCCGCGTCAGGCGTGTTCTGTTTGGCGATCTCGTTACCCGCCATCACTCCGAAGAAAAACACCGCACCGGAGAGGCCGAGCAACCCAATTAGAATTACGAAGAAGCCCCCTGCCTTGATCTCGAATCGCATCCTCCCACCTCACATCCGCTCCGGCGCGCTGACTCCGAGCAATCCCAGCCCGGCGGCGATCGCCGTTTTGAGCAATCCCGCGAAAAAAAGTCGTGCGATGCTCAAATCGCGATCCGGGCCAATTATACGATTCGCAGGCTTGTTGTAATAGCGATGGAACTCGCCTGTCAGGTCGAGCAGGTAGAACGGGATGCGATGGGGTTCCAGCGCCTCGGCGGCGGCAGTCATCACCGCGGGCAGGCCGATCGCCCGTTTGGCCAGTTCGATTTCCTCGCTCGACAGCAGGTCGAGCTTGATCGATTCAGTAGCGGCCGGAATGGCCAACCCCGCCTTGTCGGCCTCACGGAAGATGCTCGACAGGCGCGCGTGCGCATATTGGACATAGAAGACGGGATTTTCGGGTGCCTGCTTGCGGGCGAGGTCGAGATCGAAATCGAGATGGCTGTCCGACTTCCGGAACAGAAAGAAAAATCGCACCACGTCGGGACCGACCTCGTCGATGAGTTCATCGAGGGTGACGTAGGTGGCCTTGCGCGTGGACATCTTGACCTTCTCGCCGCCGCGCGTGAGCGTGACGAACTGGTAGATGATCGCGTGCACGGGCGATATGTCGTAGCCAAGCGCCTTGACGGCCGCGATGACCTGCTGATGCTCGGCGATATGGTCGGCGCCGAACACGTCGACGATCAGGTCGTAGCCGGCCTTCAGCTTTTCGATGTGATAGGCGATGTCGGGCGTGCGATAGGTCGGCTCGCGGCCGGAACCGGAGCGCACCAGCACTTCATCCTTGGGCAGGCCGATCGGCGCGCCGCGCAGCCAGGTCGCGCCATCCTTTTCCACAAGCAGATCGCGATCGCCAAGGTCTTTCAGGACCGCATCGACTTTGCCCGCCTTCATCAGGTCGAGTTCGTTCGCGTAGATATCGAAGCGGATTCCCAGCCGCGCGCAGGTCCGGTTGATATCCGCAAAGATCGCATCGACGGCGACTTTGCGAAAAATCTCGCGGTCGGCTGAATCCGCCAGCTTGTCGCCGTGCTCCGTGATCAGCTGCTGCGCAATATCGCGGATGTATTCGCCCTGGTAGCCGTCCTCGGGAAGCTGCGCCTCGCGGCCGATGGCTTCGAGGTAGCGCGTGCGGACCGACTCGCCGAGCAGCTTCATCTGGCGGCCACCATCGTTGAAGTAATACTCGCGCGTGACCTTGAAGCCGGCAGCATCGAAGAGCCGCGCGATCGTGTCGCCGAGCACCGCGTTGCGGCCGTGGCCGACGGTCAACGGCCCGGTCGGATTGGCGGAGAGATACTCGACCTGCACCCGATCGCCGGCGCCCGGGCGCAGCTCCCATCTATGCGGATGGAAGTACGCCGCCGTGTCTTTCAGCGCGTGGCGGATTTGCTTGTGCCAGTAGGCGGGAGCCATGCGGAAGTTGATGAACCCCGGCCCGGCGACCGAGATTTCGAGCACATCGGGGGGAAGCTGCACGTGGTCGCGAATGGTCTCGGCGATCTTGCGGGGCGGCTTGCCCTCGGCCCGCGCCATCGTCATCGCGACGTTCGAGGCGATATCGCCGTGGGCCGGGTCCTTGGGGGCTTCGACCCCGATCGTGGGCGGAGTCGAGGAAAGGTTGTCGGCGGCGCGCGCGCGATCGATCGCGGCGCTGAGAATCGAGACTACGATTTCGTTCATTGGAACTGCTGAGCAATCGTGCCAGATAGAGGCTGGCCTGTTAAGGCGGCGAAGAGACAGAAATCCGCAGATTGCGCAGATTTCACGGATTCAGAAACCTGCCTGCTCAATCTGCGTAATCTGCGGATTCCCGCCGTCCTTGACGTTCGCGCGCTTGCGATGCGAGCGTGAGGCGCGGAGGACTGTGCGATGGATCTCGAGCTTCGCGGCAAGACCGCAATCGTGACCGGGGGCAGCAAGGGAATCGGGCGGGCGACCGCGCTCCGCCTGGTCGAGGAAGGCGCTTCCGTGCTCATCTGCGCGCGCGGGCGCGAGGCGCTCGACGAGACCGCATCGATTGCGCGCCGCCAGACGGAGGGGAGCCGCGTGGCGACGGCGGAGGCCGACCTGACCCGGCACGACGACATCCGCCGCGTGGTCGATGAGGCCGTCCGCGCATTCGGGCGAATCGATATTCTCGTCAACAACGCGGGCAGCGCGCGGCCGGGCGATTTTCTGAAGCTCAGCGATGAGGACTGGCGCACGGACTTCGACCTGAAATTCTTCGGCTATGTGCGGATGGCGCGCGAGGTCCTGCCGCACATGGACCGCGAGCATCGCGGGGTAATCGTCAACGTAATCGGGACGGGCGGTCTGCGGCCGACGGCAGGCTATATGGTGGGCGGCGCCGCGAACGCCGCGCTCAATCATTTCACGAAGGCGCTGGCAGATGAGGGCGCCAAGCATGGCGTGCGGGTGGTGGGCGTAAACCCCGGACCGATTCTCACCGAGCGGTTGCAGCTGTTCACGGAGCGAGGAGCGCGCGGCCGCAACCTCGATGAGGTCTACGCGCGGATGACGCCGCTGGGGCGACCCGGCAAGCCGGAGGAAGTGGCGGACCTGATCGTGTTTCTTGCTTCCGAGCGCGCTGCGTTCATCCATAGCGCGAATATCACGATCGATGGCGGCGCGAATCCGGGATTGATCGGGTAGCGGAAATCCGGCGGCTCAGACGGTCTCAGAAGGTACTTCAAGAACTCGCGGCAGGCTGCCGGAGCATAAATCGATGAGATGCGAGACAGCAGCCGTTTCTACCCTCGACGCCAACAGGCTCCACCTTAGACCAGGCTCGACTCCACGCCGCGGAGCGCCTGGTCTGCCGCGAATCAAAGCCACGAGTGCAAAAACGGGTATTTCGGTCTACCTATCATTGCTGGCACTGGTGGTGTGCGGAATTTCGGCATGTGGCGGCAGCGAGGGTCAGACCAGCACCTCTGCCGGTACTCCCGAGGTGATCAAGCACATCGTCGTCATCTTTGACGAAAACATTTCCTTCGATCATTATTTCGGCACCTATCCGCAGGCAGAAAATCCGCCAGGCGAGCCTCCCTTCAACGCGGCGCCGGATACGCCGGGGGCCGATGTTCTCACCCCCGAGTTGAAGACCTCGAATCCGAACCTGGCCAACCCGTTTCGCCTCGACCGTTCGCAAAATATGACCTGCGACAACATCAACTTCTACACGAATGAGCAGGAGGCTTACGACGGTGGTCTGCTCGACATGTTCATCCAATTCACCAGCGCAACCGGTCCGGGGTGCATACCCAATCTTGCGATGGGCTATTACGACGGCAACACGGTTACGGCGTTGTGGAATTATGCTCAGCATTACGCGATGAGCGATAACTTCTTCGACACCGAGTTCGGCACCACGGTAATGGGCCATTTGAACCTGCTCTCTGGACAAACTCACGGCGCGGTACCCTCGAACGTTCCCGGCTTTATCGTCAACGGCACGGTGATCAAGAACGTGAGTCCGCTCGATGACGATTGTTCCCCGAGGGGCCAGGAAACGACGATCGTGATGAGCGGCCAGAATATCGGAAACTTACTGAGCGCCCGGCACATCACGTGGGGATGGTTTTACGGCGACTTTCAAGCGGTCGGTTACGTCAACGGCGTTGCCCAGTGCGATAGTAACTACAATCCTCACTATGCTCCATTTGAGTATTATCCTTCCACCGCCAATCCCCATCATCTGCCGCCGGCGTCAGTCGGTCTGATTGGCCATGATGCCGACCAGGCTAATCATAACTACGCGATTAGTGATTTCTGGGACGCGGTGAATCATGGCAATATGCCAGAAGTGAGCTTTATCAAGCCGCCCAGCACCGAGACCGGCCATCCCGAGGTTTCCGATCCACTGGAAGAGCAGGAGTTCCTGGTCACCACCATCAACGCGCTGCAACAGACTCCGCAGTGGAAACACATGGCGATCATCGTCACCTACGATGATTCCGACGGCTGGTACGATCATGTAATGCCGCCGATCGTCAGCCCCTCGGCCGACCCGGCCAACGATGCCCTGTTCGGTCCCGGCTTGTGCGGCACCCCGGCTCCGGGAGCCTACGAAGATCGTTGCGGTTATGGCACGCGCTTGCCGGTACTGGTGATTTCGCCCTACGCCAGGATCAACTACGTCGACCACACACTGACCGATCTGACCTCGATTCTGGGCTTTATCGAAGACCGCTTCAGACTAGGGACGATCGGGGATCAATCCCTGGATGCGATAGCGGGCTCGATCGAGGGCATGTTCGACTTCAGCCAGCGCGCCGCGCCGAAGTTGATGCTCGATCCGGATACGGGTGAACCGCAGTGAGGTATCGCCAGCCGGAGAACGCCGGAGTCCAGGATTGATCGGGTGCAGAAATCCGCAGATTACGCAGATTTCACGGATTTCCTAGGGTCCTGAGTTGAGAGCTCGTCGAATAAGTATCCGGGCGATCGCTGGGGTTCAGAAGGGCAAGCGTAGATGTCTCCGGTCAATCAGGTTTAGCCGCTTGTGTCATCCTGAACGCAGTGAAGGATCTCGCGCGGTCTTCCGCGCGTAATCGGCCATCGCGGGATTCAGCGTATGAAGGGCTGGACCAGGCGCCGGAAGCTGGAGTTGATTCAGACCCAGTATTTGCGCTCCATCGCCTAAGCGCGCGGAGGACCGCGCGAGATCCTTCACTCCGCAGACTCCGTTCAGGATGACGGGGTGGATGGTCAGGTTATTTGTGAGGCAGCACGTTTACGATGCATACTTAGTTCAGGACAAAATCTGCGTTGCTCACTGCTTCCGCGGCGAATTTCAGAGCTGCCTTGATATCATCGGCAGTGATCTGCGGATAGGCATCGAGCACGCACTGATATGAGTCCCCGTCGGCTATGCTGCCGACGACGACGCTCACAGGCACTCTGGTGCCCTTGATACACGGATCGCCGTGATGCACTGCTGGGTCGATCTCGATTTTGTCCCGCCAATCCATGGAACGCGCCTGCCGCTAGGCTACCATTGGGCGCGATTTTGTGAAAATCCGTCCGTCTCGGCGATTTAGAAAAATCTGTCTGCTAATCGGCGGAATTTGCGGATTATTCCTTTTTCTTGAACCATTCGGGGTCGTTGGACAGGGTTGGGTGGCCGCTGCCCAGCTGGATTAGTACGCCGTGGCTGGAGCGCGGGGAGATGAATGCTTCGTAGGACGTTGGGGACCATTCGACCTCGTCTACTACCTTGACGCCCTGCTCTTTCAGTTCGACTACTTTCTGCTTGTTGTCGGGGACGTTGAAGGTGAGATGGTGCATCCCCTCGCCGCGCTTCTCCAGAAATTTATGGAGAAACGAATTGGCGCCCAGCGGCTCCAGCAGCTCGATCGTGAAGCCATTGAGATCGAACTCCGCCAGCTTGTAGCCGGCGCGCTCGCTTTCGGCTTCGTACATGAAACGGGCGCCAAGCACGCCCTCGAAAAACTTTCGCGCTTCGGCAACGCTCTTCACGGCGATACCGATATGATCAAGTTTGCCAATCGGCTGGGCCATCCCGATTTTCCTCCGGATGTGATTAGACGACGCTACCGGATTAGCGCGACGGCCCGGGCCGCGGCAATCGGGTCGCGCGCTTGCATACCACGCGGCGATGATCGATAGAGCCGCTATGCCCGCCGCTCCGCCATGGAAGATGCCGCCGCTCATCAAGGTGTACGAGGCGCTCGGCGCGATTGGCGACGGCCGCGTGAAAGTCATCGACGACGCACATGCGACCGTCGTTTCGTCGGAGGGCGACAAATCCTACGACGTTGAGACATCACCCGACCTGCGTACGGTCTCATCCAACGACAACGCATCGTTCTGGCAGGGTTATCTCGGCTATCCAGGAATCGCGGTGATGCTCGCGCGCGGCTTTTACCGAATCGATGAGCGGGCGAAGACGGCGCTCACCGGGATTGCGTGGAAGGAGATCAATCGGCGCTTCAAAAACAACTACGACAAGACAATCGCGGAAATCGATTCGCGTCTGAGCGGCGCGGGCGTGGATGCGGCCGATGTTCTGCGGGAAGCCGAACTCGTCCTGGAAGCGCTGCACAAGTTCGAGCCGCTGCGCGGCGCGCGGCGGCGACCGCCCGCGGCAAAGGGCAAACCGTGAGAGGGCGGCGGGGGCGTGCGGACGCGAGTTGGGGGACTGATCCGCACATACCCCCGCCTACACACACGGGAGGATGCCATCTGCGATTGCCCTACATCTGTTAAGACGTAGGCGGCAGGGAATGGTTGCGGGGAATCTTGCGGGGCGCGAAGTGCGCTAAGGTTTGACGTATGACCGACGCGATACGGCCATTTTTGACGATCTGGGTTGAGCCGCGCGCAACGATCCGCCGCATCGTCGACACCGACCCGCGCCGCAACGTTATCGCGCTGGCGGCGATCGGCGGCGGCCTGGGCGTGCTCGCATCGTCATGGTTCGTCGCGCTGGCGAACCCTGGCTCGACATCCGCGTGGTGGCCGATCGGAGTGGTGCTGAAGGCAGCGCTCGGATGCTTGTGGGGAATTGTCGGCCTTTACAGCGGAGGATGGCTAATCGGCCTTGCGTGCCGGGTGCTGGGCGGAGTGGCGTCGTACGTCGAGATGCGCGCGGCGCTCGCCTGGGGAAATATTGCGGAGATTGCCGCTACGACGTTGACTATCGCGATCGTACTGTTGGGTATCGTGAGTCCGCCGGAGTTCAAAGGCGGCGGAATACACTGGCCGACGGGGGCGAAAATCGAGCTGGCGGTGCTCAATGGCTCGCTGGGGATTTGGGGAATGGTGATTCAGCTCAAGTGCCTTGGCGAGGTCAATCGGTTTTCGGCGTGGCGGGCGCTTGGGGCGATACTGCTGATGGTGGTTGTGCTCGTGGCGATCGTGCTGCTGTTTGTTTATTTCGGGGGTGGATTCGCGAATCACGCCAAGGCGTGTTTCGCGGCGCGTTGCTGGCGCGCAGGGCGGCCACGGCTCTCTCAGGCGGCGGCCGAGGTTTACAGAAATTACGAGGGTGACACTTCTGCGCGCGCTTCAAGGATCGGTGGTTGCGCGCCGCAGACGGCGCGCGGTCCCTCCGCTTCGGTCGGGATGACAAAAAGATGGACGGGGTTTTGTGGCATCCCGACCGGAGGCTGCCGAAGTGGAGGGATCGCAGCCGCAACGCGGGCTGAAGTCCGCAACCCGCAGACGCTGTCTTGGCGATCGTGTTCAAAGGTTCTCCCACCGACGGGATTTCTCGGAAAAGAACCTCGAAATGACACCACCTTTCTACGGTCGTTGAGTGATCTCTCGTGCGAGAAGCCCGCGACCCAGAGCATGGTGGCGCGGAAAAGAATCCGCGCATCGATCCACGGGCAGGGACGCCCGCGCCACCTATAAAAAATCAGACAAGGAACTGTGATCCTGCGACCTGAAAAAATCAGTTGATTCGGAGGCGGTCTGCCAGGCGGGTGGCGCGGCGGCGTTCGTCCTGGTTGCGGACCGATTGCTGGAGCGCGGCTTTGGTGCCTACCAGCACGCATACGCGCTCGGCGCGGGTGATTGCGGTGTAGATTAGGTTGCGCCGCAGCATCAGGTAGTGGCTCGGATGCACCGGGATTATTACGGCCGGGTATTGGCTGCCCTGGCTCTTGTGCACGGAGATGGCGTAGGCGAGTCCGAGCTCGTCGAGCTCGGACTGGTCGTACTCGGCGTGGCCCTCTTCGAAAGCGACCCCGACACGGGCGCGCTCGGTATCGACCGACAGCACGCGCCCGATCGATCCGTTGAAGATACCTTTTTCGTAGTCGTTGCGGAGCTGGATGACGCGGTCGCCCTCGCGGATTTCGCGATCGCCTGAGCGGATTCCGCGCGCGATCGGATTGAGCAGTTCCTGCAACTCGCGATTGAGCGCATGCGTGCCGAGCGGACCGCGATTCATGGGGGTCAGTACCTGGATGTCGCGCGGATCGCGGATGCCGAATTTACCGATGAGCCGTTCGCGGACGAGCTGCTTGATAGTCGCGACGACTTCATCGGGGGCGGCGCGCTCAAAAAAGAAAAAATCGCCCTCAGGATCGTTCGAAACATCGGGGAAATATCCTTTGTTCAATCCATGGGCGTTGGAGATGATGCGGCTCTCGCGCGCCTGCCGATAGACTTCGCGCAACTGGACGACGGGCACCAAGTCGGATGCGATCACGTCCTTGAGCACGCTGCCCGGCCCCACCGAGGGCAATTGATCGCGATCTCCGACCAGCACCAGCGAGCAATTCGGCATCAGGGCCGAGAGCAGGCTCGAGGCGAGTTCGAGATCCATCATCGAGGCCTCATCGACGATCAGGTAGTTGGTGCGCAGGGGAAAATTCTCGCCGCGCACGAAGCCGCCGGTCTCCGGCGAATATTCGAGCAGCCGATGGATCGTGCGCGCATCGCGTCCGGTCGCATCCTGGAGGCGGTGTGCCGCGCGTCCGGTCGGAGCCGCCAGGGTCGGCTTGAGTCCGGCATCCGCGAGCGCGGCGAGGAGAGATCGCAAGATCGTCGTCTTGCCGGTGCCGGGGCCGCCGGTAATGACGGTCACCGGGCTGGAAAGAGCGGTCTGAAGCGCGCGGGTCTGCTCGCCTGAAAGCGTGATGCCGCCTGCGGTCTCGGCCTGCTTGAGCGCGCGCGCGATGACCTGCGGGCTCATCGGACGGCCCATCGTGAGCGCGCGCATCCGCTTGGCGGTGCTCACCTCGGCCGCATGCAGGCGCGCGAGATAGACGGCGACGTGATCGTCGGCGTCTTCGACGACGACATCGCCGGCCTCGGCGAGTTCTTCGAGCGCACGCGGCACCAGGTCGGAGTCCATCTCGAGGCCCGACTGGAACTGTCCTTCGAGATATTCGCGCGGCGTATAGACGTGGCCCTCATCGGCCATCCGCTCCAGCAGATAGAGAATCGCGGCACGCGCGCGCTGGATCGAATTTTTCGGAATGCCGAGCTTCTCCGCCACCGTGTCCGCCGTGCGGAAACCGATTCCGTGGATGGTCCGGGCGAGGATGTAGGGGTCGCGGCGAATGACGTCGAGCGACTGCTTGCCGTACTGCTTGTGGATGCGCCGCGCGTGCGCGGCCGCGATACCGTGGCCACGGAGGAACACCGTCAGCTCGCGGAGGCCCGATGAATCCTTCCACGCCGCCGCGATGCGGCTCGCAACCACGGGGCCGACGCCGCTGACCTCGCGGATGCGGCCGATCGCGTTGTCCAGCACGTCTGGGAGATCGTCGCCGAAATACTCCGCGATTCGCCGCGCGAGCATCGGACCGACGCCCTGGATTTCGGAGGCGAGGTAGCGTTCGAGCGCAAACACTCCGGCGGGGCGAATCGTTTCGAAGTCGGCGACGCGAAATTGTTCGCCGAAGCGCGGATGCTTTTCGAAGCGGCCGTGCGCGCGGATGCCCGAGCCGATTTCGAGCCCCGCGAGATTTCCGACCATCGTGACGGCTTTGGTGTCGCCATTTCCCGCGTAGGTCTTGATGACCGCGACGGCGTATCCGCTCTGGTCGTTGACGTAGAGGATGTGGTCGAGGGTGCCCTCGACCATCGCCTCACTATTTTCCACCTCGGCCACCCCGCAAGGATTACCCGCCAGCGATCAGGCGTAAAGCATCGGCGAGGGATATGCCAACAGGCGCTCCGCCATCAATCTTTCCGGGGAGCAGGACACGCGATAGGCTCGGGGCCCAAATGCAGCCCGACACCACCTCTCGGACGGCGTCGCCGGCGGGACGCCAGTGCTGCTCAGAAAAATGCGCAATCATTTTTGATTCGTGGAACCCCTCATCCGGCGTGCGGTGCGCCACCTTCTCCCGGCGGGAGAAGGCCTTTCTGCTGCGCTCCTGGTTTTTCGATGGTCTCGACTACTGCGCGGCGGGGGCTGGGGCTGCGGGGTTTGGCTGCGTGAAGAGGCTGCCGCGCAGATTCGTGATTGCTTCGGTGACGCCCTCGCGTGCGATGTCGCGCGCCTGAACCCATTGGCCCTTGTTCTGGAGGAAGCTGGGCAGGTTGAAGAAATTCGCACCGAGCGGTTGCTGAGTCCGCGAGAATCTCGCCGTCCAGACGATCACTTTGCTCTTCATGTCGACGAGCTTCAGCGTGAAGGCGACCGATGCGGGCCGCTCGGCCGAGTACTCGGCCCCAACCCGCTCCTGGTACTGGGTGACCTTGCCGTAGAGGACCGCATCAGCGGAGAGCGCCTCGCCAACCTGAATCGCGGTCTCATCGAGGTTCGCTCCGATGACGGGAGGAAGCGCTTGCACCGCCTGCATGACCCGGCTTTGCGGAACGAGGGTCCACGCTCCGGCGGAGATCTGCTGGTACACCTCGGCTGTGATGTCATCGGCCGCGCCGGCCGCCAGCGGCTCTCCACCAAAGGGAACGTCGCCGATAATCGGCATCACCGCGATGCGGTTGATGACGACCTGCTTGATAGCGAGCACGGCGTGGGCGTTGAGGTCGGTAGGCTGGAGAGACTGAACCATCTCGGTGGGAGATTTCGAGTCGGCTGAGCAGCCGGCAAGGGCAGTAATGATTAGGGTCAGGCAGGCCGCCGCGAGGGCCGAATTGGTTTTCATGTCGAAGTTCTTCCTCGGGTGCGTATCAGCAAGCGCCGATGATGGCATTTTTGGCGGTTCGTTCGCACCTGGGTTTTTCCCGGTCAAACCTGCACCGTCATCCACTTGCCGCTGTGGAAGCGCCAGCTCTTGATCGTCGATCGCACGATGTAATCGACGAGCAGCGACCACCAGATCCATACGATCGGGCCATGATGGCTCGCGATCAGGATGGTTACGAAAAGCCGGACGCCATAGAAACCCGCCAACGAACCGTACATCGGGAATTGCGAATCGCCGGCGCCGCGCAATGCGCCGGTTATGGTCCAATCGATCGCCATCAACGGCTGCGCGGCGCCGAGCGCGTACATGAAGGCAACTGTGTAATCGATGACTTTGGGATCATCGATGAACATGCCGGCGATTTGGCGCGCAAAGATGATGAACAGCAGGCCCATCGCGCTCATCAGGACAATCGCCAGGCGCGTCGAAACCCATCCGGCCTTGCGCGAAAACTCGGGATCGTTCGCGCCCAGCCCCTGTCCGACCAGGGTTGCCGAGGCGGATGAAAAGCCAAAGCCGGGCAGAAACGAGAGCGCGAGGATTCGCACGCCGATGAAATAGGCGGCAACCTCTTTTTCACCATAGGAAGCGACGAACGCGACGTACGCGACAAAGCCGAACTGGATGACCAGCTGCTCGATCGCGGCAGGATTGCCCACGCGCAGGATGCGCTTGCCCATATCCCAGTCGGGCCAGAGCCGTTCCCATTTGAAGTTCAGGACCATCCCGTCAATCGACAGCGCCCAGAAGAACAGCACGCCGCCCACTGAGATCGCGATGAGCGTGGCGATGGCGGAACCGTCGACGCCCATGGCCGGGATGCCGAACTTGCCGAAAATCAGCACGTAGTTGAGGAAGATCGCGAGCACATCGATGATGCCGCCGATCCACAGCGGAGTGCGCGTATCACCCGCGCCGCGCAGGGCCGACGCGCACATCAGAAAGATGCCCTGGAACGGCTCGGAGAGCATCACGACCTGCAGGTAGCGCGCGCCCATCGCCGCCATCCGGCCCTTGACGCGAAACAGGGTCATCAATTGCGGCGCGAAGATGATCACCGGAATCGCGATCAGCGTGGAGATGAGCACGCCGAAGACGACGGATTGCTTCAGTACATCCTCGGCGCTGTCGCGATCGTTCCCGCCGATATGGCGTGCAACAAGGGCGATCGTTCCGGTCCCGACGGCGGCAATACCCGCACGGACCGCGCCCAGAATCTGCGTGGCGAGGCCGACCGCACCGACCGCTTCGGCTCCCAGCCGACCGACCATGAGCATGGCGGCCAAGCCGAGGATGGAATCCAGGCCGAACGACAGAATTACAGGCCACGCGAGCGCCCACACCTCCGACCGCATCGATTCGACCGGAGGCAGGACCATCGCGGCTCCCCGTCGCCCGTCGATCTCGGGAACCGACTCCAGAAACTCCGACATGATTGTGTGCAGTTACGCCAGTAGCGCGCCGGTCAGTCAAGTCAGCCTTCGGGCCAACTCAGTTCAAGTCTGCGCTAATTCAGCGACGGCCGGCGGTTGCGCGACGGGGGCGCCGATTCTAACCGGCAGAATGACCAGGCTGAGCCCGTTGAGCTGGAGCCAGCGCTGAACTTCGAGCGCGGTATGCATATGGAGAAAGCGGCCGAGGAATCCCTCGGCTTCCGCGGAGAAGATCAGTTTGCCAGCGAAATAGACGACGTGCGGAAATTCGCGAGCGACATCTAGGCACAACCGCCGCAACTCCAGCACGATATCGGGACCGATCGCGGTGCGGCATTCGGCATGCAGACCGAGATCGCCGCCGAACCGGCAATACTCCTGCAAGTCATCATCGATTCGCTTTTCTACTGCCTTCACTTCCTCCGGTCCCTTGAGCGATGCCGAATCGACCTCTCCGACACCCACGAACACAACGTTTTCGAACTCGTCCGGGAACAGATGCGTCAGCGTCAGCAGGGTGGCAAGTCCAAGGCCATTGAAGCCATCGACCAGAATCGCGGCCGTGGGCTTGTGGGAATCGTGCTTTGTCACCTTCTCCCGCCGCGCCTCGAACAGAATAGGAGTGACGTCGGACTCGAGTTGCCGGAGCGCGGCCGCATAGCGCTCGTAGTGACGGCGAATCAGGAAGCAGAGTCCGATCAGCGCGCCGGTTATCAGCACGGTGACCCAGCCGCCCTCGTCGAATTTGAGCGTCAGCGTGAGGATCAGAATCGAAAGCGTGAACAAGCAGCCGAGCCCATTGACGAAGATCTTGCGCTTCCAGCGCCGTTCACTGCCGCGCACGCGCCACCAGTGCACGCTCATCCCAAGCTGGGAGAGGGTGAAGGTCACGAACACGTTGATCGCATACAAAATTACGAGCAACCCCACCCGCGCGTGGGTGCCAATCAGAATCAGGAGGGCGGCACCGCCCATCGCCATCACGCCATCCTGCGTCACCAGCCGGCCGCTCAGGTGCGAGAGCCGCTTGGGGAGCCATCGGTCGGTCGCCATCGTCGCAAGCACGCGGGGCCCATCGATAAATCCGGTCTGTGCCGCGACGAACAGCAAGGCACCTTCGGTAAGCAGGGCGAAGGTGATTATCGGCGTGCCAACCGGGATTCCGAACAGCGTCCATCCCGCGGCCGCCCGCTCGAACATCACCGCGTTGAGCGTCTTGCCTTCGACGTAATGGACGTTCACGAGCAAATAGCCGATGAGGATTCCGCCCCCGATGAAGGCGAGCGAAAACGCCATGTAGAGCATCGTGCGCTTGCCGGTGACGGTTCGCGGCTCGCGCAAAATGGGCAGGCCGTTGCTGACCGCCTCGATACCGGTGTAGGTGCCAGCGCCCATGCTGTACGCGCGAAAGAAAATCACCGCCATCGTCGCGAAGCCGAGCGTATCGATTCCGCCGCGTATGTCGTGGGTCGCCGCGTGGAGGACAGCGGGTAGTTGCGTCGCGTGGCTCAAAAAAATGTAGCCGACCAGCCACACGTGCATGATCACGAACGCGATAAAGACCGGCAGCAGCGTAAGCACCGATTCCTTTACGCCGCGCAGATTCATGCCGACCATCAACAGGACCACGATGAGGCAGACCCAGAACTTGATCCAAATCACCGACACCGGGAGCAGGCTGAACACCGCATCGGCGCCGCTCGCGATCGACACCGAAACCGTCAGCACGTAGTCGATTACCAGCGCGCATCCCGAGGTGACGCCGGCGGTCGGACCCAGCAGCTTGGTGGCGACCAGGTAACCGCCGCCGCCGGCCGGGAACAGATCGATGGTTTGCGAATATGACGCCGAAATCACGAACACCGTGAGCGCCGTCATCAAAGCGAGAAAAATGGCCAGGTACTGATGCTGTCCCAGCGCCAGGAACGCTTCTTCGGGCCCATAGCAGGAGGAACTCAAGCCGTCGGAACCGAGACCGACCCAGGCCAGGAACGCAATCAGCGAGAGGGAATGAAATATTTTCGGATCGCGAACGTCGCGCGGCGGACCGCTTATTATCTCGGCGATCGTGCTGTGTTCGGGAGGCTGCGGACTAGTTTGGCGAGGAATCGGTTCCATTGCGGTGAAAACCCGATGCGCGCGAAGCAACCGCAAATCTAAGAGAAAATCGGGGAGGGAGCAAAAGCAGACGAACTACGAACGATCACACCGAATACTTGACCCGTTCAAGGCCTAGCTGATAGCGCGCCGCATCGATCAGATTCTGCATCAGCGCCACGACCGTCATCGGGCCGGTTCCACCGGGGTTGAGCGTAACCCAGCCCGCGACTTCCTTCACGGCTTCGAAATCTACGTCACCGGTGAATTTGCCCGGGCCGATGCGCCGAAAGCCCACATCGATTACACACGCCCCCGGCTTGACCATGTCCGCGGTGATGAGAAACGGGCGTCCAACGTCCGCGCCGACGCATGGAACGAGAATGTCGGCCTCACGGCAAAGAGCAGGCAGGTCGCGCGTGTGGCGATGGCACCAGGTGACGGTGGCATTGCGCAGCCGGCCTCCAAGGATCAGCGCCATCGGTTTACCGGCGATGTCGCTGCGGCCGATGACGACCGCTCGCGCGCCATCGACGGGGACTTCGTAGAAATCGAGCAGCGAGAGAACGCCGCGCGGCGTGCAGGGAATGAACCGGCCCCACTCACCGCGATAGAAACCGCCGACGCTCGATGCGCCCACGGCATCGACGTCTTTCAGCGCGCCGATCGCATCGAAGAGCCGGAAGCGATCGACGCTCTCGGGCAGCGGGACCTGAATCAAAATGCCGGTGGTGGCGGAATCGCCATTGAGGCGGTCGATCAGTCCCAGCAGCGAATCGGTAGTGGCTTCGCGCTCATCGATGGTGATGGTTTGGCTATCGAAGCCGAGATCGGCGACCATCCGCTGCTTGTTGCGCACGTATTGGCGCGAACCGGGGTCGGCGCCGACGAGAATGACGGCCAGCGACGGATTGCATCGATGATGGTCGCGCAGTTCCTGAGCCTGTGCGCGCACCTCGGGCATCAGTTTTTCCCTCAATACCCGCCCATCCATGATTATTGCAGCCATCGCGCTTCACTCGAATATAGCACGCCGGTCAACGGGGCAAGGCGCTGTGGATAGCGCGACGCGATTGTGGGCATTCGCGCGCAAGTTGCCTCGTTGGCGTAAGTTCGGTTTGTTAGAGTTGACCCTTCATGGATGCGCCCAAGCGTACCGCGCTGTTTGCGCTCCACCAAAAACTCGGCGCCCGAATGACGATTTTCGGTGGTTTTGAGATGCCCGTCAGCTATGGCGGGATCATCGGGGAGCATCTCGCCGTGCGATCGGCGGCCGGTTTGTTCGATCTGAGCCACATGGGCGAGTTCGAGGTAAGCGGGCCGCATGCTCTGGCGCTGCTCGAGCGCGCATTCACCAACTCGGCCGCGCGGCTTCGCGACGGACAGGCGCAATACACCATAATGTGCGCGGAAGACGGCGGCACCATCGATGATCTAATCGTCTATCGGCGCGGCGCCGCAGACTATTTGCTGTGCGTCAACGCATCGAATATCGCCGTGGATTGGGAATGGATCAGCGGACTCAACCGGACCATCGGCGCGGGACTGCGCGACGTCAGCGACGAAACCGCGCTGGTCGCGGTCCAGGGCCCAAAGGGCGTCCCGATTCTCGCATCGCTCGCGGAATTTCCGATCGGCGACGTTCCGCGCTTCGCAATCGCGACGGGCAAGGTCGCTGGAGCGGGATGCCTGGCCGCGCGCACCGGATACACGGGAGAAGATGGCTTTGAACTTTTCATGGCGCCCGCGGACGCATCGCGCGTCTTCAGCGCGATCCTCGACGCGGGCCAGCGCGACGGCGTGGTCCCCTGCGGACTCGGCGCGCGAGATACGCTGCGATTAGAGGCGGGTCTGCCGCTGTATGGTCACGAACTCGACCGCGCGACATCGCCACTGGAAGCGGGCCTGAACGTTTTTGTGAAACTGGATCGCCCATTCGTCGGTGAGCCTGCGCTTCGCGCGCAACGCGCGGGCGGACTGCGCAAGCGGCTGATCGGTCTTCAATCTGACGATGCCCGCAGCATCGCACGGCAGGGCTACAAAATTTTTCGCGGCGGCCGCGAGGCGGGAGTTGTCACCAGCGGCACACTGGGGCCGACGATCGATCGGCCCATCGCGATGGGATATGCGGCGACCGGCGAGATATCGCCCACGGCGGCGACGGTCGGTGAAGCGCTGGAAGTCGAAATCCGCAACCGGCGGGTTCCGGCGACAATCGTCAAGCTTCCGTTTTATCGGCGCGCGCAGGCAGGTGCGCATTCCTGATGCATTTCACTTCATTCGAACCGATGAGGCAGCAGGCGGAGGAGGAGCACCCCAACCGATGAGATTCATGCCACATACCGCGACCGATATAGCGTCGATGCTGAAGACGATCGGCGCATCGGCGACGGAGGATTTGATCGCGCATATACCGGCCGGTCTGCGCGCCACTGCGGCGATCGATTTGGAACCGGGGCGCGGTGAAGCTGAGGTTGTCGCTGAACTTTCGGCGCTGGCCGCGCGCAACGAAGGCGCGTCGGACTACACGAGTTTTCTGGGCGCGGGCTACTACCGCCACTATATTCCGGCCGCCGTGCGGGCGATCGCCGGGCGCGCGGAGTTCGCGACCAGCTACACCCCCTACCAGGCGGAGGCGAGCCAGGGCACCACGCAGGCGATCTTCGAATTCCAGACGCTCATCACGCAGCTCACCGCGATGGAAGTTGCCAACGCGAGCATGTACGACGGCGCATCGGCCACGGCGGAGGCGGTCCTGATGACGCGGCGGCTGCTGCCAAAGCGCAGGGTCATCGCAATTTCGCGCGCGCTGTGGCCCGACTATCGCGCGACGATTCGCACCTACCTGAGCGCCATCGGCGGCATCGAGATCGTGGAGCTGCCGTTCGACATCGCCACCGGCGCGACGGATCTCGGGGCGCTGTCGGCGGTCGCGAACGAAGACCTGCTCTGCGCGGTGCTCGGATATCCAAATGCCTTCGGCGTAATCGAACCACTCGGCGCCGCGGTCGAAATCGTTCATCGCGCGGGCGCGCTTGCGGTTTCCGCGACTGCGGAAGCGCTCGCACTGGGGCTTCTCAAAGCGCCGGGCGAACTCGGCGCGGACATCGTGGTCGGCGAAGGACAGAGTTTCGGGCTGCCAGTCGAATTTGGCGGACCCGGCGTGGGTTTCCTGGCGGCGCGCACCGCTCATTTGCGGCAAATGCCGGGACGGCTGGTCGGACAGACACGCGATCGCAACGGGCGGCGCGCGTTCTGCCTTACGCTGTCGACTCGAGAGCAGCATATTCGCCGCGAGCGAGCGACTTCGAATATATGCACCAATCATTCGCTGTGTGCGCTGGCGGCTACGGTTTATCTGTCGCTGATGGGCCGGCAGGGACTGCGCGAGCTGGCGGAACGCAACGTTGAGCTGGCGCACGAAGCGGCAGATGCGCTCGCGGCACGCGGCATTCGCCGCCGTTTCAGCGGGCCGTTCTTCAACGAATTTGCCGTGTCGCTGGCGCATCCCGCGAACGCGCTGGCGTGGGCGGAGCAAAGACGCATCCTCGCGGGCCTTCCGCTCGCGGCCGACTATCCGGAACTGAGCGACAGCGTTTTGATCTCGGTCACGGAGATGAACCGAAGCGCGGAACTGGGGTTGTTGGCCGATGTGTTGGCGGAGGCGCGGTGATGGCGACGGCGGGCAGGATCAAACCAATCGTAGCAATGAAACCAAAAACGGATCTCAATCAGCCAACTCAGCCGGTTGAGGTTCCGCTTATCTTCGATCTTTCGTCCGAAGGCAGGCACGGGGCCGATGTCGCATCGCGCGCGGCCGGACGGCGATCTGGCGCCGAGATTCTTGGCGCGGAGCTGTGCCGCGAAGATCTGACAGGATTTCCGGAACTCAGCGAGCCGCAGGTCATGCGCCATTTTCTGTGCCTGTCGCAGCTCAACTTCGCGCAGGCGCTCCAGTTCTATCCGCTCGGGTCGTGCACGATGAAGTACAACCCGGTGGTGAACGACGAGATGGCGGCGCTCGGCGGCTTCGCCGCGATCCATCCGCTGACGCCGGCTCATCTTGCGCAAGGCGCGCTCGAATTGATGGCCCGCCTTGAAGCGGCGCTCGCCGAGATAACGGGCATGGATGCGATCTCGCTGCATCCCGCGGCGGGCGCACAGGGCGAGCTGACGGGGTTGCTGGTGATGCGCGCGTATCATCACAAGCGCGGCGAGACGCGCCATAAGGTGATCATTCCGGACACGGCGCACGGCACGAATCCGGCCAGTTGCACACTCGCGGGGTTCGAGGTGGTGGTGGCACGATCGAACAAACGCGGGTTCATCGATGCGGCCGAAGTGCGGCGGCTCGCCACTCGCGATGTAGCCGCGATGATGGTGACGAACCCCAACACCATCGGCGTGTTCGAGCCTGAAATCTGCGAAATCGCGCACATCCTGCACGAACAGGGCGCCTTGCTGTACATGGATGGCGCGAATATGAACGCTCTGCTCGGCGTCGCGAAGCCGGGACACATGGGCGCGGACGTCGTGCAGCTCAATCTCCATAAGACGTTTTCGACTCCGCACGGCGGGGGAGGACCGGGCGCAGGCCCTATCGGCGTGAAACGCCACCTGGAGCCGTTCCTTCCGGCGCCGCGGCTTAAGAAAAACGAGCGCGGATGGATTTTCCACAACGACCGGCCCGATTCGATCGGGCGGCTGCGATCGTTCCACGGCAACTTCGGGATGCTGGTGCGCGCGTATACCTATATCCTGGCGCTTGGCAGCGATGGGCTCGCGGATGCGAGCCGCAACGCGATTCTGGCGGCGAACTACGTGCGCAAACGGCTGGAAGATAATTTTCCCTGCGCTTCGCCCGAACCCTCGATGCACGAATGCGTGCTCGAACACGACCTGGAAAGTCGGACCGGCGTTTCGACGCTGGAGATCGCCAAGCGGCTGCTGGACTTCGGTATCCATCCGCCGACCATCTACTTTCCGCTGGTGGTGAAGGGCGCGCTGATGATCGAGCCGACGGAGACGGAGACCAAGGAAGTGCTCGACAACTTCATCGCCGCGATGGAGCGAATATACGACGAGGCGCTCAACGCTCCGGAAGTGGTCAAGAACGCGCCGCACACGCTCAAGCTGTCGCGCGTGGACGAAGCCGAAGCCGCGCGCCGGCCGATACTGCGCTGGCAGCCTAAAGCGTAAGAGAAGCAAAAATCCGCAGATTACGCAGATTGCGCAGATTCAGAATCGGTGAAATCTGCCTAATCTGCGGATTGTGCTTGTGCTTTGAATTAGTTGCCGGCGGTGAAGCCGGCCAGGCGTAACGCGCGTTCGTAGTCCTCGGGCGTGTTCACGTTGAGGAAACTTCGCAGGCCTGGATCGACGCGGCGAAGTTCCTCTTCCCCTACCCTGCGCGCTTTGATCGATTCGACGATCGTCACCAGGCGCTTCTCGCCGCGCGCGATCATCGTATCGATCGCGGCGGCGCAGCGGTTGCGGTAGACCGCGTGCAGAGGCTGGATGAGGCCGCCGATTTCCGGAACCACCGCGTCGTAGTCGCCGAGCATCGCGCATAAAGCGCGTGCCACCAGCGCATCGAGCAGCGGCAGGTCGCAGGAGCATGCGAATGCGGCGTCACATCGAGTGGCAGCCAGCCCTCGGGCCAGCGCGGGAAGCGGCCCCTGATATTCATGCGCATCGCGGACGATCGTCACGCCGGGGAGATCGACGCCCGGCGGCAGGCCATCGGGAGACGCGACAACTACGATTGCGGCAAAGGACGGCTTGAGTTCCGTGATGATGCGATCGAGCAGCGGCACACCGCCGAAGTCCAACTCGGCCTTCGGCCGTCTCATCCGCGAGCTGCGGCCACCCGCCAAAATGATTGCGGAGAATTCAGCGTCCACAGGCACAGCGGACGAAATCTAAAGCATTACATGAGATGCATCGCGGGCGAGCATTCACGAACGACATCGCTGCCCTACCCTGCACCCCAAAGAGACCGGAGACGCGCGGCGGTGGCGCGTCCCTGTTCGATGCCCGCCTTCGCGGCGCCGGGGCGCTTGCGCGAGTCCATGAGGTTGAGCCCGAACGCGTCGACACTGGCCGCATCGGGGATGATCAACTCGACCTGGGCCCCGCTGTCGCGCAACACCTGCAGCTCGCCGTCGAGCATCTGCTGAAACTTCGCGGTCACCGCGGGATCGATCACTGCGCCTCTGACCGCAACCACAACGGCCACGTCGTGGCCCTTGGCGAGATCGGCGTTGGTGGGCGATCTCATGCCGCCATCGATATAGCGGCGGCCTTTGATAGTAATCGGCGGAAAGACTCCCGGCACGCTGCAACTGGATGCGACTGCGCGCGTGACCCCAACGCTCGATTCCTTGTTCCAGACGACGAACGAGCCATCGACCGCATCGACCGCGGTGCAAGCATAGGAGCGATCTGGCCACGCATCCTCGGGTAGTCCGCTGAAGGAGCGGCCGAAGTTCGCGATGAATGCCTCCTCGCTGATCGTTTTGGCGGACAGCGCCCAGGCGCCAATCTCAGCGCGCACTTCCTGCATGGGGCGGATACCAGAGATCGCCTCCTGCATCTTCATGAACAGCACCGACAAGTCGGGAGCAGGCGCCCCGCTGCCCGGCCGACTAGCGGGCGCAGCCTGCGCCTCGGCCAGTATCGGCGCGACCAACGTCGACGACGATCGGCCCATGGCGATCTGCGCGCCGACGAACGACCCCGCCGACGTGCCGACGACATGATCGGCCTGCGCCAGATCCACTCCGGCTTCGGCGAATCCCGCCAGCAGACCGGCTTCCCAAGCAATTCCGACCGGACCTCCGCCGCCTAACACCAACGCTCGCTTCGCCATCGATTTTACTCCCGGGACGTTTCGAATGATCGAACTGACTAGACGTTAGGTCGCAGTCGTTGGGCGTGCAAGGCAAAAAGAAGGGGCGCTCTTGCGAGCGCCCCTTGTGCATCATGCGTTGATGCGGTCGTCGCCTAGAGTTTCGTGTAGACCGACTTGATCTGCGTGTACAGCTCGATCGCGTGCTTGCCAAGCTCGCGGCCGAAGCCGGACTGCTTGTAGCCGCCGAACGGAGAGACCGGATCGATCATGCCGTAGCAGTTGATCCATACGGTGCCCGCCTTGAGCGAACGCGCGATCTTGTGTGCGCGGCTGATGTCCTTGGTCCAGACCGCCGCAGCCAGACCGTAGGTCGTGTCGTTGCCCTGGAACACCGCGTCGTTCTCATCCTTGAAACGAATCGCCGAAGCGACCGGTCCGAAGATCTCTTCGCGCGCGATCCTCATCCCGTTGTTCACGTCGGTGAAGACGGTGGGCTTTACGAAATAGCCGCGCTCCTGCGGTCCGGCCTCGCCACCGATCTTCGTCTTCGCGCCTTCTTTCTTGCCGATAGCGAGATAGCCGAGCACGCGGTCGTGCTGCTCCTTGGAAACCAGCGGGCCCATGCTGGTCGTGGCATCGAGAGGATTGCCAAGGGTCACTCCCTTCGCAATCTCGGATAGCGAATCGGTGAACTGATCGTAAACCGATTCCTGCACGAACACGCGCGAGCCTGCACAACAGACCTGCCCCTGGTTCATGAAGATGCCAAGCGCCGAACCGAACGCCGCCGACTTCATGTCAGCATCGGGGAAGATGATGTTCGGGGACTTGCCGCCCAGCTCCAGCGATACGCGCTTCAGGTTGCCGGCGGAAGCCTTCAAGATCAGTTTGCCGACTTCAGTCGAACCCGTGAATGCGACCTTGTCGATATCGGGATGCTCGGCGATCGAGCTGCCGGCGCCGGGGCCGAAGCCGGTGATGATCTGAACCACGCTCTCGGGCAGCCCCGATTCCAGAATCAGCTCGCCCAGCCGCAGCGCAGTGAGCGGGGTCTGTTCGGCAGGCTTCAGGATGACGACGTTGCCGCACGCGAGCGCGGGCGCAATCTTCCATGACGCCATCAGCAGCGGGAAGTTCCACGGGATGATCTGGCCGCAAATTCCGACCGGTTCACGCAGCGTGAAATTGAACATCCCGGGATCGGAAGGATTGGTTTCGCCATAGATCTTCGAGGCCCATCCGGCGTAGTAGCGGAAGGTCTCCGCGGCGCCCGGAACGTCGATGTTCTTCGACTCGAAGAGCGGCTTGCCGTTGTCGAGCGTCTCGAGCTCGGCGAGCTCCTCGGCGTTCTTGTCGATCAGTTCCGCGATCTTCAGCAGAACGCGGGTGCGCTGATGCGGGCCCATCGATGCCCACTTGCCTTCTTCGAACGCCTTGCGGGCGTGCTTGACCGCTTCGTCGACGTCGGCCTTGTCGCCTTCCGCCACGAGGGCCAGCACTTCTTCGTTGGCGGGGTTAAGGGTCTCGAAGGTTTTGCCTGACTTGGACGGCACCCATTTGCCGCCGATCAGGAGTTTCTTCGGACCGCTCTTGAGAAATTCGAGCGCGCGGGCCGATTTCGCACCGCGCGCGGCAGACTCCACTGAAGGTGTAGCTCCCATGAGATAAATCTCCTCAAAAAAGATGTTATGGGCCTGGTCTCACTCGCTCGGGTGTCCGCCCCGAAATAAGGAAGACGAACGATCGAAGGCCTGCTCAACTGAGGGATGTTAATAAATCGGGCCGAAATGAGCAAAGCGAGATTTTGCCCGCGCCGCTTCGCGCAGCTATTCTGGCTCGCGACCTCCCAGTGGCATTCAAGCAAACACCGCTCATGGCTCAGTACCTGGCCGTCAAACAGCGCGTGCCCGACGCGATCCTGTTTTTCCGGCTCGGCGACTTCTACGAGATGTTCTTCGAAGATGCCGAGGTGGGCGCGCGCGTGCTCGATATCCAGCTGACCTCGCGCTCCAAAGACGGCGTCCCGCTGTGCGGCGTTCCGTACCATGCCGCCGAGCCATACATCGCCAAGCTGATCAAAGCGGGGCACAAGGTGGCGATTTGCGAACAAGGCGCGCAGGACGGCAAGGCGAAGGGCATCATGCCGCGCCAGATCGTGCGCGTCATCACGCCCGGCACGGTGGGCGAGGAAACCGTGCTTATCGCCGGCGAGAAGAGCTACCTGGCCGCAGTCGTGCCCGACGCCGAACAGGGCTTCGCACTCGCCGCTCTGGATGTTTCCACGGGCGAATTCCTGGTCACGCGCCTGGTGCATCGGCGGGCCTTGCAGGAAGAAATAGCCCGGCTTTCACCGCGGGAAGTGCTGATCGTCGGCGAGGATGCTGAACTTAAACAATTACTTGAAGACTCGAACTACTCCGTGACCACTATCGACCGAAGCGCCGATGCCGACGAGGATCGCGCCGTGCTCAGCCGCCGCTTCGGAGATCAGGCCGCGGAACCGGATGCGGACCTTCTGGCCGCCGCGGCATCCGCGCTTCGTTACGTCGAGGAAAATTTCGGGCGCGACCTCGCGCATCTGAGTGCTCCGACTTTATACCGCGCCGCCGAATACATGATGGTCGATGAGACCACGCGGCGGCATTTGGAGCTGATCGCATCAACCGATGGCTGGCGACACGGTTCTCTGTTGTCGGTTCTGGACGAGACGATCACGGCGACGGGAGCGCGCACGCTGGCGAACTGGATCGTCTATCCGCTCCTGGCACTCGATGAGATAGGCGCCCGCCACGATTCTATCGAGGAGTTGTTCGATGCCGACCTTGGTGGAGTAGTCGCAGATGCGCTCAAGCGAATCGGCGATCTGGAGCGGCTCGCCGGCCGGCTCGGCGCGATGCGCGCCTCGCCGCGCGATTGCCTGCGGCTGGCGCAGGCGCTGGAAGCGGTAGCTGCCCTCCGCGATTGGTTGGGCGATCGTCGAAGCGGGCTGATCCGGTCGCTAGTCGCACGCATTTCGCCGAACGCGGCGCTGGTCGAGAAGATCAACGCAACCATCACTGACGAACCACCGGTAAATCCGCGCGACGGCAACGTCATCCATCGCGGCTTCAATGCCGAGGTCGATGAGCTGCGAACCCTCGCATCAGGTGCCCGCACCGTTATCGCACAGCTCGAGGCGACGGAGCGCGAGCGCACCGGCATTCCCTCGCTCAAGGTCCGTTACAACAACGTCTTCGGCTACTACATCGAGATAACCAAGAGCCATCTCGATCGCGCGCCTGATGACTATGAGCGCAAGCAAACGCTGGTCGGCGCGGAGCGCTTCACGACGCCGGGACTGAAGGAACTCGAACGCAAGATTCTTTCGGCGGAGTCGGGCCTGCGCGAGCTGGAACTCCAGCTCTTCACGAAGCTGCTGCGCGACCTTCAGGCGGAAAGCGCCGCGATACTGGAAACGGCGCGGGCGGTGGGCGAGTTCGATGCGCTCGCATCGCTGGCGAAGGTCGCACGCCGACGCGGCTACGTGCGGCCCACCATGAATTCCGCGCGCCGGGTGCGTATCCGCGAAGGACGGCATCCGGTGCTCGAAGCGGGAATGCGCGCGGGCGAGTTCGTGCCCAACGACCTTGATGCCGATCCCGATGCGCGACAGCTCCTGCTTATCACCGGGCCGAACATGGCCGGCAAATCGACTTATCTGCGGCAGGTCGCGCTCATCGCGATCATGGCGCACATGGGCGGCTTCGTTCCAGCGACGGAGGCGTCGCTCGGGATTATCGACCGAGTGATGACGCGTATCGGCGCGCGCGACGAGCTGCGCCGCGGCGAGTCGACCTTCATGGTCGAGATGAGCGAGACCGCCCGGCTGCTGAGCGGGCTGACCGATCGGAGCCTGCTCCTGCTCGATGAGGTCGGGCGGGGCACCAGCACCTTCGACGGCCTGGCGATCGCGTGGGCGGTCGCCGAATACCTTCATGATTCGACCCGAGCCAAGGTGCTCTTTGCGACCCATTTTCACGAATTGACCGACCTTGCGCGGGAGCGTCCGCGCGTGAAGAATTTGAGCATGGCGGTGCGGGAGTGGGGTGGCGAGGTGCTGTTTCTGCGGCGCGTAATCGAGCAGCCGGCTTCGCGCAGCTACGGAATAGAAGTAGCGCGGCTGGCAGGCCTGCCGGACTCGCTAATCGTGCGCGCACGCGAAATTCTCGCCAATCTCGAACAAGGCGAATTCGACGAAGCCGGGCAGCCGCGGCTTGCGCACGCGCGCCGCAGCGAAAGCCGAAGCCATCAGATGAGCCTGTTCTCGCCGGTCGAGAGCCGCGTCGTCGATGAGCTGCGCGCAATCGACGTCGACCGGATGACGCCGGTCGAGGCACTCGGCACACTGGCGGCGCTCAAGGCACGGCTCAAGAAGGACACGACCTGAGGCGGCGGTCGCTTCAGGGGCGGGGAGCGGATGGTGGTGGTGAGGAAAGCGATAGCGGTAGCCGCGATAGTCACGTCAGTTGCGATGACCGGCGCGCGCGCGATCGCGTCCATCAAACCCGCGACGCTCTTAGCGACCCGTATCGGGCGCAATGGCGGGGCTATCGAATTACATTTCGACTTTCGCGGAACTGCGCCGCGCTGGAACTTAACCGCGCACGGCAGCGAGCTATGGATCGATCTGCCGCGCACTGCTACCGGCCTGCCGCCACGGCCACTGTTCGGGCAGGAAACCGCGCCGATAAAGACCGTGCGCGTCATCGACCCGGGCGGAGGCCAAACCCGGATCGTCATCGAGGTCGAGGGCAAGGCGGATTACGCGATTGCGCGCTTGAAGCACGAAATTCTGGTTCGTATAGCAGCCGCGGGCACCGTCCCAAATATCGCGGCGCCGATCTTGGTGCGCAACGATGCTGCGCCCTACCCTTCAGAGACGGAATCTTCGCAGGTGCGCATCGAGCCTGCGCCGGAACCGGCTCCAGCTTCAATGCCGGCGAGCGTTCCCTCGCCGAGCGCTCCGCTGCGACCGCAACTGGCATCGGCGAGCAGCGAAGACCGGCACGTCGCGGGTCGTCCACTCGTGATGATCGATCCCGGTCACGGCGGCTACGACCCCGGCACCAGTTCGGCGTCGGGCATCCAGGAGAAAGACCTGGCGCTGGCTATCGCCGCGAAATTGCAGCGCGCGCTCGAACAGCGCGGTATCCGGGCCGAGATGACGCGCTCCACCGATGTATTCATCCCGCTTCCGGATCGCACCAAAATCGCCAATCGTGCGGGCGCGGACCTGTTCGTATCGATCCATCTCAATTCGAGCCCAAATCAGGAAACCGCGGGAATTGAGGTGTACTATCTGAACAACACCACCGACCGGGCGACGATTCGCCTGGCCCGGATGGAGAACGGCGGCGCTCCGGCAGCCTATGGAACAGGAGACGGACCCAACTTAAACTACATCCTGACCGACCTGCGCCAGCAATTTAAGGCAACCGAGGCGGCATCGCTGGCGCGAATGATCGATGCGCAGGCGGTCGCCGATCTGGATGCGGGTCTAGGACTCAATGTGAACGCACTTGGAGCCAAAACGGGGCCCTTCTACGTGCTGGTAGGGGCCCATATGCCAGCGGTGCTGGTCGAGACGGGATTTCTTTCCAACGCGGGCGAGGCCGAGCGCCTCACTTCGCCGCGATACCAGGAGCTGCTCGCCGACGGGATCGCGACGGCGGTCGCGCACTACTTCAATGCCGATGCAGCGGTGGGCAATCTGTGAGCGCCGGGGTACGGCCAGTGTCCGCGGCGCCAACCCCGCCGAATGCTCTCCGTGGCGAGGAGGCACTCGCTCGCGAATTTGAGGCGACGCGTACACCCGGACAGGTCGCACGCGTCTACCTGGAGTCGGTCCGCGAAGAACTCTTCAAGATCCATCTCGCAGGCGCCAGCGGAAGCGAAATCGTACGGCTGTTCACTACGGCCGTCGATGATCTCCTGCGCGCGCTGTTTCGCTATGCCGACGCCGATCACTGCCGGCGCTTCCCCAAGCTCAATCAGCGGCTGACGATCGTCGCGCGCGGCGGCTACGGCCGCGCGGAGCTGAATCCGCAATCCGACATCGACCTGCTGTTCCTGCACGACTACAAACGCGGCCCCTATGCCGAGGTTGTAACCGAAATCATTCTGCACGCGCTGTGGGACGCGCGGCTTACTGTCGGCCACGGAATGCGGACGGCGCGCCAATGCGTGCGGCTGGCGAACGACGACCTGAAGGAAAAGACCGCACTGCTCGATGCGCGCTATCTGGCCGGCGATGAAAAGCTCTACGCCGACCTGGACAAGCTGCTGATCGACGAAGTGCTCAACCGCAATCAGCAGAAGTTCTTCAAGATCAAGCTCGAAGAGAGCCGCGAGCGTCACGCGCAATACGGCGACTCGATCTACCTGCTCGAACCGCAGATCAAGGAAGGCGAAGGCGGCCTGCGCGACCTGCACACCGCGATGTGGCTGGCTGCGGTGAAGTACAAGGTGCATTCGCTCGGCGAGCTGGTGCAAAAGGCGGTAATTACCGACGTCGAGCTGGCCGAGGTGAGAGCGGCGCGCGATTTTCTATGGCGCGTGCGCAATTCGCTGCACTTCGTGACCGGACGCCATTTCGATCAGCTCACCTTCGAGATGCAAGAGCGGATCGAGCCGATGCTGGGGCTGAAGCCGATCGAAGGCCAGACCGCAGGCTCAGCGCTGATGCGCGCCTACTACCAGCATGCGAGCACGATCTATCAATTCGCCGAGGGCCTGATTGCGCGCGTAGTCGAGGGCCCGGGCCGAGGCTTCCTGCGCCGCGCGCCGATGCGGCAGATTCGGCCGGGAGTGCTCGTGCAGCACCAACTGCTCGCAATCGGCGACCCGCAGCTCTTCGAGCGCGATCCATTCAACCTGATCAACATCTATGCGGACTGCCAGGCGCAGGGAGTCGAGCTGTCGGGCAACGCGTATCAGCTGGTTCGCGACAATCTCGGGCTCATCGACGACGCGATGCGCAACAATCCCGAAACCGGGAAAGCGCTGATGAAGATTCTTGCTGGGCGCAAGCGCGTGGCCGAGACGCTGGAAGCGATGCATCGATCGGGCGTGCTGGGAGCGCTGATCCCGGAATTCGGAAATCTCTATGCGCGAGTACTGCACGACCTCTACCACATCTACACCGTGGACCGTCATTCCCTGGTGGCGGTGCGAGAACTCGAGCGCCTGCGCGCGGGCGAATTCAAAGGCACGACCCCGCTGCTGACTGAGGTGGCCCGCGAACTCGCCTGCATGCCGCTGGTGTTTCTCGCCCTGCTCCTTCACGACATCGGCAAGGGCCACGGCCATGACCATCACGAGCATGGCGCGCAGCTCACGTCGGAGGTCTCGCGGCGGCTTGGGCTTGATCCAGAAGAAATCGACCTGGTCGTGTTCCTGGTGCGAAACCATCTGATGATGTCGCAGGTTGCCCAGAAGGGCGATATCGATGACGACCGGACGATAGATGATTTCGCGCGCACGGTAGGTTCAATCGACCGGCTCAAGGCGCTCTACCTGCTCACCTATGCCGACATGCGCGCGGTCGCGCCCAAGGTCTACAACAACTGGCGCGACATGCTGCTTAGCGATCTTTATCTGCGCGCCCTCAAGATTATGGAGCAAGGCGATCGCGAGGCGGTCGATCCGGCGCGCCGCCTGAACACGGTGAAAAGCAGCGTGCGCGAGGTGCTCACGGCCGCGGGTGCTCCCGTATCGGATGTCGAGGCGTTTCTTGCGGAGATGCCGGATCGCTACTTCTTCACGGTCCCGGAAGCCGACATCGTGCTGCATTTCGATCTCATGCGCGCACTTGCCGATCGGCCGCTGGTCAGCCGCGTGCGCCATTTTCCGGAACTCGAATTCAGCGAATTCACGGTAGTCACCCGCGACCAATCCGGCTTGTTTTCGATGATCGCGGGCGCGCTGACTGCGAATAACCTGAACATCCTTTCAGCGCGAATCACGACACGGGATTCAGGTATCGCGCTCGATGTATTCCGCGTGTCGCATCTGATGGGCGCCGGCGCGCTTGCGATGGAAGACGACCGCTGGACGCGCGTGCAGCGCGACCTGGAGCGCGTCATCGCGGGCGAACAGGACATTGCAGCGCTGGTCGCATCGGCGCATCACGTGCGCACGGCAAAGACCAAGTTCGTGCGCCGCGTTCAGACCGAAGTCACGGTGGACAACCGCATCTCGGAGCAGTTCACGGTCCTCGACGTATTCACGCAGGACCGCGTCGGACTTCTGTTCGCGATCACGCACACGCTGTTCAAGCTCGGCTTTCCGATTCATCTGGCGCGGGTCTCGACCAATGCCGACCAGGCGCTCGACGTTTTCTACATAAGCGACCGCAACGGCGAGAAGGTGACCGACCTGGCGCGGATGCGCGAGTTGCGCGAGACGCTGCTGGAGAAGCTCGAGGAGCATCCGGCACAAGGTGACGCGGCTTGAGTGGAGATGTTCGTGCCGCCGGAGAATGGGGCTGGGACGCGCTAATTGACGCACATATCGTGCGGCTGCGGGTCGAACGCGGACTGAGCAACCATTCGATCGCCGCCTACTCACGCGACCTGAACGACTTTCACGAGTTCTGCGGCAAGGAAAGTATCGCCCCAACCGAGTTCGGCGCCGCCGCCATCACCCGTTACATGGCCGCGCTTGCAGACCGTGGCTATGAGCCGTCCACCCAGCGGCGCCATCTCTCGGCGGTGCGCGGCCTGGCCCGCGAGCTGGTCGATCGCGGCATAATCAGCCGCGATCCCGTCCCTTCGGTGAAGCTGACTCCGCTCGCACGCAAACTCCCGCGGACGCTGTCACGGCGCGATATAGAGATGCTGCTCGATGCGATCGATACCTCGACGGTTCGCGGTCTGCGCGACCGCGCGATGCTGGAACTCGCGTACGGCTCGGGACTGCGCGTTTCGGAGCTGGTCGGGCTCCAGCTTCCCCAGGTAAATCTGCGCGCGGGCCTGGTGACCGTGCTCGGCAAGGGCGGCAAGGAGCGGATGGTGCCGCTGGGGGGCGCCGCGATTCGCGCAATCGCGGAGTATCTGAAGCGCCGCGAAGAGGAGTTGCGGGCAGAGCAGGGAAATAGCGCAGCGCGCACCCGCCGCGCCTCCGCGGCGCGCAGGAGCAGCGCGGTGTTCATTACCAGGCTGGGGCGCTCGATGACCCGGCAGGGGTTTTTCAAGGCGCTCAAGGGATGGGCCGCCAGCGATCGGCGGCTTTCATGGTTGAGCCCGCACACGCTGCGCCATTCGTTCGCAACCCACCTCCTCGAAGGCGGCGCCGACTTGCGCGCCGTGCAGGAGATGCTTGGCCACACCGACATCTCGACCACGCAGATCTACACGCATCTGTCGAAAAGCCATCTGCGCAAGGTCCATCGCACCTATCATCCGCGCGCGCGGCGCGCATCCGCAGAAGAGAGAACAGACTGACTTGGAAAATATTCCCGACTTTATGCGCACCGTTTCCATCTGGGCCGTGCCGACCGTGTTTGCGATTATCTGCCACGAAGTGATGCACGGCGTGATCGCGCTCCGCCTTGGTGACGACACGGCCTTGCGCGCGGGCCGCCTGACCCTCAACCCCATCTCGCATATCGATTTGTTCGGAACGATCCTGATGCCGGCGATGCTCCTGTTTTTCCATCTCCCGGTGTTCGGCTACGCCAAACCAGTCCCGGTGGATTTTTCACGTCTGCGCGGAGGGCGCAGCGGCATGGTGAAAGTAGCAGCCGCCGGGCCGCTGACCAATTTTTCACTTGCGATTATCAGCGCTGTCGCGATGCGCGGCGTGCTGCGGCTGCTCGGTGGTCCTCTGGCCGTCGAAGTCGCGCTGCCGCTCGCCTACATGCTGCAGGCGTCGGTGCTGATAAATATCGTGCTGGGGGTGTTCAACCTGTTCCCATTGCTCCCGCTCGATGGCGGCCGGGTGCTCACCGGGATGCTGCCGCTGCCGGCAGCGCGCGCCTTTGCACGAACGGAACCCTATGGCTTTCTGATCCTGCTGGTGCTGCTATATACCAACTCGGTTGAGGCCGTGATTAGCCCAATTATCAACGCGATCGCCCGAGTGCTGCTGTGAGCGACAATCCCGAAACGCCGCCCAGGCTGGAAACCGACGCGACGCTGCGGTTCCGCCTGCCCATCTACGAAGGGCCGCTCGACCTGCTGCTGCATCTGCTGAAGCGCGCCGAACTCGACCCGCACGACGTAACCGCGAAGATAATCACCGAGCAGTACCTGGCTTACCTGGAATTGCTCGATCAGCTGAACCTGGATGTCGCGGGCGAATACCTGGTGATGGCCGCGACGTTTTTGCTCATCAAGTCGTTCTCATTACTGCCGCATCCGGGAATGGCCGATACCGAGGACGCCGAGGAACTGAAGCGCGACCTGGTCGAGCGCCTGCTCGAATATCAGCGCTATCGCGAAGCCGCCGAGAAGTTGGCGGGGCGCGCAATCCTGGGCCGCGACGTATTCGTCGCGCCGGGCGAACCGGTGCCAGAAGCTGACGGCGACGGGCCGCGTTTCAGCGTCTCGATTTTCGACCTGGTCGAGGCGATGGGCGCCGTTCTGAAGCGAATCGCCGACAAGACGCCGCGCGGAATCGTGCTGCGCGACATTCCGGTGGCCGAGTGCATCCCGACGATTCTGGGCAGACTGACGCAGCATGGGCGCGTGGAATTCATTGCCTTGTTCGAGGACGCGCACGACCGGCCGCTGGTAATCGCGACTTTTATTGCGCTGCTGGAGCTGATCAGGCGGGGCGAGGTGCTCGCGTGGCAGGAAGTTCGCTTCGGCCCGATCATGCTCGAGCGCCGCGCGCCGCAAGCAACAACAGGACAGCCCGGACAATGAAAGCGGCGGTTGTTATCGCGGAGAAGCAGCACCCTCACCCGCGCGTCACGGTATTTGCGAAAAGAGTGCAAATGCCGCGCCACTTCACCCTCTCCCGCAAAAAGAACGGGCGAGGGGCGAGAGTTCGCAACGGAGCATAGGTGGAAGAGCAACGTCTCAAGTCCATTCTCGAAAGCCTGCTATTCGCGGCGGGCGAGTCTGTCTCCATAGGCCGCCTGCAAGCGGCCCTGGAGGACGTACCGCGCGCTGAAATTCAGAAAGCGCTCAGCGCTATGGCGAATGAGTACTCGGCGCAAAATCGCGGCCTGACGCTCGAGGAAGTCGCGGGAGGCTATCAACTGCGGACGCCGAAGGAACACGCGCAGTACGTGCGCAAGCTGCTCGCATCCAAGCCGCCGCGTCTCAGCCGTCCGCTGCTGGAGACGGTGGCCATAATCGCGTATCGCCAGCCGATCACGCGGCCCGAAATCGAGCAATTTCGGGGAGTCGATACGGGTGGCGTACTGGAGACGCTGCTGGAGCGACGGCTGGTGAAGATTGCGGGCCGCAAGGAAGCGCCTGGGCGGCCGATGATGTACGCGACGACGCCGGAATTTCTTGAGACGTTCGGTCTGAAAGACCTCGACAGCCTTCCCGACCTGAAGGAGTTCCAGGAAATAGCGCGCACGGTAGAGCAGACAGAGACCGGTCCGGTGGAGAGCGTCGAGATACATCCCGAGGACGCGGCGAAGTCGGAATCCGCAGATTTCGCAGATTCGGGAGATTCGGAAAGTCCCAGTGGTATCTCGACGGAGAAACCGGACGAATCGAAATAAAGGCCCTGAGGCGAGAAAAAAGACGCCGCCGGGACGGCGGCGCCACTCCGGAAAAAGCATTCTGAGTTCTTGTGTGGTGCTGCCGTCCAGGCGGCGTCTTTTTGTTAGGTCCGGATCGCTAGCCGCCGGTGTCTTCGAAAGCCCCTGTGTCGGGGGTGTAGTTCTCGAAACGCGTGTACTGGCTCAGATAGGTCAGCTTGGCGGTGTCGGTTGGGCCGTTTCGCTGTTTTGCGACGATTACCTCGGCGACGCCCGGCTCTTTGGTGTCGCGATGATACATCTCGTCGCGATAGATGAATGCGATTACGTCGGCATCCTGCTCGATAGCGCCCGACTCGCGCAGGTCCGCGAGGAGAGGACGGCGGTCGGGGCGGGTCTCGACCTGCCGGTTCAACTGCGAAAGAGCGACTACCGGCACGGCGAGTTCCTTGGCGAGCGCCTTGAACGATCGCGAGATTTCCGAGATTTCCTTTTCACGCGATTCGCCGGGCCGCGACGCGCGCATCAACTGGAGATAGTCGACGATGATAAGTCCCAGGTTCGCCGATTTGTCGCGCTTGAGCCGCCGGCACTTCGCCTTCAATTGGAGCGAGGTAATGTCGGACGAGTCATCGATAAGAATGCTGGCCTGGCTCAGGCGATCGGCGGCGCCGATCAGCTTCGGAAAATCGTCGCTCCGCAGATAACCGGTGCGGACCTTGGCGCTGTCCACGCGCGCATCGGCACAGAGCATGCGCAGCGAGAGCTGCTCCTTTGACATTTCAAGCGAGAAGAATGCGACCCCCACGGGAGGGTCCGCATAAACCGCGGCGTGGGCGGCGATATTGAGCGCAAGGGCCGTTTTGCCCATCGAAGGACGCGCGGCGATGATGATCAAATCGGAAGGCTGGAGACCTGCGGTGATCCGATCGAGATCGAGATATCCGGTGGGAACGCCCGTCACGAGTTCCTTGCGTTCGTACAACCGCTCGATCAGCGCGATCGAAGCGGGCGTAATTTCCCTCATCGAATGGAAGGCCGGTCGGATGCGCCGCTCGGCTATTTCGAAAACGCGATGCTCGGCTTCATCGAGGAACTCGTCGACGTTTGGCGGTCCCTCATAGGCGCCCGAGGCGATGTCGGTCGCCACCGTGGCGAGACTCCGCAGGATGGCTTTTTCGCGGACCAGCTTGGCGTAGTAAGCGACGTTCGAAGCGGTGGGGACGATCGACGCCAGCTCCGCGATATACGCAGGTCCGCCGATGGATTCGAGCTTGCCGTTCTTGCGCAGCCAGTCCTTGAGCGTGATCGCATCGACCGGCGACGGCTGATCGGTAAGCTCAATCATCGCGCGATAAATTTCGCGATGAGAGTCGCGATAGAAGTCCTCGGGAACCAGGATCTCGAGGGCGAGGTTGATCGCCTCGTTCTCGAGCAAGATCGCGCCAAGAACACACTGTTCCGCTTCGAGATTTTGAGGGGGAACGCGCCTTAGAATATCGTCCGCACCATCCGCCACTGACCACCACCTCCAACACGTGTGCGCGAAAAATTTACGAGGAGGCGATTATGGGAGACCCGCGCCCACGCATCAAGAGTCTTTGTCGAATTCACATCTTATCCCAGCCCCTATGCGGAGGATATGCACAGCAAATCCACAGTCAGCTGGCGCGGCGGCGGGAAGATTCCGCGCGAGCCAGCAAGGGGCCCAGCGCGATGCCGAACAGGAATCCACCGATATGGGCCCACCAGGCCACTCCCCCGGCCGCGGCGCCCCGCGATCCTTGCGCGAGCCCCGCGTAAAGCTGCACTCCAAACCACAACAGCAGGTACAGAACGGCGGGAACCTCGACAATCTGGATGAAAACGAATAGCGGCAGGATGGTCGTGATACGCGCGCGCGGATAGAAGACAAAATATGCGCCCAGGACGCCAGCTATGGCGCCAGACGCCCCGATTACCGGGATGCCCGACTCCGGTGAAATCACTATCGTCGCGATAGCCGCGGCGATTCCCGAGGCCAGGTAAAAGAACAGAAAGCGCCAGCTCCCCAGCCGCCATTCCACCGCCGCCCCGAAAATAAACAGGTACAGCATGTTCCCGGCGATATGCAGTATTCCGCCGTGCACGAACATCGAGGTCACAATCGTCGCCAGCGGCGCCATCGCCTGCATCAGCATCTGCGGCGAAGCGAAGGCCTCTCGCATCGATGCGCTGACGCGGACGGGGATCATCGCGTAGCGGCTGACGAAGTCCACCACGGTCGTTCCGAGCGTGACCTCGTAAGCGAAAACCGCCAGGTTCGCCACGATCAGCGCGCTGTTGATGGGAGTCAGGCGGCGCGGTGCGAAACTGTCACGAAGCGGAATCATTGGTTCAATCGATCGATCGCCAGGTCGCGCCGTATGCTACCGGTTGGCGCGCGCGAGGACCACGCACATGATCTCTGGGCTAGTTGAAACGCGCCGAAGAACGTGGCGCTGCGTATCTTCAGCGCTACTCCAACCGACACTAGATTCCTCGACTCCGGCAGCCTGCGCTCGGAATGACGGAAAAGCTCTGAGTTCCCTGAATGTAGTGGCCCTTTCCGTCAATCCGAGCGGCGCGTTCTTTTGCGAAGCCGAGGAATCTCGTCCGCTGGCATGCAGACAAAAATCACAGGCACGCAACTGTCGTTACACTTCACGTTCTCTAAACAATCGATAGCGTCAGTCGATGAGGTCGCGGCGCTTGAGCATCGGCGGATTGTGTGCGAGAAGTTCGGCGGGTTCAGGTCAAAACGATTGTGCCGCGCCCGAGGTCCGCTTTTGAGCAGTTCAGCGGGGATCGGGCACGGGACGGGCAATCATTCAGGAGGTCATTTCATGGAAATCGTCTCGCAGGAAGTCAGCGTCGGCAGCGAGAAAATGCCCTGTCATCTGGCGCGTCCGGCATCGGGGGGCCCCTACCCCGCGCTGGTGGTCGTCATGGAAGCGTTCGGCCTCAACGACCATATCAAAGCCATCACCGGCCGCTTCGCCGCGGAAGGCTTCGTGGCGATCTCACCGAACCTCTACTTCCGCCAGTCCAACAACGTGGTCGCATACAACGACCTCCCCGGCGCGTTCCGCCTGATGGGATCGCTCACGGACGATCAGATCGTTGCGGACATGACCACCGCGATAAACCATTTGAAAACGCTCAAAGAGGCAAAGCCCGCGTTCGGCACTGTCGGTTTCTGCATGGGCGGGCGGGTGAGTTTTCTGACCGCGTGCCGCAACGGCGACGTGAAAGCGACCGCGCCCTATTACGGAGGCGGGATGGTCACGTCGCGGCAACCCAACGTGAAGCCGCCGATCGCGTATGTCGAAGGGCTCAAGGCGCCGGTGCTGGCATTCTTCGGCGGCAAAGACGCGTTCATTCCGATTACCGAAGTCGATGCATTCCGCGATGGACTCAAGAAGGCAGGCAAGCCCGCGGAAATCGTTTTCTATGCCGATGCCGATCACGGTTTCATGTGCAATGATCGTCCGTCGTACCATCCGCAGCACGCCAAAGAAGCGTTCGCGAAGACCATCTCGTTCTTCAAACAGCATCTGGGCTGATCAAGCTTGCAGTTGATGATCGATACAGCGCGGGCCGGCGGATTCCGCCGGCCCGCATTCTTTCTGATGCTCGCGGCGATGATGGCGATCGCCGCATCGTGCTACTCGACCAGCTATCGCAGGGAAATGGCGGCCAACGTTGATCTGATCGCGAACCTCGCCGACAAGCTGGCCGACTACTGCCAGGCGAGGTTCGTCGTCGACGGACGGCCGGTCTCATCGGAGGAGATGGGCGAGTTTTACTATGCGCTCAAGAAAGCGCGCGGGTTCTCGACGATGAGACATGACAAGTCCGACCGCGCATCGTATCGCGACTTTGAGGTGATGCTCGATCAATACGCGGCGTTCGTGCATTCGGCGGATGAATACCGAATCGGCGGACACGCCGATTCGGAAAAGCTGGCCGTGCTGATCCAGCAGCGCGACCCGGTCGAGCAGACCGCGTCGCGCGTGCGCGCGGATTTGGCATCGGAAGGAAAATGAAAGAAAGACCCGGGCCTAACGCGGTTTCAGAACAGATGTGACCCGTTCCTCGCGCAGATCCTGAAGCACTATTCCAGTTCGCGCGCGGGTGCGCCACGCCTTGGTGCACCCACAGTCCGTCGATCTTGATCATCGTCGGGCGCTGGTCGACTGCGCGGAGCAGCACTCCGTCCGGCTGCTCGACAGCTTCCAGTTCAGAATCCGGCTTTAGTCCGAAACGCTCCCGGAGGGGCTTCGGAACAACAATCCGCCCGGATTTATCGATTCTGATTCGCATGGCATCGACGATTCCATGTGCCAAAGCCGGCAGCCAATCACATTCCCAAGAAACGGCACAGTCATTCTCGGTCGGTGGACGCCCTCATCCGGCGCGCAGCGCGCCACCTTCTCCCCGACGAGGAAGAAGGCCTGCTTCCTATCCTTTCGCGACGCGTCGCGCACAATGCTCAAATGACATGGCGCTATCCCTTCCAGGGGCTGCCGTAGCGGTCGAGGCAGACGACTTCGCTCACTGGGCGGCGCTTGATCGGGCCGAACTTGTCGCTCGGATAGCCGATCGGCAGCAGCGCGTAGGTCTGCGCTTCAGGCGGCAGGCCCAGAATCGCCTTCACTTCGTCTTCGTAGAACATGTGGATCGTGGTGAGCACGGTGCCGAGTCCGAACGCGCGGCAAGCCAGGATGATGTTCTGCACGGCGGGATAGATGCTCGACCCGCCCATCCGCGCGAGATTGCGCAGGGCAGCCGCTACTTCCGGCGGCAGTTGCGCAGGCTGCGCTCCCACCTGGGTAGGCTTCAGGCAGGCGACCAGCAGCACGGGAGCATCGGCCATGTGATCGATCAGGTACATCGCCGAAGCCATCAGCTTGTCGTACTGCCTCTGCTCCATATGCTCGGGGCGCGTGCGATTCGCATACAATGCCGTCAGGATTCCGCCGCCCTTGCGGTAGACCTCGCCGATTTTGCGGCGCTGCTCGGCATCCTTGACGACCACGAACAGCCACGTCTGCTCATTGCTGCCGGACGGCGCCCTGATACCCGCGTCCAGGACCTTGGTGATTATTTCATCGGGAACCGGATCGGGCTTGAACCTGCGCAGCGCCCGTGCCGTGAAGATCGCATCGAACAATCCAATTTCAGCCATGGGAATCTCCATCCTTCTTTTTCAGCCGGATGAGTATCGGCGATTGAAGAGAGAAAAAAAAGAGCGGCTGGAATTGCTCCCAGCCGCTCCGTTCAATTCCGAAGATTTCGCTGTTAAACCGGGGTGCGCTCGGCGCCCGCTTTGGGACCTTGCGGACCGAGCAGCATCTTGAACACCTTCTTGCCGTCTTCCGGATCGGTGACCATCGGCCCCGGCTGGACACGATGCTTCATGATCTTGTCGTCGGCGGTAAATTCACGTGTGGTCACGCAATATTCAAGCAGTAGGCCGTTGGGATCGCGGAAATAGATCGATCGGCACCATCCGTGATCGACAACGGGAGTAACGTCGACGCCGCGCTCGGTCAGCATCTTGCGCTTTTCTTCCAGCGCCGGAATGTCGTCGCACCAGAACGCGAAATGATAGAACGCGCCGGGGAGGCCCTGCGCGCTGTTGATGTCGGTGGCCCACTCCGCCGGGATACCGGGCACTTTCTCGGGACACATAAACGCAACCAGCGATCCGTCACCGGTGTTCAGGAAGACGTGCTTGATTTTGCCGCCCTGCCCCGGCTCGAGGACATCGGCCCACGCAATCTCCCAGCCGAGCTTCTTGGTATAGAACTCGATGGTGCGCTCGATATCGAGGGTCGCCAATCCCAGGTGATGCACTCCGGTACGCTTCATCGCCCAATCCTCCTGAACGCCAGTTCAGACCGCGTGCTTCCCATTTAAGTACCTCGCCGCGGGATTTGTCAAAACCCGCTTGATCGATCGTTCAGGGGATATATGAACAGCGGCGATCAGTGATTCTCCACGCCGCCCGACTGGCCTAGCTCGCGGCCCAGCGCCTGCATCTCGGTGCCGAAAGCCGTCCAATCGCCGGCGCGCAGGGCATCGAGCGCGCGGTTGTAGTGGAGCGTCGCCGATTTCATGTCGGCCGGCCCCGCCGGCACCACGGGTTCCGGGGCGCCGGTCTCGGCTTTGGTCAGTACAGGAGCCGCAGGGGCCACGCCGGGGGTGAACAAAGCCTGTAGCGTCGTATCGAGAGTCTCGCCCATCACGATCCGATCACTGAAAGACGCGATCACACGCTGCAACTCAGGCAACTGGCCGTTCTCGGCTCGAATGTAGAGCGGTTCGATGTACAGCAGCGAGTCCTGAATTGGGATCACGAGCAGATTTCCGAACAGCACCTTGGAGCCCATCTGGTTCCAGAGCGACAACTGGCGCGAGATCTCGGGGTTTTGATTGATACGCGCCTGGATCTGGTAGGGCCCGTAGAACAGACGATCTTTGGAAAACGAATACTCGAAGAGATGGCCGTAGTCAGCGCCGTCGCATCGCGCGGCCAGCCACGAGATCATGTTGTCGCGCCCCTGCGGCACCATCGGCAGCATCAGGATGTATTCCGCCTTCGACTCGCCCGGCAGCCGCATGATCACGTAGTAGGGCTGCATCGCGATGGTTTCATCGCCGTAGTTTTCGCGCGGAAACCCCCACAGGTCTTCACGATTGTAGAACACCTGCGGGTCGGTCATGTGGTAGGTGCGGTAGATGTCGGCCTGAATCAGGAACAGGTCTTCGGGATAGCGAATGTGCGCGCGCAGATCGTCCGGGAGCGCGGACAGCGGCTTGAACATGGCTGGAAAAATGTGCTCCCAGGTTTTAATTATGGGGTCCTCGGGATCCGAAACGTAAAAATCGGTCGCACCCGTGTAAGCATCGATCACGATCTTGACCGAATTGCGGATGTAATTGATGCCGTCCGCATTGCGCTGCGAATAGGGGTAGTACGAACTGGTGGTGTAGCCGTCGACGATCCACACGATGCCGCCATCGCGAATGACGGGATACGGATCGCGGTCCAGGTTCACGAACGGAGCGATGTAGGCGATGCGCTCCAGGATATTGCGCCGAAACATAATCTTGCTCTTCGGCACGATATTTTCGGTCACCAGCAGATTGATGTCCTTGCAGAAGATGCTGAACAGCAGGCGGCGCAGGAACCCGGAGACCGGCACCCCGCCGCCGCCTTTGTAAAAGCTGAAGACGTTGTCCGAGCCCTTGGGGTAGTCGAATTCCGGAGTCGCCGAATCGACGATCGCGTAGTTGTCGTGCTCCTCGCCGAAATAAATCCCTGCCTGATCGATCTTGAACCCCACGTTGGATGCGGGCGGGATGTTCTTGATGTAGAAGATCGGCAGTCCCTCGGTGTCCTTTTCATTCACCGGGCTCATCGCGATCCCCGCGCCGTGAGTGAACTTGAGATGCTGATTGACCCAGGTCTGCGCGTTCTCGGGCAGCTGATCGACATTCATCTCGCGCGCCGACAGCATGACCTGCGTGTAGTTACCATTCACCCAGTAGCGGTCGATATCGACGTCCTTGAAATCGTAGTAGAGGCGAATTTCCTGGAGCTGCCGGTAGGTGGCGATGAGCGGGCGCGGATCCCACAGGCGAATGTTCTTGATGGTCGGCGCATCCTGGGCCAGCGACGCCATGGTGAGCGTTCCCAAACCGCCGAATGGCTTCACGTCGACACCGTCGAGCTTATAGGCACGCCGGGTCATCGCGATGTTCTGCTGGATGTATGGCCGTTCGATTCGGAGTTCGTCCGGTTTGACCCACAGCCGTTCAACGACCGGCTCGACGAAGTTGAGAATCAGCGAAGGTCCAAACGAGACTACGACCGCGATGACGAGCCTTCTAAGCCCGCGCTCTGAAGTATTCGCAAAGCACAGGGCCGCGGCGACGAGTGCGAGAACGGCCAGCGCCCACAGGCCCGGGCGCCACAAAACCGCATCAACGTAGCGGAAGCCGAACACGACCCCGTTGGTATGAAGCAGCAAGCCGAAACGGCTCAGCCAGAAGCTGAAGGCGCGCTGGACGAAGAACAGTCCCAGCAGGATCGAGCCATGGGTAATCGCCGCGGGAGAAATGCGAGGCGGCGTTTCGCGAAAATCCAGCGCCCCGCGCGACCAATAGATCGCCGCCGCAACTGCGCCCGCGAAAAACAGGATCAGCAGAAAGAGATCGCGCAGGCCTTCGAGCATCGGCAGCAGAAAGACGTAAAACCCGACGTCGTGGCCGAACGCCGGCTCCGTGACATGGAACGGCTGCCCGTAAATGCCCTTCAGGTAAACGTCCCAGCTGCCCGCCTCACCCTGCGCGGCGAAGATCGCCAGCACGGCGGCCGCGGCGATCACGATCGTTCGCCACGGTACCCGATCGCCAAGAGCGCGCATCAGTTCGGGCAGATTGACCTCGACCATTTCGTCGGCTTTGCGGACTACGCGAAGCCGTTCGCGATCACGGGTGGATCCGAGGGCCGCGAATCCGCTGGCCGCGATCGCGACAAAGGTGACCAACCATACGGCGGCGAAAATCGTGATCTCAGCGCCTACAGTCGTCGCGAAGACCCCGCCGAAGCCGAGCGACCGGAACCAAAGCAGATCGACAAAGAACTGATCCACTATCGACAGGAGCAGAAGCCCGACGATGATGGCCGCCGCCAGGCCGAGCAGGAGGATTGTCCGTGGGCGCATCTGAGTGGGAACTATTGGCCGCGCGCGATCCGGCTCACGTGCTCGCGCACCACGTCGGGCGGGCTGAGCCAGATGAAGACCTTGAGCGCGGCTATCGCAACCAGGATCCAGTCCAGTTCGCCGACAATCGGAATGAAGTCCAGTTCGATTGCGGGCGGTGACAGCATCAGGAGGAAGGCAAGCACAGGGACCATTTTCGCAAGCAGAGACACGCGCTCATCTTTCATCAGCCGCCAGAATACCCGGACGAATTGCGGCATGAAGGCCACGAGTCTGCCCATCTGCAAAGGCGGTAACAGGCGCATGCGGAGGAATTGCCAGAACATCGCAGGGTACTCGATGGCCTGACTCTAGCACATAGCCCCACCGGTGTTGCCATCGGTTTGCGGGAGGCCTGCGACGCTTTTCTGGTAGAATTGGCTCGTGGAAGAGAGGGTAGTGGATTGAAACGACACATGGCGCTCGGCGATTTTCTGGTCGCCTACCTTCGCAAAATCGGCGTTGATCACATTTTCGGAATTCCAGGCGACCTTGCCCTGAAAGTGTTCTTCGCGCTGGGCCGCAAGCATGGGATGAAGATCGTCACGCTGTCCCATGAGCCGGGCGTCGGTTTCGCGGCGGACGGATACGCGCGGGCGAGCGGCAAAATCGGGGTCGCATGCGTGACCTACGGCGCTGGCGGGCACAACATGGTGAACCCGGTCGCGGGTTCATTTTCCGAGCGCGTGCCCATCCTGATCTTCTCGGGTGGCCCCGGCGAAGAGGAACGCAAGCTGGGGACGCTGATTCATCATCAGGCCCGCGATATCGAGTCGCAGCATCGGATCTTCCAGGAGGTCACCTGCTCCTCGCGCGTGTTGACCGACCCGCGCCGTGCGGCGCAGGACCTGCACGAAGTCGTATGCGCCATTTGGGCCGAGCAGCGGCCCGGTTACGTCGAGATTCATCGCGACATGGTCGATCAGATCATCGAGGTGCCCGACGACCTGATCGAATGGGACGGGCACCTGCATTTCCGCGAATCCGATGCGCGGAAAGTCGAAGAAGCGGCGCGCGAGACCGCCGCGATGTTCAATGAGAGCCGCCATCCAATCGCGATCGCCGGCATCGAAATTCATCGCTACAAGGCCTCGCACGAACTGGTCGATCTCGCCGAGAAGATGGGCGCGCCGGTGTGCACGACGGTACTGGGCAAGGGCGCGTTCCCGATGGACCATCCGCTTTACATGGGTGTCCACGTGGGACCGATCAGCCCGCCGCCGATCGTCGCGCGCATGGATGAGGCTGACTTCGTGCTCAACCTCGGCTGCCTGAAGACGGACATGAATTTCGGCAACCGGCCGCCGCGCGTCATCCAGGGGCGATCGGTGTGGGCGGTCGATCGCAAAGTCGACGTCAAGTACCACACCTATATCGATGTGGGTGTGCGCGACTTCGTTCGAGCGCTCCTCAAGCAGGACCTCAAACACCATCAGGAAGAGGTGACCTACGCCGACAACCTGACCGACGTGCCCGCGAGTGACGGCGGCCAGATTCGCGTCGGGCAGATCCTCCTCGCGGTCAACGAATTTCTGGCGGAACATCGGCGTTATATGGTCGTCGCGGAATCGGGCGATATGCTGTTCGGCGGTCTGGACGTGCGCGTGCCGCATCATGGCACCTATCTCGCCCAGGGCTTTTACGCATCGATGGGTTTTGCGGTTCCGGCCGCGATTGGCGGGCAGATCGCGTCTGGGCTTCGCCCGCTGATATTGTGCGGTGATGGCGGGTTTCAGATGACCGGCCCCGAGATATCGCATGCGCCCCTTCTGGGCCTGAATCCGATCGTACTCGTAATCAACAACGGCGGATGGGGCATCTTTCGGCCCATCGTCAAGCGCCGTGAACTGCTCGACATCCCGCCGTGGCCGTATGCAAATCTCGCCAGAGACTGGGGGGGAGCCGGCTTCGAAGTGCGCACGCTCGCGCAGCTTCGGCGGGCACTGGTGGCGGCGCACAAGTCGCGGGCCTTTGCGATGATCGATATTCGGGTCGGACGCGACGATCTGTCCCCCGTCACCGTGAAATACATCAAGGCGGCGGCCAGACGCTCGCAGGCGCCGCGCCGGCGCGGCGCGCGCCGAGGTTCCGGCCGATGAGCCATCCACGACCGCATCGGTTCGAATGGAAGGTGCCGGACCATTTCAACTTCGGCGCAACCATCGACCACTACGCGGAGGATCCGAACCGCGTGGCGCTGCTGTGGGAAGACCATGAAGAGCGGCGCGCCCGGCTAACCTTCGCCGACATCGCGTCGCAATCCAACCGCATCGCGAACGTGCTCTCCGGAGTGGGCGTCAAGCATGGCGACGCGGTGCTACTGGTGCTGCCACGCGTGGCGATGTGGCAAGCCGCTTTTATCGGCGCGCTCAAGATCGGCGCGATCGTCGTTCCGTGCACGTCGATGCTGCGCGAGAAGGATCTTATCTTTCGCGCGAATCATTCCGGCGCTCGCGCCATCATCGCCGCAACCGAAAGCGCGTCGATGATCGGCGACCTGCGCAGCCAGTGTCCGGGGCTCGAGTACTATTTGATCGCCGGCAGCACGCGCACCGGATGGTTCGGACTGCCGGAGGCGATGCAACAAGCAGCGCCCAGTCACCGGATCGCCAGAACGAGATCCAATGAGCCCGCGATTTGCTACTACACTTCCGGCACGACCAGGGAACCCAAAGCCGTCCTGCACAGCCACTCTTACACGTGGAGCCATCAGTACACGGGGCGCGACTGGCTCGACCTGAAGCCCGGGGACCTGCACTGGACCACCTCCGATACCGGATGGGCCAAAGCTGCCTACGGAGTTCTGTTCGGTCCATGGATGAACGGCGTTACCACGTTCATGTACAACGGCCGCTTCGAGCCGAAAAAAGAACTCGAATTGCTGAGCCGCTACAAAGTGACCAGTTTCTGCGCACCGCCGACCGAGTACCGGATGCTCATCAAGGAGGATCTGACCCGACATAAGTTCCCCGCGCTTCGGAGCTGCACGGGCGCAGGTGAGGCGCTGAATCCCGGAATTATCCAGGCATGGAAGGAGCAGCTCGGACTCGATATTCGCGACGGCTATGGCCAGACCGAAACGATTATCCTCGCCGCGAATCTGCCTGGAATGAAGATCAAGCCGGGCTCGATGGGCCTGCCGTTCGAGGGCCATGACGTGCGAGTGGTGGATGAAGGTCTGAGGGAGACCAAAGACGGCGAGGTCGGGCAGATAGCGGTAAGGGTCAATCCGCAACGGCCGCCATCGCTCTTTCTCGAATACTGGAAGAACGCCGAGGAAACGGCGGCGGCGTTTCGGGGCGACTACTATCTGACGGGCGACCAGGCGACTCGCGACAGCGAAGGCTATCTGTGGTTCGTGGGACGCGCCGACGACGTCATCATCTCGGCGGGCTATCGGATAGGCCCGTTCGAAGTGGAGAGCGCCCTGCTCGAGCATCCTGCAGTAATGGAATCGGCGGTGGTCGCAAGCCCCGATTCCGAACGCGGATCGATCGTGAAAGCGTTCGTGCGCCTGAGGCCGGGGACGGAAAAAAGCGACGCCCTGGTGCGGGAGTTACAGGAGCACGTCAAACGCGTGACGGCGCCGTACAAATATCCGCGCGAGATCGAATTCATGGACGAATTGCCGAAGACTATCAGCGGCAAGATCAGGCGGATCGATCTGCGCAAGCACGAGGAAGAAAGAAAGCGCTGGTAGGCCGGCGCACTCTTTTTGTTCGCCCTTCCCTTTCCGTGACCAAGTTCGGATGCTTGGATGCACAACCTGCCTGGCGTTAGTGTGGCCAACGATGCAGTTTGGCCCGACGTTTCCACGGCTCACTCCAACGGGGCCAAGGAGGAAGCGATGATCGTGCGAAGGGCAGAGTGCTCATGCGGCAAACTCTCAGCGGTGTGCACGGGCGAGCCGCTCCTCGTGTCGGTCTGCCATTGCCTTGCTTGCAAACGGAGCACTGGCAGCGCCTTCGGCTATGGCGCCTTTTTTCGGGAGGAGCAGGTAGTAGTCGAAGGCCGCGCAACCGAATTTGTTCGCATCGGTGACGATGGGGGCCGGTTGTCGAAATTTTTCTGTCCGATCTGCGGGGCGTCCGTGCTTGGCCGTAATAGCGGCTTGCCCGGCTTGGTCTCGGTCCCGGTCGGCGCGTTTGCGGAACCAACGTTTCCGCCCCCGACGATGTCCGTCTATCACAAAAGCCGGGGCCATCCGTGGCTCGAAATACGCACAGAGCCGCTCGAAAAACGCGGCTGAACCGACGCGGAAGCGTGGACACGCCACCGGTCATCAGACACTGCGCCTGAGGAACGCCGCGATGGCATTAGCCTCGTTCGGTTATGTTGTTCTCACGCAGACTCCAGTCGCTGGCGTATTGTATGAGACCCAGCTTACGCGCTACGGCGCGAGACGCAGTGTTGCTCCAATCAGTGGTGTAGAGAGGGATTCGCCCGGACGCTCGAATTGCGCAAGCCCACGCTGCAGTCACGCGTGGAGCAAATCCGCGTCCGCGGAACGCGGCAGCCGTTTCAACGCCCGCTTCGATCGCCGGATCTGAATTCCTGTTCGCGCAAAAGCAAACGCTGACGGGGTAGCCGCCGTCCATGACCGCTACTATCGGCGCACACCAGGGAATCTCCTCGGCGGTCCATCCCCGGAAATTCCGCTCAAGCAAGCCCAGCCTGTCAATGAGTGTGACATCGGTGGGCTGGGCAATTTCGTCAGGAAATCTGAACGCCGGACCTGACGAAATTTGACCACGTACGAGCGACAGGTATTCGTCGGCATGTAATGGCGGAGCCTGAAAATCCGTTACCGGCGGCTCCTCGGCGGCTAACCGATCGAGTTGATTGGCAATCTCTTCGGGGACGTCATTCCGTACGCCCCACACAACGTCCGATATACCGCGAACGAGTACGAACAACGGGGCCGGACGGCCATTCGGCTGAGGAAATGCCGTCATGCGATGGTGTGAGTTCTTCAACTCGCGTGCCCGAGGCCGCAGAAAGAACAGTCCTGCCGGTTGAAGAGCTGGAGTCACCGTTGTCACCCCTGCGGAGACTTTCGGTCACGCGGAATTCTTTAACTCAGTTGATAAATTATCCCTATACCTAGTTCACTTGGGTTCATACAGTTCGCGTTCAATGTTCAACAGGTCGTCAAACATCCGTATAGCCCACTTCACTCTGTCCACCTAGAGTGTGACTACGCTTGCTCCTGAAACCGGTCCGGTGGTTGCTGAGGGAACTGTGTGGAAAAGAACCGGCTGAGCGACGGAAATCATTCGCTCGACGCATCCCGTCACGCATCCGATATTCGACACATCTGCGTCGTCACCGAGACGTATCCGCCGGAAATAAATGGGGTTGCATTGACCTTGGGGCACCTGGTGAAGGGCCTGCTTGCGCGCGGCCATGCGGTGTCAGTCGTGCGTCCGTATCAGCCGGCGGCTGACAACCTCGCTCGCGATCGTGAATGCAGCGTTACTACTGTTCGTGGCTTGCCCTTACCAGGATATGGCGGCCTGCAGTTCGGCTTGCCGGCGGGAGGGCTGCTACGGCATTGCTGGACGCAGCATCGGCCCGATGTAGTGTATGTGGCTACCGAAGGGCCGCTGGGCTGGTCAGCGGTTCGTGCGGCGCGGCGGCTGGCGATTCCGGTCTTTAGCGGCTTCCATACCAACTTTCACAGCTACTCGAAGCACTATCGCCTTGGCTTTCTGCAGTACTTCGTCTTTCGATATCTGCGCAGATTTCACAACCGAACGATTGGCACGCTGGTTCCCAGCGCGGACCTTCGCGATCGGTTGCAGACACTCGGGTTCAAGAACGTCAGTTTCACAGGCCGTGGCGTAGACAGCCAGCTCTTTGATCCAAAACGACGGTGCCATGAACTGCGGCGCCGTTGGGGTCTGTCGGACAACGACCTCGCCGTGCTCTACGTCGGCCGGATCGCGGGTGAGAAGAACCTGACCCTTGCGATAGACGCCTATCGCGCAATGAAGCGCGTCGATGGCTCCGCGAAGTTCATCGTCGTCGGCGATGGGCCGCTGCGCGTGTCATTGCAGAACGATCATCCTGATCTGATTTTCTGCGGCACGCAGATCGGCGAGGAGCTGGCAAAGCACTATGCCTCTGCGGACGTGTTTCTGTTTCCCAGTGAAACGGAAACGTTTGGAAATGTCACTTTGGAAGCGATGGCAAGCGGGCTGGTCGTCATTGCTTATGACTACGCCGCAGCAAAATCGCACATTATACACGGCGAAACGGGCGTGTTGGTACCCTATGGCGACTCGAAGGCATTCGTCGACTCATCTGTGGGGCTGCTCGCGTCGCGACCCCTTGATGGAATCCGACGGCGGGCGCGGGAGCACGCCGCTGCTATCAGTTGGGCGCGCGTGGTCGAGCGGTTCGAAGCGCTGCTGACCGGCGGGCGCGATCAGAATCAGGCACTAACTAATTCCGCAATAGAACACCGAGGTTTGACGGTGGCCGCGAGAGGGAGGACCTGAAGATGTTGCCCGATGGAGCGCTGGCAAGATGGATGGGATGGTTTGGCTTGAGTTCGAGCGGGGCGTCGAAGCTCGAGTGGAACAATCGATGGCTTCTGCTGTTACTGGTTCTGATTTTAGCAGTCTGGGCGGTGCGCAAGCTCATCAAGACGCTAATTACTCTGCGGGCGATGGCGTTGACGCCCGCCGTGTCGCGCCGACTGTCGAAATGGGTGAAGTCGCGTGACTATTCGGCAGAGGAATTCCTGCGTGCTGATGGCGCGGGCGAGCGATGGATTGAGCTCCGTAAAAAGGCGATCGACCGGTTGGCCGAGTTCTTTCGGGTGCGGCACGCGAAATCAATCGCGTGGGCGAACGAGATTCGCGACAGCTTCTCGGATCTGCGCTTCACCGATGCCAACCGGGTTCCTTTCCCTTTCATGCGGCAGATGCGCGATCGCTTCAACCTCTGCTCGGTGGTGACGGCTTCCGAAGGTCCCAAGCTTCGCGACCTGGACGGCAACTGGACTCTGGACGTCAGTGGCTCGTACGGACTGAACGTCGCCGGTTTTAACCGTTACAAGGAATGGACGGAGAAAGGCTGGGACCGTGTGAAAGACCTTGGTCCGGTTCTGGGCCCGCTTCATCCGGTAGTCGCCGAGAATATCTCGCTGCTCAAGTCCATTTCGAAAATGGATGAAGTCTCGTTCCATATGAGCGGGACCGAAGCCGTGATGGCTGCGGTTCGCCTAGCGCGTTTCAATACCAAAAGGAAACTGATCGTCTGCTTTTCCGGGGCGTACCACGGCTGGTGGGACGGCGTGCAGCCCGGGCTCGGCAGTGAGAGGAATATCGACGATTGCCTCACGCTGAAGGATCTGGACCCGGCATCGCTGGATGTCCTTCGCTGGCGCGCAGACGAAATCGCAGCGGTTCTAGTGAACCCGGTCCAATCTTTCCATCCCAATTCTCCGCCGCCGAGCGACACGGTTTTGATGACCAGTGGCATCCGCAAGACACAGGATTCGACTTCCGACTACGCCGCCTGGCTTCACAAACTGCGCGAGGTCTGCACGGCCTACGACATCCCGCTGATCTTCGACGAAGTATTCAGCGGTTTTCGCCTCGCTCCCGGTGGAGCCCAGCAATACTTTGGCGTTCAGGCTGACATAGTGGTGTACGGAAAAACGGTCGCCGGCGGCATGCCGATCGGCGCCGTCTGCGGAAAAAAAGACCTCATGCGGCGCTTCGACCCCGCCCATCCGATGCGTATCACATACGTAATCGGCACGTTCTCGGCGCATCCGCTCGTAATGGGCGCGATGAACGAATTTCTGAAATGGGTAGTGCAGCCCGCTGCCGCTCAACTCTATGACGAAGCATCGCAGCGCTGCGCGCAGTGGGCTCAGTCGACCAATCAAATGCTGGCAGAATCGTCGCTGCCGGTCCGGGTGGTGCACCTTACAACCATATGGACAGTGCTATTCAAGGAACCGGGCCGCTACAACTGGCTCCTTCAGTACTATCTGCGGGCGGAAGGCGTCACGCTGAGCTGGGTGGGAACCGGCCGATGCCTGACGAGTCTCGACTTCACGACTGAAGACTATGGGGAACTACAAGCCAAGCTTTTCAACGCGGCGCAGCAAATGAAACGCGATGCATGGTGGCTCAACGAACAGCAACAACCAGAGAGAGACAAACTAATGCGAAGTCGACTAATCCGGGAGATGGCGGGCAGCCTGGTGCGGGTGCCAGAACCAGTGAGTAATTTCTATACGGAAATAATGCGCCGCAAGCACGATGACCACGTCGCGTCGCACAGCAACGCGATCAACCAGTTTTTTCATTTACTCAGTTCAAGCACGTTCATCTTCTGTTACGTATTTATCTTCTTCAATCTCACTCAGGCGATGATGTTGGGCCTCGCCGCGCTCTTCGTGCGGCAATTTGGACACGCGATATTGGAACCGCCGTGTCACGACAAAGAGCAACTGCTGCTGGGGTTCAATACCAGAGACAAGAGCCTCGTCGTCGCTGGATATCTTTTGATTCCGGTCATTTTGTTGGTGAAAGCTGGAACCCTGAACTTCGAGACTCTTAGAGCGACAGCATCGACGGTGGCGCTCTGGTGGTTTCTCATGACCTTGGCGGTGGTGCTGGGACACGTCGCGTTTCTGGTGAGGAAGTACGACTTTCGGACCTCGATGATCTGGTTCGTCAAGCTCGCGACCGATCCGATCACCGATATCGGAGCTTACTACAACAGTCCCAATCGACTTTTGCAGCTATCGGGCGTTCGCAAGAGCGAAACGGCCTAGTCTTGGTCTTTCTGGTCGCGGCCGCCCTGCTGGCCGTCGAGCGAATAGCCTACGTTTGGGCGTGGCGCTGGCCCGAGTCGTTCCTCAGGTTTTGCGCGTACCCCGCGGTGGCATCGCTCGGCAAGCCGGTGGTCGTGCTGGAGAAACTCTTCTATTGCTTCAAAGCGATTCAGTACTCGGTGTTCGCCGGCTGGTGCTACTTATATGGAAACGGCTCGCTCTCACCGACCGGAAATATTCCGGCGCTGGCGATCGGCGGTGGATTGATCGTTACGGGCCAGATCCTAAACTTCAGCGTGTTCTACCGGTTGGGTTTTACCGGAGTCTTTTACGGCAATCGATTTGGCTACGACGTCCCCTGGCACAACGAATTTCCTTTTTCGCTTTTGAAGCATCCGCAATACTTCGGCACCCTGCTTTCGATCTGGGGGTTTTTCCTCGCGATGCGCTTTCCGCATCACGATTGGATCGCGCTGCCCGCTCTTGAAACGGTGTACTACGCCCTGGGCGCTTACTTCGAACAGTGACGAAAAAATCAACGCGGATCAGCGGCTGGTGAAGGAATTCTTCAGCACGTCGATTTTGCCGGCGAATTCTTCGAGGTCGACCTCGGTTGTCTCCAGGACGCGGGCGACCATGCCCCAGAAGCCGATCGACATCACCAGCTCGACGATCTCGGTGGCACCCATGTGCTTCTTTAGCGCGTCGAGAGTTGCCGGGCTTCCTTTGACGTTGCGCGCGACTTCGTCGGTGAACTTGAGCACGAGGCGGTCGAGATCGCTGAAGCATTTGGCGCTCTCCCAGCTCTCGATCGCGCCGACCTGTTCTTCGGTCACCCCGGTGCTTTTCGCGATCGGGACGTGCTGCGTCCACTCGTAGACCGACTTGCTCACCTTGGCGGTACGGAGAATCGCCAGCTCGCGCAGGCGCGCATCGAGCTTCGAGCGCGTCAGCAGGGAGTTACCGAGCATCGAGAACGGATAGAACGCGGCATCGGAGTTGGCGATCATCCTCGCCACGTTCATCTTTACGCGTCCGCGGTTCAGAATTTCGCGCGTCTTTTCAGGAACCTTCGTCTCGTCGGCATACGGCAGCAACGCCATCGTGGTGTCCTCCATCAATCGCGCCAAAGGTGCGCGTTCTGGCGCGAAGCTAGTACCAGGCCTCACGTGAATGCAAACTACCCGGGGGAATGCGCCGTCGCAGGCGTCTGCGACGAGACGATGCGCTGAAAGTCGGGCTGGAGAATCAGGGCGCCAACCGCGCGCGACAACGCAACGGAGAGTGATTCCGCGGGCTCGGTCTCGAGGGGAAAAAATACTTCGCCCCCCACCGGAGCGGGCGGCTCTTCTTCGGTTCCGGTCGTCACGGTCGAGTACAAGTGCGGATTCGCGCGCGTTGATAGTGTGAATCGAAGCGTCACCTGCGCTTTCATCGAGAAGTATTGCCCATGAACCGTTTGTTCGGTACCGAACCGCTTGTTCACCGCGGCATCTTGAATTTCGACCGTGAGCATCAGGGCCGCATCGGGAGGGAATGCACCTTCGGCCGGCACGGAAGCCAGGGCGAATGGCTTCAGGCCCGCGCCAGTGAGACCCTGAACGACGGCGTCGGTCGTGATGCTGCCGAGGTCCGTCACGTAAAGCTCGCGGGCAATCGAATCGTCCGCGTTGTAGATCGCGCCGACTTTGAGTTTTCCGCTGGCGAAAGATCCATCCGCCGGCACGACCGCGATACTCACCGGATGAAAGAGATGTTCAGTGCCGGCGACGAATCCCGGCAGATAGTGAATCCGCAGCGTTCCTCGGTCGCACGCAGCTGCGATGCTTGCGGCGATCGCTGCGATTATTAACGGGAGGGTGCGCCGCAGAGCAGAGGATCGCATCCTGCTACGGCTCGGGCCGGCCGACAGGCTGATGCCTTTCGCGCCACCAGAAGAGCACGATCGCGATGCCCAACACCGCGACCCCAAGCGCGAGCCATCGCGACGCGAGGTAGATCATGTCGGCTACCCGAACGAGTTCGTCTCCGAGCAAATAGCCGACCGTCACGACCAGAAAGCACCATACGAATGCGCCCGACACGTTCCAGCCCAAAAAGCGCAGGAACGGCATGCCCGCGGCACCCGCCACCGGACCGGCCATAAAGCGGACGCCCGCGATGAACCGCGCCATGAACACCGCCTTGCTGCCGTGTGTGCGAAAGAAAACCTGCAGGCGGTCGTAGCGATGACGCGCCAGCGGATAGCTGGGGGCGAGCCAGCTCATCAGCCGCTGCCCGCCCGTGCGACCCAGCACGTAGCCGCAACAATCTCCGGTCACGGCGCTGGCAACGGTGATGACGTAGACCCATTCCAATTGCAGGATGTCGCGCCCGGCCAGAAATCCAGCAGCCAGCAGCACCGTTTCCTCGGGCACGGGGACGCCGAGATTGCCGATAAAGACGCAGACGAAAACTCCCAGGTAGCCCCAGGTGGTGAGCCAATCCGCGATGTGCTCGGGTCTCAGGATTTCGTGCATGGCGCCGATGCCTTATCCGTGGCGATGTCGCCACAGAGAGCATCGGATAGTCTAGCCTGCGCCAGTCGTGCGCGGAACTCTACGCACCGCACCATCCCGATTCCTGACTGCGATTGGCGCCTCGCGATGGAGAGGGAGTCATGCCGGCGGGCTGCCGTGCGCGGCAAGTGATGACGGTGCCGACGGCTCATCGATGGTCTCCCGGCGCGCGGCTTTCTGCCGCAGCACCAGGAAAGCGGCGGCTCCAAGCGCGAGCAGGCCCGGCAGCCACGAGAAGATCGCCCACAGAATCGATCGGTTGCTTCCGACCAGGTCGGTGCGCCGGTAGAGCCTGACCCATGCGAAGTCGTAGATTTCCTGATAGCCGAGCGGCGGCTCCTGAAGCCCTGGAGGCGGTATGACCTGCTCGAGAATGTACGGCGGCTGCGCGGCGATCGCGGTATTCAGGTCGGTCATGCCGCGCACCCGGCTGCCGCCTTCCCAGAGGTTGTTGGGATTGTGGAGGTACTCAATCGGATCGTCGTTGATGCCGGTCAGCACCGGAAACGGAACCATCGTCCACACCGATATGCTCGAACATAGATGGAGAATATGAGTCGCCGGCGTGATGCGGCCGGCCGCGATTTCACCGTTGAGCACTTTGATCAGATTCATTTCCGCGGGCGTGAACATCCAGCGGCGATCGGTGTGCCCCGCCCAATAGCCGAGCGCGGCGGTGTGCAGGTTGAATGCCCATTGTTCCGTGACTGAGTGCTCGACCGAGTCGTAATCGATCGGGTTTTTGATTTGTTGCCAAGGATAAATGAGCAAACTGAGCAGCACGAACAGGGTCGTGGGCCGCGACCATCGGTCGTAAGCGAGCGCGAACAGAAATCCCGCGGGCAGAGTCATGAAATACGGGCACCAGTAGTCCCAGAGCTTGATACCGAGGTCCGAAAACATCATCCCGGTGGCAGGATTGTGCGCCATCGCGCGCGTGAGCGTGTCGAGAAATTCACCCGCTATTCCAAGCAGCAGCGCCACGCCGACGAGGCCGGCATAACGATGCTCCAGCGGTTTTTCGTTCGATACGATCCCGATAACAGCGATCAGTCCGGCGAAGCAGAACAACGTGAGCATCGGCAGGTTGTCCGCGATTTGCTGATAGAGCGTGAAACGCTCTGAGGCATGCCGATAGAGGACCGCGAACAGAAAGAACCCGATCAGGACGACATTGACCTGCCGAAGCAGTGAATGGTCCCGATCGTTCAGCGCGCCGACCAGTGATCGCGAAGCAAAGATCGCGAATCCGACGCCCAGCACCAGCAGGATCGGAATCACCGGATACGGCACGCGATATTGCAGGCCAATCAACACGTCGGGGATCGCGATCAACGTCGCGCCCGCAAGCGCCAGGACTCCCGCGCCATAGCGGCGATAGTCGCGGTCGGCCAGCCACAGCATCACGCCGAAGCCGGCGACGATCATCGCGAATGCGCCGTCGATCGTGTGCGAGGCGACGGCGGTGCCGAGCATCATCGCGCCGATCGCAAACAGCAGGCGGCTTCCGCGCCGATTCATGAAAAAGGCGAGCGCCAGAGCTACCAGTGCGAAATCCACCGCGGTCCCGCGCATCCCCTGTGCGCGGCGGAACAGGCAGGTGAAAAACAGGAACAGTCCCGCGACTCCGCCCGCGGTATCATCGAAGAGCATCTTGCCGAGACGCCAGGTCCCGAAAATCATTAGCGCCGCCATCGGCAGCATCGCGGCGCTTTCGGCCAGCGCCCCCACGTACGTGTGGCTCCCGAACGCGAGCAGCGCGTAAAAGAGTTCGAGCGCGGGCGTCTGCGCATACGGACCCCAGCATCCGTAGGGGTCGTTGTTGAACGGATGATAGACGCCGAACGTCAGGATTCGCTGCACCGAAGATGGATAAGAGAGCACGTCCATGAACGGCACGACCGGAGAGCCGAGCTGTAGCGGCAGATACGAAATGGCGAGCAGCACGACCGCGAGCGCGGCGAGCTTGTGGCCGGAGGTCGGCGATCGAAGCTCGAACCGGGGCGGATTATGCGACAGCGATACGGTGCCTAAGGCGAGCAATCCCCAGATGGTCGGCGTGTTGAAGAGGCCAATTGGACCGATCAGGTTGCCCAGCAGATAGGCGAACACCCAAAGACCGCTCGCGCCCGCAAGGAGCGCATCCGCATAATCGAGGTCGGGCTCGATTCGAAGCGCGAACCCCGCCAGCACGAGGGTGCTCCATCCCCAGAAAATCCAAACCTTGATAGCGGCCCACAGCGTCTCGCCGAGCACCGGACGGATTCCGCTCCAGGCCAGCGACCAGGACAAGTGGTATGGAAAGTCGCGCAGGCGATGGATCGCGAGCAGCGTCACGATCGCGACGCCGGTCCACACGGCGGCCCACGCTCGCGCCTGGGGGCGGGTTTCTAGAGTCTGGATTCCTTCAGCCACAGGACAACGGCGGCGACCGCGGCGATCAGAGTAATCGAGAATGCCAGCATCAGGAAGCGCGGTCGATACATCAAGGTCACGCGCTGATGGCCGGCTGGAATCGCAATTCCCAGCAGAGTGCCCTCAGTCGTGAATGACCCCTCGCCTTCCGCGATTCTCCAGCCGGGATAGTAGTTCTGATTGATGACCAGGACCGTTGGCGCCGGCACATCTATATCGTAGGTGAGCAGGTTGGGCGTCCATCGAATCTGCGCCACACTGCCCTTTCCAAGCAGGTAATACTCCGCCCGATAGCCAATATCGTTGACGCCGCGCGCGGTGGATAGAACCGAGCAGTAGCCGTAGCCCTGGCAGTTGACCGATCCCATGTTAGCGAGCGCTATCTGCGTCTGATTGTCCGGATTCGGGACGAAGTACTGGCGGAACTCAGGGACTGGCGTCATCGATACGACCGGATTGTGAAACAGGTAGCGGAGGTTCGGCGGTCCGACCATCCATGAATCGACAAGGCCGATCGCCGCGAGCACCATCGCGACACTAAGACCCCATCGCCATCGCGTGCGACACAGGAAATCGGCTCCGAGTGCCGCGAGCACGCCGACGCAGAAGGAAAAGCCGATTATGAACCGGGCGGGCAGATCGATCTGATGGCTCATCGGCAGATGGCGCAACGCCATCAACGCCGAATGCGGCCCGCTGTCGCCCTCGGCAAGCAAAAAGAAAACGACTGCACCGGCAAGCCAAGGAATGGCTTTGAGGCGCGCACCAGCGACTCCTGCAATCGCGAGCGCTGCAAAGGCGGGTGAGAGATAGGCGCCGTATTCCGCGAACAGGAAGACACTCGCGCCCACGCGGTAGAGATCCTGATTTCGCGAAAAGATGTAAACCATCATCATCCGAAAGTCGTCGTACTCCGGACCGAAAGTCGGCCGCGGATTAACAGCCAGCATCTCCCACGCCGGAATGATCTTCATGGCCGCAAAGGCGATCGCGAAGATTCCCAGCGTTGTTCCGATCAGAAACGGGCGCGGACTAAATTTCGAAATCGAAAAGAACACCGCGAGGATCGCGACGATTATTCCGGCATACAAAAACGTGTAGTTGCCTTCGGTGAAGGTCAGCGCACAGACCAATCCACCCATCGCCGCGATCAACATCGACTTGCGCTCGACGGCGAGAATGAAGAGCGCGTTCACCCAGGGCAGGTAGGCGGCCGGCAGGAAATTGAGGTGACCGACGGAAAGATGGAGATACAGCCAGGAGCTGGCGGGAAACGCCGCGGCGCATACGACCGCGGCGACCCGGGTCAGACCCATCACGCGCGCCAGCGTGTATCCACCGGCAAATGCGATCGCCAGATGAAGAAAAATTTCGAGATACAGGCCCACATACGGGCCGAAGATCAAATAGGGCAGGAAGAAGGGCGAGATAATTGCCGACTCGGGATTTCCGAGCATCCCCATCCCGCCGCATTTGTAGGGATTCCAGAACGGGAGCTGATGAAAATGCGCGACGGTGTAATACGGAACCCAGCGCAACAGGGTGAACATGTCCCAGTCACCATTCACGGGAAAGCGCGCCAAGTGCGCGAAATCGGGAGGGAGATTGATCCATCCCCACAGGCCCGGCCCCAACTCGCCCAACTGGCATAGCATCGGGTAGGCGAATATCGCCGCGAAGCCGAGCGAAGCCACGGTGAGCCATCGTGCCTCGCGCCAATCGAAATCGCGCAACAGGATCGGGGCGCGACTCATGCCTTACCGCCACAGAACCGTAGTCGACCGCCCTGAACCGCGTAGGGGCTCCCGCAGATCAATGCGCCTCCGCTTGCTCTCCGCTTACGGAAGGAACGCCTTCCTTGGGCAACAGAAAGATCAGCGGCAGCGCTAACAGGAACATAGGAACCAGGAGCCAGAAACAATCGTTGTACGCCATCATGGTGGACTGACGGTTGATCTCCGCGTTGACCATGGCAAGGTCGCGCCGCTGCCCAGCGCTGGTACTGAGTCCCTGGCCCATCAGCATGCTGCGGAAGCCTCGCTCGACGCTTTGGAATACAGGATTGGTGGCAGTGACGGTGTCGACCAGCTCCGAGCGGTGAACCTGTGTGCGGCGCGCGACCAGGGTGGCAAGGGCAGCATAAGCTACATTTCCCGATTCGCGGCGGGTAAGGGTGAACAAGCTCGACGCAGCGGTCATCGCGTAACGCGGAATAGAACTGAGCGAAACTGTGGAAAGCGTGACCATACCGGTACTCATCCCAATTCCGCTCATCATCAAGATTGGCAGAAAACTCCAAAACCCGACGTAAAGAGTTAGATGCCCGAGCCTCCAGTATGCGTAGGCGAGCAGCAACACCCCGACCGTCACCAGGGAACGGGGACTTATCAGGTTGTAGAGCCGTCCGACGATTGGCATCGCGATGAGCATTGCGACCGCGCGCGGCATCAGAACCAGCCCCGCTTGAAGGGCAGGGTAGTTAAGCAGGCTCTGTGTGAACTGCGGCAGCAGAAAGCTCGATCCGAAAAGGGCAAAGCCGACCACGGCGCCAAGACCGCATCCGACCGTCAGCGGAGCATTCCGGAACAGGCGAAAATCGATCACCGGCTCGTCGGTGCAGAACAACTCCCACAAGACGAGCGCGACGAGGGCAATCGTCGCGACCACGGCGCCAAGAACGATCCAGTTGCTGGCGAACCAATCGACTTCCTCGCCGCGTTCCAGCACGACCTGCGCGGCAGTTAGACCGGTGGTCAGCAGCGCGATTCCGCACCAATCGATTTTCGTCACACCGCGTTTCAAGTAGGGCGGATCGTGCACGAAAGCCGCGACCATCATGATTCCCACGATGCAGAACGGCACGTTGATGTAGAAAACCGACTGCCAGCCGTAGTTGTCGACCAGCCATCCGCCGATGACCGGACCTATCGCCGGGGCGAGGACTACGCCCATGCTGTAGATGGCCATCGCCATGCCCTGCTCGGCAGGAGGGAATGTCTCGCGCGCGATCGCCTGCGAGCACGGCATCAGGCTGCCGCCGCCGATGCCCTGAAGCACGCGATAGAAAATTATCTGGGTGAAGGTCTTGGAGGTGCCGGCCAGCACAGAGCCGACGATGAATAGAAACATCGAGGCGAGAAACAGCTGCTTGCGTCCGAGCAGCATCGTCCACCACGCCGCCATTGTGATCATGATGATCTCCGCGATGGAGTATGCGGTGGACACCCAGGTGATCGACAGCAGGTCCTGGCCGAAACTGCCCATCATGTGGGGCATCGCGACGTTCACGACGGTGGCATCCATCACGGACAGGAATGTGCCGATCATCACCGAACCCGCGACGAGCCATTTGCCGGAGGTCCGGTATTCGTCGCCTGAGGGCGGCGTCGTGATTCGCGGTTGAGCAGCCTCGCTCGCCATATAACAAGGACGCACCGCGCCTGGTGGTGCGCGGCCTTATGTTAGCAATCCCGACGCCCAACCCAAGGTACTCGACCGCGTCGTTCGGTCAGTCTGCCAAAAAAAGGCGAGCCGAGGTGGCTCGCCCTTTTGAGTCGACCCGGCCGGTCGCTATGCTTTCCTGGCAAACGGGCGATCGCGCTCTGTCAGCGCGGATTTGAGACCCTTTTCTCGGCTCGCCTTCATCCAGTTCTTCACGGTGTCGGTCTGATGCGCGATCACATCGATGTCAGCAGACGATTGCTCGGCGGCGCGGATGCCCAGGATGTCGAGGTAGCGGTTAACAGCAGCCTTGTGGAGCATCAGCAACTCGGCCGGCACCATGGCCACGCGCCGCGCGTAGGCGAGAGTCTCGGCTTCGAGTTTGTCCTTGGGATAGACGCGATTGACCAGGTGCCACTCTAGGGCTTCCTTCGCGCTCATATAGTCGCCGGTAAAGAAATATTCCTTGGTCTTGCGCGGACCCATCAGCACCGGCCACATCGAGAGCGTCGGGAGGATTCCGAGTGAGCGGCCGGCGGGATGCCCGAACTGCGCATCCTCACTGGCGAACACGATGTCGCAATGACCGACGAACTCGGTCCCTCCCGCAAGGCAATAACCATGCACCTGCGCGATAGTCGGTTTCGGCATCGACCACCATTTCTGCCAGCGCTCGATAGTCTTGTGCAGGCCAAGCCGGTCATTGGTGACGGTGAAGGTGGAACCCGGATGCTGCGTGCCTTGCAAATCGTAACCGGCTGAGAAGGCGCGCCCGGCGCCCCGGATGATCAGCACGCTCGCATCCGCGTCGTTGGTGAACTCCTCCTGCACGAGCTCGAGTTCATGCAGGAGCTTCTGCGAGAGCGCATTCAGTTTTTCGGGACGGTTCAGCGTCAGGCGGAAGATTTTGTCTTCGACTTTCTCGTAGACGACGGTCTCGTAAGTTGCCATTTCGATTTCTCCGAACTACTTCTGTGCGGCCAGGAAATCGCCCGCGACTTTGGCTGTCTCTTCGGGAGCTTCCCAAAAGAAAAGATGGCCGATGCGCGGCAGGATGTGTTTGCGCGAACCGGCAATCGCCTTATTGAGCACGTCGGCGTTCGGCACCGGCACGATGGCGTCGTCGTCGCCGTGAATGATCAAAGTCGGCAGCTTAATTTCGCCCAGGCGCGCGTAGCTGTCGAAGCTGCTGATCGCACCGAATTGCCGCGCGAAGGTATGAGGCGGAGTAATCGGATAGCTGGCGCCGTCGATAAGCTGTTGCTCGATGAACTTCTGGCCCGAGGCGGATGCGTTGAATGCCTTACCGCAGGCGACCGAAAAGGCGGCGCGCGCGGCATCCAACGGCGACATTCCGGGCTGCGGCGTCAACTTCGCGAGGTCTTCCTGCTTGCCCTGGATTGAATGCGACATGCCGCAGTTGGTACATCCGAGGATGAGGCCCTTCACCCGCCTGGGATACGCCAGGGCATATTCCTGCGCGATCATCCCGCCCATCGAGATCCCGAAGATATGCGATTGCGAAATCTTGGCGTGGTCGAGCACCGCCGCAACATCCGCAGCCATGTCGCCAAGCGTCCAGGGCACGTCGGGCTTGTCGCTCTCGCCGGTACCACGATTGTCGATGACGACAAGCGTGAAGCGTTTCTCGAGAAGTTGCAGAAAAGTCTCGCTCCATCCGCGACTCGAACCACTGAATCCCATGATCATCGCGACCGGAGCACCCGCGCCACGAACCTCGTAGCGGAGCTTCAAACCATCCTTGCTTTGCGCAAAATCACGTGTTGCCACTGAATAAAATCTCCTTCAGGTTGCGCGCGATACTATCGCCGCCCGATGCGCCCCGTAAAGCGTCATATCGAGATCGGCGCTAGAGCTTCGCCGCTGGTTCCAGCCAGGTGCGGGCGGCGCCCTCAAGCACCTTTACCGCCTCATCGACCGTGCGCGGAAGTCCGATGTTCACGAGCACGACCTCAGCCACACCCGCATCGCGGTAGCGCTTCAAGTCATCGGGCGTCGAGGGCTTGAAGCTGGGCGAAACGATAATCTCGATGTCCGAGAGCTTGCGGCCATTCGCCTGGACGAGGCCCTCCAGCTTGCGGACCTTGGCGGCCGCTTCATCGGGAGTGAGATTGAATCCGAACCATCCGTTGCCGTAGTCGGCGACGCGGCGCAGCGCGGGACCGCTTTCGCCGCCGAAGATAACCGGCAGGCCGGCGCCGCGTAGCGGCTTCGGGTATGACCGCACTTCGTTGAAACTGACGAACTCACCGCGATAGGAACTGACGTCGTCGCCCCAGAGCTTGCGCATCGCCTCGATACATTCGCGCGTGCGCTGGGCGCGCCGCTCCCAGGGAATTCCAAGTGCGACGAATTCCTCCTCGAGCCATCCGATGCCGACACCAAGCGCGACTCGGCCTTCGCTCAGATGGTCGAGAGTCGCGACAACCTTGGCCAGCACGACAGGATTGTGCTCGGGGACCAGGCAGATTCCGGTCGCGAGACGAATCTTCTCGGTCGCCGAAGCCATCATGCACAGGCTCAGGAACGGATCGGGAATCGTGAGCGACCGGAGACATAGGTAACACTTTAGACCGGCAACATAGGTAACACTTTTTGCCGGTTTGCTGCTGCCGGGGAGGAGCGCGAGGGGGGCTGCTCCCCTCGCCGCTGCCTGTGAATCGCTGCTCATTGCGCGCCTCGGTTCAGCTTAGAGGTCACGCCGTCGATCACTCCGAGCGCGATCGGC
>JBKQNE010000235.1:0-21566 GCA_052146355.1 Binataceae bacterium (SeqCode) | reverse complement strand
TTCCATCGTGGACCCTCCTCGCTGTTTTGAATGTCACGCTACATTCTTGGCCCATTGCGAGGCCGCTTATAGCGGGCGAGGGTCCATACCATCATTCCGAGGTTCTTCTCCGAGGAATCCCGTGGGTGTGAGAACCTTTGAACTCGATGGCCGAGACAGCGTCTTTCGGTTGCGCGCGTTAGCGCGCGCTGAGGAGCAAAGGCGACGAACGAAGTTAGGGTGAGGGTTCTGCTACCGCCTGCGGCGAGAGCAGCGGCTACCGAGGGTTCGTGATCACGTGGGCACCCTCAACGTCGGTCTGATCCGTGTCGAGGTGAACCTTAATCTTCGTTCCCGCAATCTGGCCCTGGGCCTCATGGACGACCGGCGATCCTGTAAGCGCAATAGTCTGCGTCGCTTCGTCGAGCATCGCATCATTGCCCGAGAGCCACCGCGCTCCTAGATCAATCCGCACGTTTCCACTGGCAAAGGCGTATTTGACGGTGTGCAAATCGGCCCCGTATTTGAGACGCAGTAAGTTGCTGGTGACTAAGCAATCATCGGTTCTCAGTGACACATGACCGGACCAAAGAACCGACTTATCCGGAGCGTCGAACGATAGCGTGTCAGCACGGACGTTCAATGGCTTTCTGACATTTGAAAGCTGAGCGCCCGTCAATTCATCATGTGCGAAACCGAGCCCGGAAAGAACCGTAACCGATGCGCAGAGAGCAGCGATTGCGACAAGGTTGCGCCGAGGTAGCCACGATTTAACCAGCCCTCTGATATGTGGATTTTCCATCGTCATAGATCCTCCAGCGTCAGGCAGACTGCTGAACTCCACACCACTCGATCGCAGTCCTTATCGACGCTGACGACCGATCGCGCTTGAGTCAAGGCGCAAGACCCTGTATTTCCGTCCCTCGCCCGCTTAGTTGCGGCCCGCCTCCAGAAGCCTTGCGGAGGGCAGGGAGAGGGCTAGGGTGATGGTTCTGCTACCGCCCTGGTTGTTTCGTGCCTACTGCTCCGACTCGTCGGCGGGATGCACCGAGATGCCGGCGCGCCTAATCAGCGCGATGAATTTGTCGAGGTCCATCTCCTGCACCGCCGCCGCTACCGATGCTTTCAGGTCGTTGTAGCTCTTCACCCCGCGCAGCCGCGCGAGCAACGAATCGTCGGCGATGCTTTCCACGACGCGTTCGATCGCGGCTGCCTCGGCCGGCCGCCCATTGGCGGCCGTCGCGTCGGCATTCGTTGCCGATGCCGGCGTCTCCTCCGAATCGCGCACCGCGATTCTTTCCAGCGGATGCAACACGCGCTCGCCCTCAGATGGAGTCTGCAGGCCGAACTTGTCCCGCACTTCCTTCTCGCTTACCTGCATCCCGCGGTCGATAAACACCGTCACGCTGTCCGAGAACTCCTTCAGGTTTTCCTGGTCCGGAAAGCCGATGGTCAGCTTCGGATAGTGCTTGTGCGGGCCGGGGATATTCAGCTCGATTAGCGGCCGGACCACGTCGCGATTTGCGGAACTCGCCAGATGCTTGCCGTCGGCATGCGAGATCCATTCCGCCACGTTCTGATGCACCTGCGCGGCCGCGCGCGATCCGCCCCCCTTCGGCAACTCCGTCGTCAGCGTTTGGCCGAGAATGCCCTTCGACATCTGGCGGTCGACGAAGTCGCACAGCCGTTCATACAGCTCCACGCTCGCCTGTGCGCGAGACTGCACGAACTCAATCAGCATCCGGCGGCATCGGTGCCGATCGATGCGACCGCGCGCAACAGCGCCGACTTGTCCGCGGCCGTCGCGCCGGGTCCGTATTTGCCTATCCGATACGGTTGGCCGTAAATCTCCGCGAATGTGACCCAGTCTTTGAGCACGTAGTTTTTGAATAGATAGGCCCACGCCGCGATTCGCGCCAAACCGCCGCGAATAGGCAATCCCGATTTCGCCTTGCCGAAGTGAGTAATGAACTTGAACGGCGCCAGCGGCTCGCTGCCGGGCTGAATTCCGATCATGTCGCCCGTTGGAGTCGGCTGCTCGCGGACCTGGAACGGCGCCTCGAACGCCTTGCCTTCCGATCGGAGCGATCGCACCAGCAGTTGCTCGCCCGAAATCCAGTCGAACCAGAACCATCGCGGGTCTCGCCACTTGAACGCCGTCGGATACCACTGGTCGCCTTGCGTGTCCCAGACGATCTCGGTGGCGGAAACGCCCTTGCCGAGCGCATCCAGAATATCGGTGAATGCTTCAGGCAGGTTACACTCGCCGTCGATCAGCACCTCGCGCACCAGGTCGGCCGCATAGACGTCCTCCTTGCTCGTCGATGCGGCCTGGATGCTGATTTCGAGCGCATTCACAGCAGCTTTGCGCGTGTGCAGCACGGAATAGTAATGAAGGTCCTTTTCCTCCCATCGCCTCCGCGACTTCGAAATAGAAATAGGGGTCGCCCATCTCGGCCTGGCGCAGGATGCCCGCCAGCTTTTCCGGCGTGAGCGCGATCTCAGGATGCTCCACGGCGTAGATGTTGCGGACGCCGATAAACTCGGGCGCCGCCTGTTCCATCCGCAGCGCGTCGAAATCGACCGGGCGATTGTATGCGTCGTAAAGCGTGGGCACTTCTAGATTTCCTTCGACTCCACTTTGTTCCGCCCCCGCCTCCAGAAGCCTTGCGGAGGGCAGGTCAGGAGCGGCTGCGCCGCTGCGCCTTCGGCGCCCGCTTCGCGACCATGATTTGCATCGATCATTTCACTTCCCGCGTGCTGTGCGCCTGATGGTTTATCCAGTTCGCTTTGTATGCCGCGGCGAGTCGCGCATCTTCGATTACCACGCAGTTCTCCGCGTTCTTCTCGCCCTGGGTTGTGTAATTGAACGACCCCGTCTCGACGAACTTGCCATCCGCGATCGTGACCTTGTTGTGCGCGATCGGATGCTTCGCATCGATCCAGGTCGGTATATGATGATGCTCGATATCGAGGCGGCCTGACTTCTTCGCGGAGTCATTGCTGCGATCGAGGATGACCCGGACGTCGACGCCGCGCGCCTTGGCCGAATCGAGCGCGGCGTAGATAGGCTGCGACGTAAAGCCATACGCCTGCATCAGCAGTTCTTTCTTGGCCCCCGCAATCAGCTTCGTTTCGAGGTTGGTGCAATCGTGGCTGGGTGAGAAACCAAGCGCGACGATTTGCGCATCGGATTCAGCAAACGTCGCCCGCCTCCAGAAGCCTTGCCCGCCTCCAGAAGCCTTGCGGAGGGCAGGCGGAGGGCAGGCCGGCTCCGCATCGCTTCCGCGCATCGAGAACAACACCAACGCGATCGCCGCTGCCGCCGCCCCCACGACCACAATCCGCTTCATCATCAGAAGCCCGTCCATTTTGCGAAACGGCTACGAAGCGAATCGCGGCCGTCATCGGCGCGATTGCTCGAGCTGCCTCCCGGCCGTTGTCGCGGCACCGCATCGTAGGCGTATTCCGCTTTCAGTTGATTGCTGGCGTACCAGGCCAGCGCGCCCGCGATCGCGGAGTCGCCGTGCCGGCTCCCGCCGCGCGAATCTTTTTCGCGCTTGTCGCGGATCTGCGGCACTCCCCGCTCCATCGTGATCATCCGATGGTCGCTCAGGATGTCCGCGTCCATCGGCAGCTCGATCATCCGGTCTTCGAATGCGCGCTTATATTTCGGCATCTGCTCCCGATACCACTCGGTACTGAGCATTACCTGGTCGATACGCGATCCGTATTTCGATGCGGCCTGCTCCGCCAGGTACTGCCCGTTGCCGCGCGCATCCATCGCGCCGCCACAGAAGCGCGGCAGATGATCGATCAGGTAGGTCAGTACGTGCTCCTGCTGATTGAACGCGACATTGCGCATCTCGACGATGAACGGCGTGCGGCGTATCAGCGTCTGGCCGATTTGCAGGGGCCATATCACGCTGAGATCTCCCGAGCGGGCGAAGTCCTCGCCGAACACGCTCATCAGCTTCGGGTCCAGCCGCGCTAGCGCGGGCACGAGATATTGCTCTATCCAGTCGTCGGCGTCCCTGATTCGCTCATACTCGGTCTTTTGCAGGAATGAGTATTTGACGTCCCACCGCAAAACCGGAACGTCCTTTACCATCCGCGATTCGACCAGCGCGGAGGGCAGATAGATGCCGCCGCCGGCGCGCGGGATGCAAAACAGCTCCTCGTCCGCATCGTCGCGATAGTCGGCGATCACCCTGGCGCGCCGTTCCGTTTCCGCCTCGAGGCTCCATTCCTTGCCGGTGACGTCGCAGACTTTGCGATAAAGGCCCTCTTTGATCGCATCATCGAAAGTTACGCGATGGAGCGAATAGGCCACCCGCCCGGCTCGGATGTCGGCGACGAGTTCGTTGAATGCGTTGTCGGCCCCATCATGCGTCGAGATGATGCGGACCTTGCCTCCCCACATCAGCAGCGCCATGGCGGCCTTCAGCAGCGCGGGCAAATCGCTATGGAACGCGGCCTCATCGATGACGACGATGCCGTGTTTGCCGCGCAGGTTCCGCGGCGCCGACGACAGCGCCATGATGCGATGGCCGGAGGCGAACAGAATCTGGAACGCCTGTATTGTCCGCACGACGCGCTTGCCGTCCTGCATGAACTCGTCGTGGTACTCGAACTCCTTGATATCGCTGAAGGCTTTGCCGTAACGGCGCGCCCACATCGCGCACGCATCGATGAACTCTCGCGCCATCTCCTTGACGTAGCCGAGGTAGTAGACGTGCTGGTCGGGGCGCATTGCGCCCACGGTAGCCGCGAGCAGCGTATCATCGGCGGCCTCGGCGATTACGGTCAAACCGATCTGGCGGCCCTTCTCGATCACCTTCACGGCGGACTGGTCGGCGACCCATTGGCGCTGATAGGGCAGGAGAGTATCGAGACCGTTCCATACGCCGATCTGCTGAACATCCTGAACGGCAGCACACGTCGCTCGGAATGACGCCTTGTCATTCATACGCCGATGCCCAGCAGCGCGTTGCGGATCTTCTGCGAAACCTCCATCGGGATGCCGCCCTGCTTCGCGACCTGGGCGATCTCTTCGTCGGCGGTTCTGACCTTGATGGCGACTCGGGCGCGCATGTCCTGCTCGAACTTTTTCTGATCGATGCTGGCGCGGCCGAGTGTCGCGATTATCCTGGCCAACCCGCCGATACCGAGCTTCCTGGTATTGATTGAGCTGAGTCTCACCAGAACGTTGAAGAGTTTTTCTTGAACCAGGAGAGTCAGCGCGTCGTTCATCGCGCCTTTTCCATCGAGCCCCGCGTCGACGATCGCCTTCGCTTGCTGAGTGGCGAGCTTGACGGCTTCCATACGGCCTTCGATACCCCGGCCGTAGCGAGAGATGATCTTGTAGGAGATCTCGTAGCCCTGGTCGGCCAGCCATTTGGAAAGCGCGACGTAAGAGGTGAAGTCGCCAGCGATCAGCTTGACTTCGAGGCGCTTGCGCAGCTCTGGCGGCAAAGTATCAATCTTTGAACGGGCGCGTTTTTTTGTTTTGACCGGATCCTCGCCCATTTGACTCGCTGCGCTCCCCTTCGGCTTTGCAGAGGGCCTCGGCTCAATCTCGCTCGGGATGACCGCTTGGGCACACCGCGCGGTCATTTCGGCGGCCGGGCGATCCCCGGCTGGACCGGCACGGTGTATTCGACTACGTCGATTCCGGCGCGGGTCAGCTTTGCGTACCAGGTGCCGGTGTCCTCGCCCTCGATTTCGACCAGGCCGCACTCGCGCAGATAATCCAGCTCGCGGCGCAACTCGCTCGGGGAAAACGGAATCTTTACCCCGTTGAGCACCTGCCAGATGATATGTTCGGATGCGCCTATCGGCCGGCCCGCATCGAGTACGCGCAGGATTCGCCAGCGCGCTTCTTCCTTGCGTTTCTGGTGAAGATCAAAAAAAGAACTCATGGGTATCTCGCTTTGATTTCCGCCAGCTCCTCGCGCATTTCCGCGCGGATAGCGTCGAGCTTGGCGTCGATCGTCGCCCCGAACCTGATCCAGTCTTCCCGGCGCACGTATTCGACCGGCAGCTTGATCAGCAGATCGACGAATTGCTGTCGCAGCTTTTCGAACTTCTCCTCCGCCTCGCGCTTTTTGCGGTCTCTGCGCTCGATCAGCCACCAGACTCCGCCCAGATTGCCGGCGGTGAAGGTCGCAAGCGCGACCAGCAATCCCGCTATCGCCTCCCAGCTCATCGCTCAGACGATTGCGGAGATCGCGAACGACACCAGGCTATGCAGCGCAAGCTGCTCCAGCGCGCTCAGCGTGCCGGGCAGTTGCCCCGCGACGATTTTCGTCACGCTCGCGATGAACCCGACGGGGTCGCTGCCAAGCTGCGCCAGGTTGGCTTTGATCGCCGTCTGGATCAGCGTCTTGACGTCGGCGAGCGCCGTGATGCCGAGATAGCCCATCTCGTCCACGAATGCGGACCGAATCTTCGCGATATATGGCGCGGCGTCACTGGCTATTTCAGGTTCGAGCTGATCGAAGAACTGCTCGACCCCCATCACCATCGACTTCGCACCACCGGTGATTGCTGAAAGAATACTCATTTGCTTTTCGCTCCCTTGCAGATTGGTTACTGAGTCCGAGACGCGACGTACGCCGCTATTTGACGTTGATAAAGATCGCGCATGTAGACGCCGTCGTTTTCGAGCGCATCCATTCCGGCAAACAGCGCTGCCCGATTCTTTTCATCGAGGCAGAGCGCGTAGCCGGCGCATTTGTCGCCTTTGACGAGCGGGAGCGTCGGCGCGGGGTCTGGGATGGCGAAGGAAAAAGGAGCGCAGGCGGCGGTAGCAGAACCCTCACCCGTACCCTCTCCCGCAACCGAGCGGGCGAGGGGCGACCTGGCCTTCACCGAGATCAGTGAAGGCGCACAGCCGGAGACGATCAGACTAAGAACGAGAGCCGAATACATCATCATTGCTCTCATTGCCCCTGACCTTTGCGGATGCGGCAGCCGCCTTGCCGAACGGCGGCGGCTGAACAAGTCCGCGCAGATGGATAACGATCGCGCCCGCGGCGCACACTGCCGCCCACTGCCAATCGTGCTTGATCTGAAAGCCTCCGGCGCCGGCAGCGATCGCATAGCCGGCCAGCTCGATATCCTGCCACCATGAAAGCTTGCGCAGCTCCCCAAGGTTCGAAAGCAACTGCCCAATCGACGCGATCAATTCAAACATTGGTCGTTCCGTAATGTCGTGGAATCTGCGAAATCTGCGGATTAGGCTCCTGAGTTACGGCACCGCCGTGATCGGAATAACGATTCGGTCGGCGATGCTCGACAGCGGACCGCTCAACTGCGAAAGCATCGACGATGGCTGAGTCAACGACGGACCCGGCAGGAAGATGCGCCCCTTCTCGTCGCGGCATACGACGAACTGCACGGGCGGATGCCAGATCGGGCCAGGCTGAACGTCGACCGCCTCGCACGCCTCGGGCGGCAGATCGAGTCCGATCGTCATCGCACCCGTGCCGCACCCGGAGAGGAGAAGAATGAGAGCGCAGGGTAGCAGAACCCTCACCCTTCCCTCTCCCGCAAAGGAGCGGGCGAGGGGCAACCATTTCGATTGCAGCATCATTCATAGGCCCGGGTGAGCCAGCCTTTCAGGAAGGGTTCGTCCGCTTCGGGGCGATGGCCGCGTTCGAGCGCATCCTTGGCGCGAAAATAAGCGGCGAACTCACTGCGCATCGCGGCGCGGAGCGCATCGAAATTGTGGAGCGCGAGCGCCGCTGAGTAATCGCGGGTCAGCTCTCCGACGACGCCATCTTCGGCAAGCGTGCGACCGTTGGCCCGGCAGGCGCGCTGCAAACAGATAGCGGCGTTGGCAGGCCCGATCAGCGGCGCCATCTGGAGCATCTTGGCGGCGACCCGCGGCTCGAGCTGGTCGTAGTGATAAGCCAGCCACCATTCGCTCCAGTAGATCGCGATCGCCTCATCGCGCGTCAGATTTTTGATATCGACGCCCGGATGGTACCGCGCGGAGATTCCGAACTTGGTCTCGCCGCCCGGATCTTCAGGATTGTCGACGTAGCCGCCCTCAACGTCGAGCAGCGGCACGACTGCATCAAGAAAAGCGTACGAATATGCGGGAGCGGTATCGGCCATACGCGAAAGCGTACGCACTCCCGCAAAACACGTCCAAGTCTAAAAAAGTTTACTCAGAGTCAAACCAAACGATCCGACCCTTTTTGTGCGTGGCGCGGGCAAACCCCTGTCAACGGCTCGAGGCCTGTGTGTGACATTCCGCAACGTTTTCTTGAGGAATCCGGGATCAGCAAGGTTTCGTTTCGCCACGACCTTACTGAGCCCTCCACAAAATAGTTACCGCGATTCGAATCCGGACAGTCCCAGTTTGTCATTCCCGCGCGCGGCTACGCCGTGCGCTGCGCGCCTGCCGCGCGCGAGGAATCCCGAATTCTCGTGTCGTTCGCCCTGGGTGTCATCCTGAGCGAAGTGAGCAACGCGACGAAGTCGACATGGCTTCTGGCCTCCGGACAGGTTCGCGCGAGCGAACCCGGTACCGGTTCCCCGTTCGCGAAGCGCTCCTTTTGCAATGCTCTACTGATCTGGACCAGCATTGCCACAAGTTCAGGATGCCGCAGGGAGCCCATTCCGTCATCCCGACCGGAGGCTGCCGAAGTGGAGGGATCGCGGCGCGTCCTCGCGCCGCAATCACAGCTCTCTCGGGTAGCAGCCGAACTCGCTCAGGGCAGGCGCCGAGACAGCCTCATTGGCTTGCGGGCCCCCGCCCGCGCTACGGAGCCGAAGGCGACGAATGGAAAGCCCCTCGATGGAAGCCCTTTGAAATTGAATCCTGCTGCAAGCCCGCACGCCACTTTTGTCATTCCCGCGCGGCTACGCCGTGCGCTTCGCGCCTGCTGCGCGAGGAATCCCGCAGTCCGCTGTCGCCTTGGACGCGACAATTCACGCCGGCTTGCGGTGGTTTTCAAACTGGCCCGCCGCATTGCAGTCGATACCGAGCGACTTGACCCATAGTTCAATTAGAGGATACGGAATCGGAAGCTTTGAAACTCAAATCGGAAATGTCGGTTAGATGAGGTTGCGACTGACTTCACACCGTTTCGCCGCAATGCTCGGCCTAGCGCTGGCGTTCACCGGCCTTTTGGCAAGTAGCGCGATTGCGCAGTCAGCGACGCCGGCTCCGACTTCCGCCGGCGGCCGGGTCTGCGCGCCGATCCCTTTCGGCGCGGGCGACAAGCCGGGCCCCGACGTCGACAACGCGCTCTCTGCATACTCTGATTTGGAAGGCTTCCTCGATACCTATCACGTGCGCGGGGAGGTGCTCTCCGTGGCGATCGACCTGTCGAAGTCGCCAGCTGCACTCGCTCTAATCGCGGACAGCGCCGCCGATATTCCGCTCATCGAAAAAAATGTACCGAAGAATTTCGAGAATGTGCCCACCGAGGTGATCATGCGCAAGCCCTACGGCAAATTCCTGCCGTACATGCTGCGCACTCGGGGCCTGAGCCGTGCTCCGAATCCTCCCGCCGGATGCCCTCAGCCGAACGAACAGCTACGGGCGGATCTCGACGTAATACGCGCGATGGCCGCGCGCGTCGACTTGTTGGCCGGCCTCGCAGATCAGTTCAGTCCGAAGGGCGGTGTCGAGGGCATCGGCATTAACCTCTCCAGTTCAACCGCCGCTCTGAACGTCACCGTCACCAGCTCGTTGGACCTCGATCCCGATCACCTAGTTTTTCCCGCGAGTTACGAGGGCGTGCCGGTCGAGCAGGAGGTGATCGGCACCTCGGGTGACACGATCAATCCGGGCCCGCTTCCAAGAGTGGCCGCGTCGCCGGCGATTCTGAAGCGTGGCCATGAGTGGAGGAGTCTGGTTGGCGTCGGGGACGTAGAGTTAGTAGCGGCGAAGAACGGCAGCAAAGAGCTTTGGGTCCACGTCAATCGCTACTTCGAAGAATCTTGTCGGAGTCAGATTCCCCCGTCCGTCGATGGCGTCCCTGTGGTAATTCTTCCGGGCTTCCCCCCGGGCCCCGAAGCAGACGCTTTTGGCGAAGGATGTAGTTCGACAGTCGCCAAGACCCCTGAGGATTGCAGACGTTTGATTCAAGAGGAGCATGAAGCTGCCGAAAAGGCTCAAGCGAAGCGTGAAGCCGATGAAAAGGTGTACTCGGTTGCCGTCAATAAGTACGCGGAGGCTTGGCTCGCGCAGCCGGGAGTGCTCGGCATAGGCCCATCCAAGTGTGACGCCGACGCCTGCGATTTCAGCTCCGTGGGAATTATCGTCCAGTCGAAATTGGAGGATGTGGCTCGGAGTAAAATAGCCAGCTCTGTGGATGGCGTGCCGGTAGTGCTGACTCCTCAGGACTGAGACTCGCGGTCGGAATTACAAGGGGCCGCGCGCCGCGTCATCCGGCCGGCGGGCGCACCGAGGCGCGAATTGCGCGATCGTATGCCCACTGACGAATCTGGCCGATTTGCTCCCGCATGGTTTTGGCCAGGGGAACCACCCCGGTCGCCGCTCTGACCAAATCGTCGCGAGTGAGTTCCCGCTCGTTGAGCTGCGCCCTGGTCAGCGCCGAGATCACGCACTGCTCGATCTCTGCTCCGGTCCAGTCTTTAGTGAAACCAACCATCTCCTGGAGATTAAACCGCTCCGGATCGACGCCCCGGCGCTTCAGGTGAATCCGAAAGATGTCGACTCGCTCGCGTTCGAAGGGCAGGTCAACGAAAAATACTTCGTCGAAGCGTCCTTTGCGAATCATCTCGGCCGGCAGCAGGTCAATTCGGTTCGCCGTCGCCGCGATAAATAATCCCCGGCTCTTTTCCTGCATCCAGGTCAGAAAGAACGCAAAAATTCTGCCTTGCTCGCCGCTCGAATCCGCCGATGTGATTCCCATTTCAATTTCGTCGAACCAGACGATCGCGGGCGCCATCTCCTCCAGCGTCCGGCAGGCCTGCACAAATGCCCGCGCCGGCTGTCCGTGCCGCCCGGAGAATATTTCGACCATGTCGATACGATAGAGCGGCAGCTCGAAATGCGAAGCGACCGCTTTCACCGAAAGGCTCTTGCCGCAGCCGGGAATACCCATCACGAGCACGCCCTTCGGGACGATCTCGACGCTCAGCGTATCGCGCAGGTGAAACAGTTTTCTTCGCTCCAGAACCCAGTTCTTGAGATTCTCGAGTCCCCCGACTTGGCCGAGGTCGCCACCGTCGGCGATAAACTCGATAAGGCCGCTGCGGCTCACCAGCAGCCGTTTCTCCTCGAGCAGCGCGGGCAGGGAGTCCGCATCGAGACGCTGATCGTGCGCCAGCGCGCGGCGCACCGCGTGGCGCACTTCGTCCAGGGTGAGTCCCTGCAGCGCGCGCGCCAATTGATGGATCGTCGCGTCGCTGGCATCCGCGCTTCCGCCGCGCGCCGCGATCTGCCGCGCCTCCTCGCCGAGGAAGTCGGCGAGCTCGACCAGATCGGGCGGCCCCAACTCCACGTACGCGACGTCGCGCTCGATCTCCTCGGGGATAAAGCGAACCGGCGAACCGACGACTACGAACTTCTGCCGGTCCAGACAGCCGTGGTAAAGGTCCCGAAACCGGCGCCTCACCTCCGGAGATTCGCGCAACGCTTCGTGAAAGTCCTTCAGATGAAAAATCGCCGGATGCTTGTAATTCGCGATAAACTCCAGCGCCGCGATCGGAGCGAGCGCCTTGCTCTCGCCCTCTCCATCTTCGCGCCGCATACCTTCCGTGAGGCTCCATTCCCAGAGCTGCACCGGCTTGGCGCCGCCCAGTCTCTGCCCGGCGTCCTTCAGCAGCTTCGTGACGCGGTATTCTTCCGTCGATCGCACGTAGATGAGCGGTCGTCCGGACTCGAAAATCTCGCGCAGCACCTTCGCCGCGCGGCTTTCCGGAAGTGAGTTTACAGCTTGCTCCATATACAAATCGTCAGACGAGGTAATTCGCCTTACCTCATTTTATTCTTCGACAGGTGTCCGCCCAAGGGGTGGGAAGGCGAGGTCGCCCTGGAGGGATACTGATCAAGATGAGCGTACCACGCCGCGCAGTCGAGCGGGAAAATCTGGTGGCCGGAGGTTAGTCCGGTGAGTCAACGTCAAGCCTTGAATAGCTGGATTTTTTGTTGGCAAATCGGACGAACGCGATCGTGTCATACAGCCCATGGCACAAAATGACCGCCCACAGGTTGTATCCGCTGAGGACAAACAGCACCCCAAATAGAACCGAGAGCTGCATTATGATGATCGCGGCGCGCAGGCCCTGGTATAAATGAATGACGCCTGCTCCCGCGGCGGCGGCACATACGGCGACACCGTTTGCCATCGGTGCGGCGAGCCAGGCCGACGCCAGTGCTTCAATCGATTGAAGTAAGATTCCGCGGAAGACGAGTTCCTCCAGGAATCCCCCGAGGATCCAGGCCACCACGATCCCAAGCAAAAGTTTGATCCTAGATTGCTGCAGCGCGCGAAACGTGTCCAGTGTCGGTGGCTTATCAACCCATCGAGTCGCCAGCCTGTCCGCCAATGGGCTATACGCCAGCATCAGCGCCAGCCACGCGACGGCAAATCCAATCGTCCAGAGCCATGATCCGGAAGCGTCGAGTCCGAGGTCTCGCAACGAAATCTCGCCACTGGCCAGCGCGACCACCGCGTACGAACCAACAGCGAATAGCCCTCCGATCAAAACAATTTTCGAACGCCGGAATCGAACCAGAACTATCAGGAGCCAAATTGCGATCAGCGTAACCGCATGTCGTTGAAAATGCGTCATCGGAAGCGCCGCAAGCTCAATTGGTTGGTACCCGTTCGAGCGTAGTTTACGGCCGGCAGCCACGATCGACAGTCGCGTGACGAGCGACGGCGGTCGCCGCCGAAAAATCTGCCGCCGCTGCGCTCACGACAATATGCGATGCCCGCTCGACAACCGCGAGCATCGCGTCACGCCGCTTCCGCTCAGTATCCCTTTTCGGGGATCAATGTGGACTTGTTACCCTCGGTCGAGGGGCCGTGGCAGGCCGCGACCTTGTCTTCCGTGGTATTCAAGTTAACCGCGATCTGAGCATCGGTCTGTCCGGCCTGCGCCTGCGTCTTCACCACGTCGCAATCGACCGGCAGATTCGATGTGGAGAACATCGAGCATCCGCAAAACCCCGCGGCCATCAACAGCAGTCCCGATACGGCCGAGACCCAAAGAGTACTACGTACTTTTCGCTGCATGGTTCTCCTCCCGACTAAATCAGAATCGATCTTCGGTTTGTCCTGACCCCACGTTCAGAAAACCGGCGGCCCACCGTTATCATTCGTCACCAGACGCGACAGTAGGGCTGTGCCTCTCGATACTGGATCCGCGCGGATTCAAAATAGCCGCGATTTCCGTCTTGACCCTCCGGTTTCTAGACCAGAAGCCCGTCTGCGGCAAGGTCTTGGGCCGGGTCTCGTCCACAGTGTTTCGGCGGCACCAGCCAGACGCGACTTCGCGTCTGGCTGGGCCCAATGCCCGGAAATTGCTTCTTCCCGAATGGTTCCGATGCGCACTTCTCCCGGCGCCTCAACGTCGTGATCGAAATTCTCCAAGGCCGGACGACCAAGCCAGGAGTGCAAACGCACGCGACTGACTTTCAATCGCGATTTGGTACGCACAGTGAACCTTTTGGGGACGCCTGAGCAAAGTTGCCGGATGACTGATCGTTGCAATGGTAGCGATAATCGTCCATCGTGAACCTTATCGGCGAAATCAGACACTTGCTGCGGCGTTGCCTCTGTACTCCAACAGTTGCGCATCTTGCTCTCACAATCATAGTGACGGCCGTTGCCGGATTGCTTGCGGGGTGCGGCGGGGGAGGAGGCTCAAGTCCCGCGCCATCGCCGCAGCTCAAGAGGGCGCTGGTGGTGGGGAGCGCCAGCGGTCCCATCTTTGATGAGCTGTCCAGCACCTACCTGATCGAGAAAGGGCGGGGCACCGAATCGGCCGATGGCTTCGACGTGCTGATTTACGACGGCGAATCGGTCACGGCGGAACAAATCGATACGCTGCCGAGCACCACCAATTTCCTCAGTGCAGGAAAGATTTTGATCGTACTCTCGCCGACTCCGGATGATCGGCAAGCTCTCGATGACCATCTGGGTGCTACCGCATTGGTCGACTCGTCCGCCCTGGCGGCGTTCATCACTTATTCCGACGACGGCCTCTTGCAGACCGTCGACATGGTGGAGTTTCCGGCGACGCTGGCTGAGGACGCTGCGCAGACTGTCCCGCCCGGACCCGCTTCGGCCGCGGAGAGCGATTCCACAGCGCCGGTCCCCGAGCCAACCGACGATGAGACCTTGCGAGCACAGACCCGTCAGTGGCGCGCGACCTTCGAGCAGACTCAAACCGCGGCCCGGCAAGCCCTCGCGGGACTATCGGGCATTTCATCCGCTCAATATGCCGCGGCGGCGGCAGGAGACGACACCGCTACGCCATCGCCAACTACGCCGGAGTCCGGCACCGGCGACACGGACATTTCGGATTGGCTTACACCGCCGACCGGCATCACCGCGGCGCCGGATGATTCTCAGTTCCTTACCGTTCAACCGTTTCGTGAAACCCGCACCTACACGTTACCCTTGCAGAGCATTTATTATCAGCCGCGCTTTCAGACCATTTATCCCCAGGCGGTCGTGGCGCAAAACGTGGACGGCCGTGGAATTTGTGCGTTTCTGCCGATTAATGCAAGCTTCGTGTTACCGACCGCGGTCACTACTTACACCAGCGTCAATACCAGCATTCAGACCTATCGCTTGCTCGAACGAACCGGCAGCCAATACAGCCATGAAGTAATCGCGCATCAGTTGATAACCTCGGCGCCGTCAGTTACTCCTGCACCTCCCGCTTCGCCAGTAATAGGCACAGAGAACGTCAGTTTCTGTACCGCGGGTTTTAGCATACCGGGCGGATGGAGTTGCACCGAGAACGGGCTGGGCTGCAATGCTTTCACCCAAGGTTATTCCGTCTCCTCGCTGCGTGGGTTCAACCAACAAATCGTGAGTAACTTCACCTGGGATGCGGGTACCGCCCCGTTGGTGACGCTTGATGGCTGGGTGCCGCAGGCGGCTAACGACCAGACCACGGTTTCAAGCTCTCAACTGTATGAGAAGGTTGTGGCCTGGTCGGTACAAGGCGCATTTAGTGGGCAGGCCAGTAAAACCCCGAACGTCGGTGTCAGCCTTGGTGGCAATTACGGCCAGATGGAGAAATGGTCCTGGTCGCAGGGAACCAGCATGAGCCTGTCCGCCTGGCAAATGATATCGCCCGGACCAATCAACCCCGCGTTCCCGGCCCGGAGCATCTTTGATTTCCGCGCCAGCGTGAGCCCCGACAATCTCGCCAACGTGCTGGCTTTCTCAAATCCACCGGCGACTTCCGAGTCTCCGCTAAGCTTTTCCGTGGGGCCGCCCCAGGGGATTAATAACTTGCAGGCGCAAGGCCTGACGGATCGCAACGAAAGCGACTGGAGCACCAAATTCAAGGGCGGATTGTTGCCCCCGGCCAAGGCGACGTTGAACGTCGACAATACGTTCAACTACGGGGAGGTCTACCACCTCTACACCCTCGCTCCCAATCTGCCGGCAGGACTGCAAGCCTACGGCGCGCTGCATACCTATACGCAACCGACCATCCCCATCCAGTTGGACTTTGGCAAAGCGATTATGCAGATCCCGCTGTCCGCCACCTGGGAGGTCACTGCCAGCTTAAATTCGACCGCCATTCATGGTTTCTTTCCAGTCACGGGCACGGTCACCCTCAACACCGCCAACAGCAAAGACACCACGTTGTACCTGGGTGCGCAGCTTCAGCCGTCGGGCACCTCTTTTACGCCGACGCCGAGCGTGATCCAGGGTCTTCCCATCAAGCTGGTAGTTCCCGCGGGTCAAACCAGCGCGACATTCAACGCGCGTGCGCAACGCGTGGGTTCAGCCTACAATGTCCAGCTCTATGCGTTTCAGGCAGAGGGCCAGCAGGCGGGATTTCCCATGACCATTCCTGCCCAATAGGGTGATCGCCGCGGTCGAGGGACGCCGTCGCCGGAGGTTTGGAGCTGGCCGCCTGGTGCGATCCTTGAAAAAGCGCACGAAGTCCTCCCAGTTATCTCTCGAGACCGACCGAGCCTCGACGCGCGCATCGCAAAAGGTAGTAGCCAACGTCGCTGAGTCCGAAAGACCAGATAAGCCGCGGGATCGGAATCCGTTATCTGAAGTAAGTCATCAGCAGCCCGCGGGTTGGAAATTTCGAGAGAAGGTTATGTACCTCGGGGATCGTCAGAGCGTGGCCAAGTCGTTTACTCTCGAGCGCAATGACAATGCTCTTTTGAAGATCGTTGGGCGGTTCGCTCATCGCGATCCTGAAAGCAGTCAGGCTATCGATTGGCGCAGCGATCTCGGCCAGCTCCGTTCGTGGAAGGCCCCGTGTCAAAACCCCGTCGAAAGTCGGAGCAGCGGATATGCGGTCGCTCGGAAGCATTACCGATGGCGGTATCCGAAGCCACTTCCTCAGGGTCGCAAGTATCGAAGTATGATCGTACGGCACCTGGGTCGTCGACCTGAAAACGGTGCCGGGTTCAATATAAGGCGAGACGAGGATGGTCGGGACGCGTACTCCGAAGCGATTGAAACCGAATCCCTGGTCTCCGTGCCTGCTCGCGTCATCCGGCGGAACCGCCCCGAAAGGCGGCGCCGCGTGATCGTAGCATCCACCGTGTTCGTCGTACGTGATTACTAACAGCGTCTCCTTCCATGCCGCGCCGCTCGTTACTGCCTTCCAAACATCAAAGATGAGTTTTTCTCCGAGCCGTACGTCGTGCGGCGGATGTTCGTCGTTGGGATCGAAAATGAAGCTCGGCTCGACGAAACTGTAAGTGGGCAGGTCGCCCTCTGCCGCCAGTTGTTTGAACGCCTCCAGGCTCTGGAAGCGGCCGTCGAGCGAAGTGTCCCACAGCGCGGGAAGCTGCGCGCGCGTGAGCGACGCCAGGACTGAATCGTTGAAGACCGCCCAGGTGATCGGATCGCCCCAGGGCGCAACCAGAGCCTCGAGGACGTTGAAAATCGTCTGGATGTTGTAATCAAACGGATTGTAGGGCCAGTTGTTCACTTTGCCGAGCGAAGTACCGAGATGGGTGAATGCCCGGTTCGGCCAGGTCTGCGTTGGGCATGCGGCGTACCATCGATCGCTGATCGCATAGCTCCGCGCGATATTCGTGATGACCGGCACCTGCGCCGGAGAGTAGCACTGCATGATGTCCGCGGGGTTGTTCGAAGCGTTCGCATAGCTCAGGAGAAAGCCGCGCATTTGATTGGGAGTGCCGGGTCCCGGAATCTGCGGGCCGAACAGTTGATAAGTGATGTCACTAAACTGCTCCTCAGGATCGGGATCGGGCACGGTGAAATTGCGCGTTTGTGTCGTTGCGAATACCCGCTCGGGCGCTGCACCCCGGAAGAAGGTTTCGTTCGTGGGATTCCAGAAGTCGGTGCGCTCAATCGGGTTCAGTAATCCGTCGTACGTCGTCGGCAAACCCGGACCGGGAGGTGGGATATTGATCGGCGGCCGGTTGTTGACGTCGGCATATAGATAGCCCGCCATGTTGTCGACCGATCGGTTCTCGAGCATCAGCACGACCAGATGTCTGATGTTATCCATGCCCATGGTTGTTTTCCCTCCCTTTTCGATAAGGAGCTGAGGCTCGTAAACGTCAACCGAAGCATAGGCCAGCGGTCTTCGTTGATGGCCACAGGACGTTACTCGACGTGTCGACTCACGGTCAACCGTGTTAACAAGTGGACCATTTGCCGTGACGCCTGGGGCGAGCCGAGTTCATTTCTCCAGCAATCTCCAGGAGCCGCGCGGCTACGGTTCGCCGGTGTGCTCCGTGAAACGAATCCGGTTCCTCAATGGGTCGATTACTTGCAGTACATCGGTACGGGTTAGATTTGCCGATTGTCGTGACGAAGATTCGCACCAGCGCCGGGCGGGTCGCAAAGGCGAAAGATGGCGCCTTTCGCTTTCCCTCACGCTTTGCTAAATCGCTCGCATGAAGTTGTACCACGCCGCTGCGATCGCGCTGGTCGGCTGGTACCTGATGCTGCCGCTGATCGACGATAAGGTGGAGCCCCAGCCTTATGCGCCTATGGGCCAGTGGGACATTGCTGAAAAACGGCTCTTTTTCGACTGCTCAAGAGTGCGAGGCGAGAAAAGCGGCCTTAAGGCAAGGCACCTGGACGCGGCCAAAAATGAGACCGGCTCCCTGCACAGAATCCTCACTAAGTTCGCCGAAGACGTGGATCTAGGTCGATGCGTGAGAAGCGATGATCCCGACCTCCACAACATGAACCTGCCTCCCCAACCTGAATTCAAGGCGAAACCCTGACCTTGAAGCCAGCGTTTTCGACCGATCAAGCCGAGTCGCGGGGCGTACCCCGTCCTGAACGGACTTCATCATGAGTACAGCCTCCTGGCGTACTGCATGACTGTCGTTGAGTTTTTGCGGAGAACAGTAGGAAATGCCAATCTGGCCGGCTGCGGATTCCGCCGGACCTCCAACGTCCGTTGTGATTACGAATTATCATGGACGTCTCAAAGATTTTGTGGGAAAGGCGCCTCAAAGACTTGCTGGGGGACGGCTCGTGTCGTGCTGCCGCGCTGTTGACTACCATTGACAGCGGCTGACGATCTTTTGCGATGCGCGGAAGTCGAGACCAGAGATACTACGTGTCTGCCCTGCCGATCCCGACAGACGCGTAGTATCTCTGGAAAAGATCGTCAGTGGTAAAGTCACGAACAACCATCCCTGAATCGCCGGAGATTTTTCCATGTTTTCCGAGGAAAAAATCAGGTCGAAGCACGCTCAGAAGTCGGCTTCCCGAAGGTGGTGCTGATTAGGTTAGATAACTCATGATCTTTTCCGGTGCATCGGAAGCGCAAATCATCGTCAGCATCGTCAGCACCGTCAGCATTCGAGCACAGGTCCTAAAGAGTTCTTCGGCATGCTTCTTTGGGCCAAAACGCTCGATTCAGCTAAATACTGCCGCTCTTTAGGGCGCTGACGGTGCTGACGATGCTGACGATGTTTGCGGGACCAGTGAAGCCGATGTCACCGATATTATGCGTCTGCCCTGGTGGTCCGCGCGATTGAAATGGATCTCGATCCCGGCAGAGCGTAAGTTGCCCGCCATGCGCCGGAGAGCGTTGCTAAGCAAGTTTGGCGCCTTTGGCCACCGCCGCGAGCGCCGAGTGTTATCGCTCGCCAGCTTGCTCAAAAGAAATAGCAGCTCGCTGGAGGTACCGCTGAATCCGGCCCGGGCCACCTCCCGAAGGGCTTCGTAAACTGGCGATGCCTCGAGAGCGAGATTGCGCGTCTCGGCGCGGTTGGACTGGTAGGTAGCCAGGGCCTCGCCGGGTTTCATTCCGAGTCCCTCCTCGCACGCATTTACCCAGATCGCGAAGTCGGCCATCCGCGGCAGCTGATCGAGCCTGACGCTGGGCAGGTTCCTGAGTCCCGCAGTAGCGGCATCGAGCAGGGCGCCCAGGATTCGCGGCCGAGCCTCCTCGAACTCGCGCCAGAACTGCGCCTCGTCGCGGCGCATCTCGGGTTTCAGGTCGAGTAGCTCTACGATCACTGCGCGATCGAGAAAGTCAGGCCGCGCGGCACCCAGGTCGGGAATCGCATTGAACACCAAGGGACGGGTAGCGTCGAAGATCGCTTGGTCGTGGTCACTGTAGAGTTGCCGGCCACCGAACCCGCCCCCGGTGGCCAGTCGGCAAGCTGCGTCGGCGAGTTCGTCGGGCAGGTGGCTCAGGTTATCGAAACAAACGATCCAGGAGTTCCTTGCCGCTGCGGTCAGGTCGCGAACTTCCCGAGGGACGCCCCGTAGTGCCCCGGTGCGCGGGTCGACCAGCGCGCTGATGATTCTGCACGCGGTGGTCTTGCCCGCTCCCTGCTCACCCTTGGCGACCAGGATCGGGCAGGGCACACTGGGACGCAGCGCCGCGACCAGAAAGGCCTTGATCAGAGTCCAGCCCTGGTGGTCGACATTCAGGAAGCGGCGTAATTCGTCGAGACCGCCGCCGCGCTCGGGTGCGGGCAGCGGCTGGGAGCCGCGGGTGCGGTGAAACCGCGGCGGCGGTCGAGTTACTATGCGCCAACCTTCGGCGTCGATCTCGACGGCCCGCCAGGCGCGGTCGCACAGGTCGAGATAGAGTTTGCCGCGGTGACTTGCGACCCGCAGATTGATGGGAGCCTCCTTACCGTCAAACAAAGCTTTCGCCTCCAACAGCTCCAGCGTGGCGCGGATGGCTTGCGCGCCGGGGCTGGTGCCGGTCTCGCGGTAATAGGTCCGCAGCAGGAAGAGCTGGAAGGGGCGGGAGCGGATGGGGTGATTCTGCCAATGGCCATCGACGCGAATGGAAGCCCAGCCGTGCTGGTCGGGATCATGAAAGAACTCGATTCCAGTCTCGAGCACCAGTCCTGTCAGTCGGTCTGCGGCGGACCCGCCGCCGTAGGGATCCAGGGGTACTGGCTCGCCGAGCATATGCTCGATGAGGTCGGCTTTGTCGTACTTCTCGAGAATCCTGCGCCAGCGTTGCCAGGTGAGCGGATCCGCGCGGCGGACCGCCGCAAACGAGAGCACCGCCTCGGTCGAGACCAGCCGCTCCGGATCTTCTGCAACCAGGGGCTCGAGTTCGCGCAGGAACAGCAGGGCCAGTTCGACCGCGAGGCTGCGGGGTCCTGCCGCACTCATCTTCAGACCCGGGGAACCAGCTTCCTGGACTTGGCCCGGTTACAGCGTCGGCACAGCGTCTGCAGGTTCGCTTCTTCGGTCTTACCGCCCTTGCTGACCGGAACCACGTGATCCATTTCCAGGTTGATCGCCCTCCGGCATTTTCGACAGCGTCCGCCGTCGCGCACCAGCACCGCCGAACGCACGCTGTCGGGCACGCGCCGGTTTGCAAAGCGGTCTTGCCAGGTAGGCGTTTCCACCCTGGCGAAGTCGACGAAGTCGGCGAACGCGCTCAGCTCTAAGGGCTCCGTCGCCCCGATCAGCCGCTCCAGCTTGACCGGACTGTTGGGCAGGAGATTGTTCATACGCGCCGAGAGCAGCAGCAGGCAGAGCAAATGGGCCTTCCGAGCGTCGGGAAGCTGCCGGAAACGTCGGTCGTTCAACAGATCGTACGGCAGCTTGATCTCTCTGCGGGTGCGCTCGAACTGGCGGAAATTACGAAAGCCGAAATATTCCTGCATGAGGGTCTATTGCTGGTGGGGCGCAATGAAGTTGATCTTCACCACCGCGACCGGCGGTTTACGGTAGGGTTCGAGGTTCACTCCGCGGAGCTCCGGCACCGCAGCGTAGTCGACCGCGCCTCTGCGCGAGCTCTGCAAGACTTCGACCCCACAGCCATACGTCCGCCTCGCTGTCGCCTGGAGTTGACCCGGTTTCGTGGAGGGTGTTGGGGAAGAGAGCAGAAGGAGGAGCACGATGCCGAAAACACGCCCACCATACCCGGCCGAGTATCGGCGGCGGATGGTTGAGCAGGTACGAGCCGGA
>JBKQNE010000234.1:0-14945 GCA_052146355.1 Binataceae bacterium (SeqCode) | reverse complement strand
GCTCTTTTTCGGGAACGATGTCCTGCCATTGCCCGCGAGTTCCCACCATTTGGGCACCCAGTGCCCACGCCGTTCCTCACGCGGAATCGGGCATCAAGTCTGTCGAGCTGCTTGTGTGAGCCACTCGACATCATCACATCTGCCCATCCAGAACGAGTAGTATAGGCGACGGTAGGCCAAAGGCCGCGCGAATAAATATGGCCGCATTTCGTCTACCACGCGTACGGTCAAGATTGGCCGCATAACGTAAATCGGAGGGAGTAAATGAGCAGTACGAGAATCAAACTGGCTTTGACTTCGTTGGTTGTTTTGGTGTTGATGATGTCGGGCGCTGCCTTTGCGCAGACCTTTATCGGAATCGACTACGGGCCGTTCCACAAGGATGGGCAAGGTCCCGGCACTCCGATACCGGACACTCAGTTCACGAACGATCTGACGGTTCTTGCCAAGAAGTTTACGGTCATCAAGACCTACGGCGATGACAGCGCATCGCGGCTCGATCAGGTGGTGCCGATAGCCAAGACCTTGGGGCTCAAGGTCTACCAAGGAGTGTTCGAGGACGCCACCTACAACAGCGCGGGCACCACGACCTATCTGGACACCGCGATCAAGCTGGCAAACGCGTATCCAAACACGGTGCTTGCGGTAGTGGTGGGCAACGAATGCCTGCCCACTGATTCTAATCCCAATCCGGTCAGCGCCACTCAACTAGCTGCGGACCTGCAATATGTACGGAGCGGTCTCACGCCGGGCTCACCGGTGCAGGTTACGACCGGATTTGGCTATCAGGCCGCGATCAGCTATGGCCCCCAACTGGAGCAAGATGTTGATTCAGTGATGATCAACATCTACCCGTTCTATGCGGGTCCCAACGGCGTATCGATCTCGGGAGCGTTCAGCAATCTCGTTGCCGGATACAATATGTTCGTTGGCATGTTTACTAAACCGGTAATAATCGGCGAGACTGGTTGGCCAAGCGCGGGCGACGACAACGGCAGTGCGGTTCCTTCGACCGCTAACGAGAAAATCTTTACCGACGCGATTTTTTCGGGTGCCAGTCAGCTCGGCTCCACCTTCTTCTTTGAAGGGTTCAATGAGCCATGGCTCAGCGTGCAGAATTCATGGGGGCCGCATTGGGGCTTGTGGAACGCCGACCGCGACCCCAAATTTCCGATTAAGGACAAAACCAAGGACAAGTAGAGAAACCGTTGGGCGGTGCGAGATGAACTTTTCGGCGCTCGCACCGCCCGTTCGCGACGATGCTCGCCAATGGCGTCAATTCGCGTCTGGGGGCACGCGGTGTCCGAGCCCCCTCGTATCCCTCGCTATGCGGAAAGGTGCGTCTGCCCGTCCATTCCTTGAGGTGCGCGCTTTTGTTCACTCACGAGTTTTTGGGATCACGGGCGGCACCATCAGAAGCCAACTCACGAGCGCGAGTGAAACGGTGCGGCCAACGTTCATTGTAATAGCCCTCACCCGTGCATCTAACGCCGCGCCGTGACCTGCGCTATCAGCCTGATCGTCCCGCCCTTGAAGTTGTCGCGCTTGTACTCGTCGCCGTGGCAGAGGGCGCACGAGCGGACCTCGACCGTCTCGACGTTCTCCTCGTCGTAGCCATAGTAGGCGATGAACTTCGCGCCGCAGTTCGCGCAGTTCACTTCCAGCGTGCGCTCCGGGCCGGTCTGCTTGTCAGCGCCGAGCCCGAGGTCAAGTTGCTCGCGAGTCTTTTTCGGTCGATCTTTCATCGCGCGACGGGCGGCACGAACCAAGCGAGCGCTAGCGCGACCAACCCGCCCATGACCAGCGTTCCGGCGTCGGCGGTGAAGCGATGGTGGCGGTAGCGCAACAGCATCTTACAATTCGTCCTTCTTCGTGGCTTCGTCCGATTCCTCGGCCCAACCCGGATCCTGTTTCAAGCGCCATTCATCAATCTGTTCGCGGTTGAAACGCCAGTCGGAGCCCATTTTGAAGGCGGGTAGTTTGCGCTCCCTGAGCAGCCGGTAGATCGTGCTGCGGTGCACCCTTAGGTAGTCAGCCAGCTCTGTGACGGTTAAAACCTCGTCCGGCATTAAGAGCCCCGCTCACCCCGGCGGATTGGAGAAGTACATACCGGTGGTAAAGTCGTAAAACGTCCGACTGGTGCCGGGGAAGTAGTACAGCCAGTGTGTTAAACTAAAGTCATACATAATCGGAAAGTCACTGGGATTGGTGTACAGGAAGTGTTTCATTCCGTTGTCGTAGAGATACACTCCCGCCGCCGCGTCGTTGGCGTCGAATACATATTCGAACCCCAATCCGACCGACCCCGTCCCGAAGTGGTAGAGCCACGGATAGAACTCGTAGCTGTAGTAGCCGAAAAAGGTCAAATAGTAAGTTTGGTTTCCGACCGACGCTTCGCCGTTGAAGAACGGCGGGCTGTATTCAAAGGCTCCCGCCGAGCAGAAGTTGGAATGGCTCGGCGCGGGACGCGGGAAGCCGCGCTGGTCGGTCATCAACGTGACGGCCGGGCTGGACTGGTCGGTGCAAGAGGCAATGGGAATGAAGGCATTGGCCGTGCCGCCCCCTTGCAGCGCGATGGTCTGCGTGGGACCGCCGTTGTTGGCCAGCGCCGTAGCGAGACCGATGGCGCTGGTGTTTGTTACGACGGCATTGCCCATGGTGCCGCCGGTGAAGCAGGTGGCGTCGTCGGCGATGCTGAAGCTGGCGGCGGTGGCGGCTGCACCGCAGTTGCTGGGAACGCTTGCGGCGAAGATGGCGCCCTTGAGGTTCACGGCGCCTCTATTGGAGGCGATGGCGCCGCCCGTAGGACCGCCGTTGATTGCTCGGTTGTCCGAAAACGTGGCGTTAGTGCTGGTCAGCGTTCCCTCACCCACGAAGATCGCTCCGCCCGTGCCCTGACCGACAGGTGAGCCGGCACCGCCTGTGGCTAGGTTCCCTGAAAAGGTGATGTTGGTGACAGTCACCGTTCCGCTAGCAAAGATTGCGCCGCCTTCACCGCTGGCCCCGCCACCGCCGCCTGACCCGGCGCCGCCGGTCGCTTGGTTGGAGGAAAGCGTACTGCCAGTAATAGTCAGCGTCCCTAGATTGAAGATTGCGCCCCCTAGCCCGGCGCCACCGCCACCACCAGTCTCAATCGAGTCGCCGCCAATGGCTTGGTTGTTTGAGAGCGTGCAGTTGGCGATGGTCAGCGTCCCGCTATTAAAGATTGCGCCACCCTCACCGGACGCGCCGTCGGGACCGGGGAGGCCCGCCTGTCTTCCATTCTGCAGGGCAAGAAATTGCAGGGTGACATTGGCTCCTGAATTAATCTGCATGATCTGAACGCTGCTGCTGCCGTCGATGGTGATGCCCGATGACGACGAGGTTGGCCCGGTGATGGTCAAGATAGAAGTAATCGCGGGCAAGGTGCCGCCGAGCGTGATCGTGCCGGTCATGGAAAAATCAATGTTGTTCCCAGTCCCCCCTGCGGTGTTCGCGGCATTTATCGCACTACGCAGGTCGCCGGAATTGCCGGGTCCTGTGGGGTCAAGGTCATCCAGTCTAGTGACCGGGAATGTCGCAGCGGGGCATAGCCTCGGTAGCGCCAGCATCAGGCACGCGCCGACCAAGACCGCCAAGAGCTGATGTTTCCGCCGCATGATTGTGTCGTCCCTTCAGCCGTCGCGCTGTGCGAGAAACCTAGTGACGTTGGATCGTCTTACCCGTCGTTTTTGGCAACTAAATCATCTGAAGGCAAGCAGCCACCTGCCACCCGCTTCTTACCACCAGAAGACTTCGATTCTGAGCGCCTTCGGCTTAGCGATCAGCGGCTTCGCGTGGTCGGTCGTTGGAGTCGCGACTCAGGATCGGATGGCCGATCCTGTCCCTGCACTCGACGCGGATCGTCGCGCGGTGCGAGCATCTCGCCCGGCTCTCGCATCGAGCGGTGTACTGGAGCGTGACCAGCCGGATAGTCGGGTCTTGCAGGTTTGGCAGCCCGGACGCGCGCGCAAACGGTCAATCTCTCCAGAAGTCTTTGAATCGACCAGCGGCAAGCTGTGTGTAGCGCACCGTGTGCTGAATGTTTTTGTGTCCCAGATAGAGCTGGACGGCTCTGGTATCGTGGCCTTGGTTCGCAAGGTAGAAGCCAGTGCCGTGCCGTAGCATGTGGGGATGCACCGGGAATGGCAGACGAGCTGATTTGGCAGCCCGTGCGACCACGTAGTGCACCGTCCGCCGAGTCATCGGACCGCCTCGCAGCGAAGTGAAGATGTACGGAGCGCGTTGGTCCTGCCTCCGCTTCCAAACTCGAAGGGCACGCAGCTCAGGACCGCGAAGCGGGTGGGTTGATTCATCCCCGTGCTTGAGTCTGGCGACGTGCAGCAGACCAGCCTTGAGATCGACTTGGTCCCAGCGCAGCGCCGTCACCTCACTGGCGCGAAGGCCATGCCGGTACGCCAGCATTATCAGCAGAGCGTCACGTTCTGCGGTGCGGCCACCGGCCTTGTGGGCTGCTCTGACCATCGCTTCGGCCTCATCTCTGGTCACGTAATCGCGCACAAGGGGGTTTTTACGCGGCTTGACCGGTGGTCGATGCTAGCGCTTTGCCCAATTCGATGTTTGGCGAAGAGCTACCACGCGGGCCATTTCGTTGGCGATCTCCTGCGGTTGGTTGATTTACTTTACCCACAAGAGGCATTTTGGGCAATATCGAAGTCTCGCGTTTAGGCCGGTTGCTGCTGCCCGCGAAGCATCGCCGCCATCGTGGTGGCGTTCATGATGCCGAAGTTCTGGTAGTTTTGTGAAGACTACCGATGACCCTTCGACTTTAGGAGGAAGAAAAAAATGCCTAGTCCCAGCGTTGACGACATCGCTTTGCAGGTACGTCAAAGCATCGAGAGCACCTTCGCCCAAGCCCAAGCCGCAGGCCTACCCGACAGGCAGTGGACCTTCAACATCCTTTCGGAGCTGACCCGTCTCGGTCGCGGCTATGGATTCAAGGTGCGCGGCGCGAAGCCTCCGAAGGACGATTTTGAGACCGGCTGGCTTTGGGACCTCACATGGGTTGACATCCGCAATTGGCACAGACCCGACTCTGCCGACGGGAAACTCGTCGAACTTCCATTAGTTCTTGAAAGTGAATGGAACGTACGCTTTGTGGATGAAATCCTCTGGGATTTTCAGAAACTGCTTGTCGCGCGCGCCCATTTGCGAGTCATGATCTTTCAGCAGGCCACGAAGCAAAAGGCCGATCAGTGCCTTGAGAGCATGAGAGACGCGATCAAAACCTTTTCTGCAACACACACCGGCGACCGCTACCTGTTCGCCTGTTGGATTTACACGGAGTCCCGGACACTAGTAGAAGACCACGTCGTCTGAACTCGGCAGCAGTTGGCATGGGCCTTCGGCCCACCCGCACCGCGATGAAAATGTCGTATGGTGGGGCGGTGGCGACGCGAACTGCGCCAGCTTGTCGAATGGGGCACCCCGGAGTCGAACACGCCCCAGACTTTTGGATCCGTATAGGCATCAAGAGCGGCGCGAGAACCGACTGCAATCGCAATATCAAGCACGCTTCGACAGTGAACCAAACTTCGCGTGGCGGAGATGGTTCGCTGCGGTCCACTCCAGATACTCGATGCTCGCGAGCATCTTCGGTTTCAGCCAGCGGCATCTCGCCATCTCCTCCACCGTCAATCCCTCGCCCCATTGACCGCGACCTGATTCCGGCAAATTCGTGAACGGGCATCGTTTGGCTTCGAGGCCGCGAATTTGCCGGAACACAGATTCCCGCAGTGCTGGCGTCAACCCGGCGCGCACCTTGGCGACGTACATCAGCTTGCGACCTTCATACTGACCTACCAGGAGCGCATCGAAGTTGCGTGAGCCCGTAGTGTAGCCGCCGATCACAAACTCGCCCGTCCGATTGATGCGCATCTTCTGCCACGCACCCGAACGCTTCCCCGGCTCGTACCGGCTATTGCGCCGCTTCGCGACGACACCCTCTAGACCCAGCCGTTGTACCGCTTCGATCACTTCCGCAGCCGACGCCTGGAGCGTTTCTGAAAAGCGAATGGAGTCCGGCAACGTCGGCATTACTTTGCCGCGCAACAGCTCGCGGCGCTTTTGGAGCGGTTCCTGGGTCAGGTCCTTACCTTTGAGGAAGAGCAAGTCGAACGCGTAGAGATGCAACGGTGGATTTTCGTTGAGATGGTTTTGGAGCACGTTGAACGACGGGCGACCTTCGCGGTAGCGACAATCTCGCCGTCGATGACAGTTTCATCCGGAAGCGCTTCGAGTGCGCGTGCGATCGAAGCGAAGCGGGCGTTGAAGCTTTTGCCGTTGCGTGACCGGAGCTGCACTTGGCGTCCCGTCTTGATGCCCAGCGCGCGGTAACCGTCGAACTTGACCTCGTAGGTCCATTCCGGTCCTTCCGGTAGCTTCGGGACGGCGAGGCTCAACATCGGTTCGATGAATCGTGCGGAGCAAGCGCCAGAGCCGATCTGCATAGACCAGGAACCGGCACTGGTTCAGTTTGGTCGCATGCGCCAAATTACGGTCGATACAATACCCGCCACAATCCCAATAGATGCTTCAAGCACAATCGCGAAACTAGCATAGAGCAGGTTTCCGTAGAGGGTCCAAGCAAACCCGAAGACAACCCAAGCGAGCGGGAGGCCAAGCACACTCACAGCGATTAACATCGCGCTAGTCGATACGCCGCAGGCGTAATCCTCTTGTCCTGTTCGTCGCCGCCACCTGCTGAATAACTTCCATTGCACGACCGGCAACAGGAATAATGGAGTTGCGAAAAGAAGTCCGATCAGCGTGGGAATGGCGAGGCGGGTGAACATGGATTGGATTTCGGAATTAGTTGCGCTTTCAAACTGAACCAGTGCCCAGGAACCAATCTACTTCACAAGAGGCAGGAGGGTAAGGTACGTTCCGCCAGGATCTGGGTCTGAACGTAGCGACTACGAGGCAATCGCGATGCGCCGTTTCGTCAGACGTACCAGGATATTTTTGCTCTTGTTCCTCCTTCTGATTCCTTATCCAGTGCGAGCGACCAATTTGTTCTTCCAAGGTCAATATTACTGCAACTTGACAGGTGAGTACGCCGCGCCGCCCCAGGCAATTCACGTTGCGTCCATCATGCTGCTAACCGCCGGAACCAGTCCGAGCTTTAGCAGTGGCCGAATAACGGGGGGCGACGATTCACCAACGGCGAACTGGTCACCAACAACGACAACTACTTTAACACGCTGGCCCACGGCACATGGAGCATCAACGGCAGCACCTGGAGCCCTGCCAATCCTGAGGTGATCGGCACACTCAGCCTCCAATGGCAGGGCGATACCTTCAACCATCCAGCGCCCGAAAAGTGCTATCTCAAGGCCAGCGTCGATTATGAGGGTCGGGTTGGAACGTTCAATTTGGATTGCAAGAGTCCAAAATTCGGATTCACTGGTACTTGCACCCTCAAGAGTCCTGTAGAGAAGAGGAGAGGATTTCCTGGTGACAATTAGCGTGGAATCCTGCCGGTTTCGCCCCACCCCGCTGTTTTCGAGTGCCACACGTAATGGTCTGCGACTCGGCGGCGCACAGCCTCCGCCGAGAGTAGCTGAAATGCGTCGGAGCGATTACGCGCTGGTTTTGTTTCGCCCCGCATTAGAGCCCCGCTGACGGGTCGGAAGTACGTTGCCGAATATCGGCTTGGTCGAGATTGCAGGACCCAGTAGCGGTCCGTTTCCACCCGAATGGCGAGTATTCCTCCCATAGAGCTGCCGCTTCACGATTATCGGCTAGACCGTCGGATCGTCGAAGGGCGGCGAATCGTGCGTGATGTGGAAGATCAGATTCCGCACGAATCGCGAAGTCGGCACGCGTCGGCTACGATGACCTACTTGTGTTTCGCGACTGAGACAATTGATATCAACCACACCGTCCGCGCAGGTCCGCGCTCCCGCGGCAGGCGCAGTTTCAAGCTTTCTTCGCGCGGGAAGAAGAAATGGGATGGACACATGATCAACGACAACGGAGACGAACCGTGAAACAGGCAACGAAGATCGGGAACATGATCAGGAAGCGGCGCGAATCGCTGGCGCTCACGCAGAGCGACGTGGCCGCGAAGGTCGGCGTCAAGCCGAGCTACATCTCGTATCTAGAACAGGACGAACGGACGCCGTCGATGGACGTGCTCTGGCGGCTAGTACAAGTACTGAAGTTCAACGCGGACGTTGACCGCTACATGTTGTTCGTCGGCGCGTACCCAAGCGCACGGAAATGGCTGCGCTCGATCGGCCCGTTGGCATAGTCACATGGCGGAAATTAAAGGTCTCGAACTAAAGGGTGCGAAGGAAGGGCTCGGGCTCATCGCCGCTCGCCTGTGGAGTTTGAAGATCATTGCCCATAAGTCGGGCCAATCACCATAGCCTGCCACCGCCACTGCGAACGACTTTGATGATCTGCTCAGATTCGCGTTTCCAGAGGAGCCGTAGACTGAGGATGAGGAGGCGCATATTCGACGAATAACTCCTCTCCCGCGAGGCTAATGTGAACTGGTCGAGTTTGACGCCTTGGCCGACGGACAATTGCTCATCGGCTCGACTGGTTCTGATCCGGTCCCTGCGGTTCTTACGGCGGTCCCGAACATTGAGTTCACCACCGGGCCAAGGGTCGATTGTGATTGCTTCCGGCCTTCCCGCCGTCGCGGTCGCCCTACGATTTCATTGGCAGACGGTCGCGTCGTTTCCCCTGCAGAACGCTGCGCACGAGATCTCCGCGATCGCTTGTCGGCGCACAGCTTAGGGATTCGTGATCGTCGCTGCCGCTGCACGCTCGAATGTAATACCAGCCACATGGGCAGCGAACGAAATCATGTGCCGCTCCAGCGAAGGACGGCTTGTTGTCTTTGTGCCAACCGCAGTCCGTGCAGGGCTGGAAGACAAGGTGCTGCTCGCAATTGTCGCATTGGTCGAAGTCGTGTTGGCTAATTTTGTCTAGATTCATTCGGCGTTCCCCACCGAAGGCTCCGACGCGGGCGCGCCTCAGACGAATTGGTTGTTCGCATGCTAACAGGCTTCTCTACCTTGGCCCTGCGCTAGTGGTTTCAGTAAGTTTACCCGTGTGTTAATTCGGGGCTGGTGAAACCCGGCCACTTCGTCGCGCTCTCGCTGGTGGTCTGGTATCTGATGATGCCGCCACCGCTTTCGTCTCTCGCAAAAGATGGCTCGATCAAACCGGTGCAAAGTTGGCCTTTCATCGGCGTATTTAGGACCGAAAAAGACTGCGACGCTGAACGTCGCACATTCTCGAAGCTCGATCCGAATCTCGGCTCCTATCGTGGTCTACCGCCGGAAGAAATCTACGACGTAGAGTGCATCGCGAGCGACGATCCGCGCCTCAAGGAAAAGTAGCACCGATAAAGCTGCGCAGTATCCGCGCCGTACAATTCAACGATTTGTCAGGCGCAACGAGCCTTCCATTCGGAGCACAATTCTCGTCCGAGCCCGTCGAGGTCTGGGAATATCCATCATCCGTTGTCATCTGAAGCCCGCCGTGGGCACGCTTCGCTTGGACGAGTTGAATCCTGCGCACTGCAAGTTGCTGCGTAAAGCGCTCCAGGACAGCGGGCGGTCTGGTAAGACCGCGCAGAACGTTCTCGGAGTTCTCCACAAGGCGATGGCGGATGCAGTGGAGGACGGACTAATCGAGAGCAACCCGGTGCCGCGACATACTCGGAGAAAGCGCATCATAGTTAATCGCTCCAATTCCGACCCGCTCAATCTGGCCGAATCGAAGGCATTCCTTAACCTCCTGCCCAACTGGTATCGCGACCTATACAATGTTTGGTTTCGGGTGGGTTGGCGGCCTTCCGAGATTCTTGCCCTTCGTTTCGATTGGCTCGATTTTCACCGGCAGACCGTTCATCTGAAGCGTGGCAGGATCGCCCGCTGGGGCGGGGTGGAAGCTCCGCCTAAAACCGGCGAGCGCGAAGTCGATTGCGCTAATGCCCCGGCCATCTTCCAAGCATTCGGTCGCCTAAAGCGACGTTCCCTTGAGACCGGCAAGCGTGACTTCGTGTTCACCGATCAGCACGGCAATCCATTGTCCCAAGAATGGCTCCACAAGAAGGTATGGCTGCCGACGCTGCGCATGCTGGGGTTGCGAACGCGCGGCCAATACAACATCCGGGACACGTTCATCACGCTCGCGCTGTCGGCTGGCGAAGACCCAGGCTGGGTTGCCCAGGTTTGCGGGACTTCGGAGCGAATGATTTTCGAGCACTACCGAAAATGGATGAAGAACTTGCGGCGGGAGGATGGGCGGCGGATCGCCAATCTGTATGGCGAGCCGGACCGCGATGGGCACCAGTTGGGCACCCAAAACTTCGACCAGACAGAAAATATGCGTATTTCGCTGAGGAAATTGGTGGAGGCGGGGGGAATTGAACCCGACCCGGAGGGCAATGAAGGGACGCCGAAGGAAGACAAATAGAGCTCTTTTTCGGGAACGATGTCCTGCCAATACCCGTGAGTTCCTACCATTTGGGCACCGAGTGCCTACGCGTTCGTTATTCGCGATCAGGCATTAGTTCTTCGAGCGGCGGCTTGGCTTCCTTCAGATCGGCGGTGTGGAAGCCTCCGGTGAACCAGTTATAGACTTCGGCGAGCATGGAGCGCGCCTCGTGGCGGTTGCGCCCTGGTTCGTGAGTGGACGTTTACGGCGATAGATTGAGTGCTTGCGATCCGTTTGCGATCGGCACGATGAGCGCCATGGGCCAGCGAAAGACCCAACGAACCACAACCTGGAGGAGGAAGGGGCACGGTGGCGCCACCGGTCTTCAAAAACAACGCAGGAGGTTTTGCAGCGCGACGTTGGGTTATCTTGCTAGGAAATTCACGCGTTTCTGTTACGGTAGATCACCGTGTGAAAGCCTGATGTGGTCACTGGGTGGGCACTGAAAACGCTGGTCGGTAACCGGCCGAAAGTCTCGCCATTTCAGAATTCCTCGGGAGAACGAACAAGATTCGTGTCAGACCCGAGACTCAAGGCGATTTAACGGGCAAATTGCGATCCCACTTAGAGCAGCTGATTCGTAATCAGCAGGTCGTCGGTTCGAATCCGACGGGTGGCTCCAATAAAATCAAGCACTTAGGGCGCTTTCCTCAACTTCGACTGTCAGCTTCTGCGTTTCTAGGTAACGTCTGGGTAACTACCTCGGTTCTTTCTCGGCGCGTTTTGACTCCTAGATTCGAATCATGAGGCCTGTCTGTACTTGATCGTAGTAACTGGCGTTACCCGCAATTCTCGTCTACAAAAGCGTTCCATCGGATGGCAGGTACCTGTCGAAGCGACCGAACGTCCGCGACGACATGAACAGTCCGACGTGATCGATTCGAAACCCGGCCCCGAGCAGTGCGTTGAGGGCGGTAGCATTTATCCCCGGCAACTGGAGCTCGACCGACTCTTCGGTCCCATCGCCAATTGCATCACCGATCGCACGCAGGAGCGCGAGCTGGAGCCGGGCGTTGCAAGCCGCCAGCGGCCCGATACGTCGCGCCCCGTTCCTGTGCGGCTCATAATAGGCATAGGCGAGGAGCCCGCCTGACACATCCGCGATCGCCAAACGGGTCATCGCAAACTCGCCAAGCCAGAATCGATGCTCACCGTCGCGTCGGCGTCCCCATACAATCTCGTCCAGATCGCCAAGCTGCCGAATCGACGCTTGCGATGAAATCGACCGCGCTAACTGACTTCTCACCGGCGGCAGGTCGCGCAGATTTCGGCTCGCTCCTTTGAGATTGAATAGCGGAAAGCGCGGCACCATCCCGGCCCTTATATAGAGCGCCTGCGCACCCCTGTCGCTGCTGGACTCGACCGCACGAATCCGCGCGCCGCGCTCCTCTCCGCCGGCGAGGCATCTTTGGAGCAATTCGCCGCCGACGCCCTGGCCGTGGGCCTCGGGAAGTACGAACAGGTCCGAGAGGAACCACAGCTCCCCTCGCACGAACCCCACGCTGAAGCCGATCAGATCGCCATCGCGCGTCGCCACCCACGCGAGCTTCGGATCTGTGTGCAACAGATGTCGCATCGAGAGACTCGGCTCGTCGGTGATCGGCATCGCGGAAGGGTCTCTGCCCTCGCCAGTCACCACCAGATGCTGAAGCGCTTTGGTCTGGATCAGTCGCAGCGCAGACAGATCGTCTTCGCGCGCCAGCCTATACGTGACATTGTTCATAAGTCCTCGTCGGTGGGACAACAAGAATCCGACGCTAAGACAAACCGCGAATCATTGACACGTTCCAGTATCACATCAGGCGGTTTGGGTCTCGCGGCGACCCTCGCACTACTGAAAGCGGTGTGCCTGCTGCCGCAAGTCCTAACCGACATTTCGCGGGGGACCTCGAGGGTCGAGCTGGCCTGTCTGTTGCGGATTGTTGATTTTTCAAGCGAAATCAGTAATTCGCCACAGACAGGCAACGAAGATCGGGAACGTGATCAAGAAGCGGCGCGAATCGCTGGCGCTCACGCAGCGCGACGTAGCCAAGGCGGTCGGCATCAAGGCCTCCTATTTTTCCTATCTGGAAAACGATGAGCGGACGCCTTCAATGGACATTCTCTGGCGGCTGATCCTGGCGCTGAAATCAAAACAGCGGAACAGCGGCGCTAGCTGTTCTTCAGCGCCTATCCAGCGGCGCAGAAATGGCTGTGTTACGGCGTAATCACAAAGTTGACTACCAGACGTCGACCCCGCGCCCTGCATCGCGCCGAGGGGTCTGATCCAAATGTACGGATGCAAAGGCGTCGGAGAACAGCCACTAAGACGGGATCGGCTAGTAGCCCTTGGCTTCTGCACCTGTTCAGATCTTCGTTTGAGTGGGATTTTCAGCAGAAACGACCGCTCAGCGGAATCGATCAATTGCGACTCACGTGCACGATACACCTTCGCGCAGTGGCGGCAAGCTTTGCGTTTAAATTGGCAGCGGTGCCGGGAATCGCCAGACCGCCGCAATACAGGCGAGCCCCATCTATACCGGCGAGTGAGATCGAGCTAGCGGTTGTCTGGTTTGCAGCGCTAGTGACGTTCGCCCTCATCCTCGGCCTGATGTGGAACCGTCTGAACGCAAGAAAATCGAATTCGGTGCACAAAGTGCGCGGAGGTAGCTGAGCGCCGTGTGTAAGGACCAGTGGATGCACAGCAAGCACCAGATTTCCCTACGAGGCTGAGTCAGCTACCTGGAGATGGAGCTGTTCAAGCTCTTGTTCGAGCGGAATGCATGAGTAGATCGCGAGCGCCGCTCCAAGCCACATAGCGGCAAAAACGCCAAAGGCTATAGCGTAACTCCCGCTCAGATCGAAGATACGGCCGGCGGTCACGGGACCAATCGCAGCTCCGATGGTCGCGAATATTCCTGCGACGCCCTGAACGGAACCCAGACGCTTCACCCCCAGAGACTGTATGAACACTAACGGCAGCAACACCAGCGGCGTGCCCGACGCTATCCCGACCAGCACGATGAACCCGCTCAGCAGCAAGCCGCTTTTGGCTCCGAGCAGGAGTAACGTGCCTAGCGCGGCCCCGCCGAACACAACCGACAGAACGATGCGAGGACTAACCCGATCCGCAGACGGACCCATCGAGAGTTTTCCCGCGGTTGACATTAGGTAGATCATGCTGAGGCTGCCGGCGGAAAGGCTAGCCGTGTACCCGGCGGCGATTAGATACACCACCACGTGGACGAGAATGCCGCCAATGGCACATGCGTAGAAGAACTCCGCGATCCCGATCAGCCAAAACGATCGCGTGTGAAACGCCTCGGACAGCTCGACACCAGGCAGTACGAACGGGACCGGCTGCGTCTGAATCGGCCCGGACGGGACGCTTTGTGACGGTGGATGGCTTCGGACCACAAGCAACACCAGCGGCGCGACGATGAACAGCATCGGTAGGGCCATAGCGACATAGCCGGTACGCCATCCTCCTAGTGCAATGGCCTTGTTCGCGATCGCGATCATCGCCGCACCGCCCAACGACGTGCCCGCGAAGGTCAGCCCCATAGCCAGGCCTCGCCGTTCGCCGAACCAGCCCGCAATAACCAGTGACGCGGGTATGAGAGTCGCGGCCGTGACCCCGATCGCGACGATCAAATTGGCAGCCAGTAAACCGTAGTATGTGTCGCAGCGGCTCGCCGCGAGGAAACCAATTCCGGTCGTGATTGCGCCGACCAGCATCACGCGGCGCGCTTCGACGCGATCCACCAGCCAACCCACCAAGGGGCCGCACGCGCCGGCCATCAGCGCACCGGCGGACCCGAGTGTAGAGACCCGGGCACGGGTCCAGCCGAAATACTTCAAAAGCGGCGGAAGGAATACCGGGCCGGTGTTGACGCCGCCTCCCCAAACCAAGAAGAGCGCGACGAACACTCCCGCCGCGATAATCCAAGCTTGATGTTCCCTCGCACTCATGGGCTGCGGGCGATTCTCCTGCGCCTATGGCCCTGGGTAAAGCAAAACCGAATATTGGAGGAATCGTCGAACGCAATCGTGGAGATTCAAAAGAGTTTCGTACGGCTTTTTGCTACGAACCCGAAGAGAACGCTTTTTCAAAAGATCAAAGGCCAGTGGGTCTCGGACGCCGAAATCGCGTATTTTCCTCGTGGCCCCGAATCTGATGGCCGCAGAGATAAGACGCGGCAAACGGGCACAAGCAGGCCCCCTCACCGTTCTCCGCTGTCACTGCCCTATCCAAACTCACCCTACAGGCGGGGGTTTCGATGGTTTTTTGGCGGAACCGGACACAGAGAAGGACTCGGTGACGGAGCGCAATGAATTCGAACTCTCAGGCGACTTTATCAGCGACATCCTCGCCGCCAAGCAAAAGAGCCACAGTGATTCAGCGGGCCAAACGCAGTGCCAACTAACTCTTAGTCGTGGCCCTGGAGATGGAAACCGGCCGTTTAGGC